>NZ_QCXO01000001.1:0-16263 GCF_023383675.1 Microbacterium sp. ER1
GCGGAGGGGGGCAGGCGCGAAAGGTCACCAGGAGCCGTCGGAGCGGACGGCGTGGTCGACGCGGCAGTCGGCGAGGGCGGCGCGGACCTCGGCTCCGTGGTCGCGGGCGAGGGCGAGGGCGGCGTGGTTCTCCTCGAGCTGTGCGACGCGGGAGGCACCGAAGAGCACGGTAGCCGTCGCGGGGTTCGCCAGACAGAAGGCGATGCCGAGGGCGGCCGGGGTCACCCCGAACTCCCCCGCGACCCGCGCGACCTCGGGGTACACGGCGAGGATCCGCTCGCGGATACCTCCGACATCGGCACCGATCTTGCGCTGAGGCATCCGTCCCGTCGCGAGGATTCCGCCCTCGAACACGTCCGAGGCCTGCAGCGCGAGGGTTCCGTCGGCGAACAGCGGGCCGTACGCGTCACCCTCCGCCATGGCCCGTCGGGCGATGCCGTACTTGAGCTGCGCGAACGAGGGGCCGGTCGCCCCCTGCACCTCCGCCTCGGCCAGCGCCGCCCTGGTGTCCGTGATCCGCCAGTTGTTGATCCCCCACGAGTCGACCAGGCCGTCCGCGAGGAGGGCGTTCACGTCGGCGACGAGTCGCGGCATGTCCGGGGCGTCGAGGTAGTCCCCCACCACGAGGGTGTCGAAGCGGTCGAGGCCGGCCCGCTCGAGCGACTCCTCGATCTGCCCACGGAAGCCCTGGTTCGGCCAGTCCCAGAGCCAGAGCTTGCCGCACAGCACGACGTCGGCACGGTCCACCCCGCTCGCGCGAAAGGCCTCCCCGAAGAGGATGTCGGTCCGGGAGTTCTCGGCGTGCGGTCCCATGTTGTAGTACGCGATGTCGAAGAATCCGGCGTCGAGCTCGACCGCCCGGTGGATGAGCTGCACGGCGTCGTCGAACTCCATGCGATCCCAGGTGTTCCACGATCCGAGGGCGAGCGGCGGCACCGTCGCGCCTCCCGGAGACAGCGGCTTGCGGGGGTATGTCGCATCGGGCATGAGGGCTCCTTCGCCGTCTCGGGGCACGGGGTTGTGTTTTTCTATGTTTGTAGAATATAACGGACTCATCCCGTCAGAACACCCGTCAGTGAGGACGACCATGACCGCTTCCCCGCGCCGTATCCTCGTCACCGGAGGAGCCTCCGGGCTCGGCCGCGGCATCGCCACCGCCTTCCGCGCCGCCGGGGATGATGTGTTCATCGGCGACGTGGACGAGGGCGCCGCGGCAGCCGTCGCCGCCGAGATCGGCGCCACCGCCCTCCCCCTCGACATCGGCGACGAAGCGTCGGTGCTGGCGGCGGCCGAACGGCTCCGCGAGGCCGGCGGACTCGACGTCCTCGTCAACAACGCCGGCGTCGTCGCCGGCGGGGGAACGCTCCAGGAGGTCGCGGTCGACGCGGTCGATGCGGCCCTGCGGGTCAACGTCCGCGGCACGTTCCTCATGCTGCGGGTCTTCGGCGGGCTGCTCGCCACGGCCGGCCACGGGGCCATCGTCAACATCTCCTCGATCGGCGCCCGGCAGCCCACTCCCGGCCTCGGGCACTACGAGGCCACGAAGGCCGCGGTCGACGCGCTCACCCGGACGGCGGCCATCGAGCTCGCCGGCTCCGGGGTGCGGGTCAACGCCGTCGCCCCCGGCCCCGTGCTCACGCCCCTGACCGCCGACTTCGCCTCGAACCCGGACGCCCGCGCCGCGTGGGAGTCGCGCATCCCGCTCGGCACCATCGCCGAGGTCGACCAGGTCACCCCGCTCGTGCTGTTCCTCGCGAGCGAGGCCGCCAGCCACATCACCGGGGTCTCGGTCCCCGTCGACGGCGGCCAGCTCCTCGTCTGACCCCCGACCCCCTCCGTGCCGGATCGCTTCCGCCCCTCCCGGGCACCGCGGAGGACCGTCTTCGATCCCGCCACCCGCCCCGCGACTGGAGAACCATGATCCTCCCCACCACCACCCGCGCCGCGGTGCTCACCGCGCACGGCGAGCCGCTCACGCTGCAGGACCTCCCGCTGCCCGCCGAGATCGAACCCGGCGCCGCCCTCGTCCGCATCGCCTGCACCACGCTGTGCGGCACGGACATCGAGATCTGGGAGGGGAAGATGTCGTTCCCCGGCATGCTGCCCATGGTCCTCGGCCACGAGATGGTCGGCGAGATCGTGGCCACCGGACCCGACACCCGCGACGCGCTCGGCCGCCCGCTCTCCCCTGGCGACCGGATCGGCTGGTCGGAGTCCACCTGCGGCGAGTGCCACGGGTGCGTCGTGCTGCGGGAACCGGTCGCCTGCTCCCGCCGCGGCTACGGCTTCCTCCAGCGCGCCGACGTGCCGCCGTTCGCGACGGCCGGGCTCTCCGAGTACGCGTACGTGACCCCGGGTGCCGCCAAGCTCCTGCTCCCGGCGGCGGTGAAGGACACCTGGGCCTCCATGGCGGGCTGCGCCGCGAAGACCGTCCTCCGCGCGTTCGAGCGGGCCGGTCGCATCCGCCCCGGCTCCCGCGTGGTGGTGCAGGGCTCCGGCGCCCTCGGCATCTTCGCCACGGCAGTCGCGAAGATCGCGGGTGCCGGGCAGGTCATCACCGTCGGCGCTCCCGCGGCCCGTCTGGAGCTCGCCGCCCGCTTCGGCGCCGACGCCGTCGTGGACTTCCGCGACGGGCCCGTCGTCGACCAGGTCCTGGCGCTGACCGGAGGCCAGGGGGCGGACCACGTGTTCGACTTCGCGGGCGCCCCGAGCGTCGGGCCGGACGCCGTCGGCATGGCCGCCCAGCGCGGCACCGTCGCGATCGTCGGCTCGACCGGCCCCGCCGGAGACGGCTTCGCCCTGAGCACGATCATGGGCAAGGAGCTCACGGTGGTCGGCTCGCTCAACGGCGACATCTCCGACTACGCCCGCGCGATCGACTTCTTCACGGCCTTCGCCGACCGCTTCCCGTGGGACGACCTGTTCAGCGCCCCGGTCGGACTCGCCGACGCCTCCGCGAAGATCGCCCACATGCACCACCTCGATGAGGTCAAGGCCGTCATCGACCCGAGCCTCTGAGGAGCATCATGACCACTCCCCTCCCCCTTCGCGAGATCGGCCGCAGCGGCCTGCATGCCTCCCTGTTCTCGCTGGGCTCGTGGCACACCTACGACCGCATGGACTTCGCCGACGCGGTCGCACTCCTGCGCGAGGCCACCGACCGTGGCGTGAACCTCTTCGATGTGGGCGTGTACTCCGCACCCGGCGCCCCGCCCGTCTTCACCGACGTGATCTTCTCGGCGATGGTGCGCGCGGCGGGGCTGCGCCGGGAGGAGTGGCTGCTGTCGTCGAAGCTCTGGCTGGAGGCCTTCGGCGCCGACGGCTTCCGCCCGCAGCTCGAGAACGCCCTGATGCGGGTGGGCACGGAGCACGCCGACCTCGTGATCCTCGGCGACCTGCGCCGCGACGACCTCGAGCTGCGCGATCTCGTGCTCGACCTCGCCGCCCTCACCGACGCCGGCCTCATCCGCGCGTGGGGCGTGAACAACTGGTCGGCGGGGAGCATCCAGACCCTGATCGACCTCGCCGCCGCGGAAGGCGTGCCCGGTCCGCAGATCGCGCAGCTCAAGTACAGCGTCTCGCGCCGGTCGATCCCGGACGGCGAGCCGTTCGCGCGCCTCTGGGAGCAGGGCCTCACGCTGCAGGCCTCAGACTGCCTGGAGGGCGGGATCCTCGCCGGGACGGTGAACGGCGGCCGGCAGATCGGGCGCGACCCCGGCGACATCCGCGAGCGGATCATCGCCGACGTCCCTGCGTTCACCGCGGTCGCGGAAGACCTCGGCGTGACCCCGGCCCAGCTCGGCATCGCCTTCACCCTCACCCACCCCGCCCTGACGACCACCCTGTTCGGCGCCTCCCGCCTCGCGCAGCTGCAGGCGAACCTCGACGCGGCCGCCCTCGTCGACCGCATCGGCGCCGCCGAGCTGCGCCGTCTCGTCGAGCCCTTCTGGGCCGACCGCGGGGTCGTCGACCCCGAAGGCCCCTGACGCCGTCCCACCCGAGGAGAACCATGACCATCCCCGTCCCCTTCGATCCCGACGTGCAGGCCGTGCTCGACGAGATCGCGAAGAACCCGCAGCCCCCGCTCACCCGCGAGACCCTGCCGCGCGACGGCGTCGACCGGATGTTCCCGGACAACGACACCGTGATCGCCGGCCGGGACATCACGTGGGAGGACCGCGTCATCCCCGGCCCGCCCGGAGCCCCGGACATCGAGGTCACGATCTTCCGCCCCGCGGGGTCCGAGACCTCGACGCTCCCGGGCTTCGTGAACATCCACGGCGGCGGCATGATCGTCGGCCACCGCTCGTGGGAGACGGCGCGGGTCGTCGACATCGTCGCGGAGCACGGCGTCGTGGCCGTGAACGTCGAGTACCGCCTCGCACCGGAGGACCCGTACCCCGCGGGCGTGGAGGACTGCTACGCGGCCTTCGTGTGGACGCACGCCCACGCCGCGGAGCTCGGCATCGACCCCGCGCGCATCGTCGTGGGCGGAGGCAGCGCGGGCGGCGGTCTCACTGCGGCCGTCGCCCTGCTGGCGCGCGATCGGCGGGGCCCTGTCATGGCCGGGCAGCTGCTGCTGTGCCCCATGATCGACAACACCAACACCACGGTCGCCAGTCGGCAGTATGACGGCATCGGCACCTGGCAGCGCGACATGAACCTCCTCGCCTGGTCATGCGTCCTCGGCGAGGAGCTCGCGTTCAGCACCGAGGCCCCGGCCTACGCCGCGCCGAGCCGCGCGACGGACGTCTCCGGCCTCCCGCCCGCGTACATCGAGGTCGGCGAGGCGGAGATGTTCCGTGACGAGGACACCGCGTACGCCCTCCGGATCTGGGAGACCGGTGGACAGGCCGAACTGCACGTCTGGGGCGGCGGCGCCCACGGCTTCGACATGTACATGCCGGAGGCCGAGATCACCCGCGCCGCCCTCGCCGCCCGCGCCTCCTGGCTGCGACGGATCTGGCGGGCCGCCGCATGAGCACGCCAGAGCCGGTGCCCTACGACCCGGAGCTCGTCGCCGGACTCGACGCCTTCGTCGACCTCGTGGAGGTCATCCCGCTGCGCGCGGACACGATCCACGCCAACCGCGACCACTTCGCCACGATCATCCCGCCGATGGCCGTGCAGGCGGACGGTCGCGCCGTGACCTGGGAGGACCGGGTCATCCCCGGCCCCGTCGGGTCTCCGGACCTCGAGATCACCGTCGTGCGCCCGGCGCCGGCGCCCACGGACCCGGCACCGGCGGTGCTGTCGATCCACGGCGGCGGCATGGTGCTCGGCACGCGCTTCTTCGGCACCGCCGAGCTCATCGACCTCGCCGCGCGGCACGGCGTCGTCGGGGTCGCGGTCGAGTACCGCCTCGCCCCCGAGCACCCCGGACCGGCACAGGCGGAGGACTGCTACGCGGCGCTGGAGTGGATGGTCGCCCACGCCGACGAGCTCGGCATCGACACCTCCCGCATCATCGCCTCCGGGCAGAGCGCCGGGGGCGGGCTCTCGGCGGCGGTCGCGCTGCTCTCCCGTGACCGCGGCGGGCCCCGGCTGGCCGGGCAGCTCCTCGGCTGCCCGATGCTCGACGACCGCAACGAGACCCCGTCGAGCCACCAGTACGACGGCTTCGGCGCCTGGGACCGGAACAACAACGACACCGCGTGGGACGCGATCGCCGGGGCGGACCGGTTCACCGATCGCGTGTCGCCGTACACGGCACCGGCACGGGCCACGGATCTGTCGGGACTCGCTCCGGCGTTCATCGAGGTGGGCGCCGCCGAGACCTTCCGCGACGAGGCCGTCGACTACGCGTCGCGGATCTGGGCCACGGGCGGGCAGGCCGAACTGCACGTCTGGGCGGGCGGCTACCACGGCTTCTCCGGGTTCTCCCCCGATGCCGAGGTCTCCCGGGCCGCAGTGGCCGCGCGGGAGAGCTGGCTGCGCCGCGTGCTGCGCCTCGAGGGATGAGTCTTCCGTTCGCCGCTGACGCCCCGCGGCCCCGCATGGGCACTCTGCGGGCGATGCTGGTGCTGGGCATGCTGGAAGCCTTCGGTCCGCTGTCGATGGACCTCTACCTGCCGCAGCTCCCCCAGCTCGCGGCCTCGCTCGGCACGACCGAGGCCCTGGCGCAGGCGACGATGTCGGCGTGCATGATCGGCCTCGGCCTGGGACAGCTCGTCGCCGGTCCTCTCAGCGACCGGCTGGGCAGACGCCTGCCACTGCTGGTCGGCGTCGCGGCGTTCGCGGTGCTCTCCGCGGTGTGCGCCGTCGCTCCGAACATCGAGCTGCTGCTCGTCGCGCGCTTCCTGCAGGGGCTGGCGGGATCGGCGGGCATCGTGATCTGCCTGGCGATCGCCCGCGACCAGTTCGAGGGGGTCGAGCTCTCCCGCATGCTCTCGCTGCTGTTCCTCGTCTCGGGCACCGCCCCGATCATCGCGCCGGTGGTGGGCGGTCAGCTCGCCCGCATCATGGACTGGCGCGGGATCTTCGGGGTGCTGTCCGCGGTCGGCGTGCTGTTGCTGCTCGTGGTGGTGTTCGCCCTGCCGGAGACCCTGTCGCCATGCGCCCGTCACCGCGGGGGCCTCCGGGTCTGGAGCGCGCACGCCGGAGCGGTCGTCCGCGACCGGCTCTTCGTCGCCGTGCTGTGCGCCGCGGCCGGAGGCGGTGTCGCGTTCTTCACCTACCTGTCGATGTCGTCGTTCGTGCTGCAGGACGAGTTCGGTCTCAGCCCGCAGGAGTTCAGCGTCGCCTTCGCGGCCGGCGCCCTGGCGAGTATCGCGGGCAGCCAGTTGAGCCGACTCGTGGTGCGGCGTTGGGGGCCCCTGCGCGTCTACCTGGGCGGGATCACCGCGACGCTCCTGGTGACGACGGCTTTCCTCGTGCTGGCGCTTCTGGGCGTCGGCATGAGGGGTGTCGTCATCGCGTTGGTCGCGTTCATGCTGTGCTCCGGCATCGGCGGGCCCAATGGTCAGACGCTGGCGCTCGCCCATCACGGAGTCCGTGCCGGCACCGCTTCGGCCCTTCTCGGGATGGCGACATTCCTGTTCGGCCCCGTGCTCGCCCCCGTGGCCGCCGGTCTCGGCGGGACCACGGCCATCACGATGGCCGTGACGATGACGGTCGCGGCTGCGGCAGCGGCGTTCGCCGCCTGGGCCTTCGTCCGGCCCGCGGCCCGCGATCAGTAGCGGGCCGAGAAGGCGCCGTCCGCCTGCAGGAGCTGACCCGAGATCCATCGCCCCTCTTCTGAGACGAGGAACTCGACGACGGCGGCGATGTCGGCGGGTCGCCCGAGCCTGCCCAGCGGCGTCATCTCCCCCAGGGAGGTGCGGGTCTCGTCATCCATCCAGCCGGTGTCGATCGGGCCGGGGTTCAGCACGTTCGCGGAGATGCCGCGCGGACCGAGTTCGCGGGCGGCGGAGATGACGAGCCGATCGAGCGCGCCCTTGGAAGCGCCGTACGGAAGGTTGCCGGTGACGTGATCGCTCGTGAGCGCCACGATCGCGCCGCCGTCCTCGCCGACCTGGCGTGCGAACGCTGCGATCAGGAGCAGGCTCGCCCGCGCGTTCACAGCGACGTGCAGGTCGAAGCTCTCCGCCGTGGTGTCGAGGATTCCGGACTCGACATCGTGCGCGTGGCTGAGGATCAGCGCCGAGATCGGACCGTGCTGTGCATTCACCTCCGCCACGAGGGATGCGGGGCCGTCCGGCGTCGACAGGTCCGCCGGGTGGTCGGCGTCGCGCAGATCGCTGGTGACGACCGTCCACCCCGCGGCGCGCAGGCGCGGGACGATGCCGGCGGCGATGCTGTTCGCGCGGGCGGCACCGGTGATCAGGGCGAGGGGCATGCGTTCACGGTAGCGGACCTCCCTCACGCTCCACGATCACATCCCGGCGCACATCACGACGACACCGCCGGCCATCGCCCAGGACTCGACCGTCAGCGACCGCGCCGCTCCCCCGCGGTGCAGCTCAGAACGGCGCCACGAGGCCGCGAACGCCCACCCGACGACCCCGAGAGAACCCACCAGCACGAACGCCGAGAGCACACCGCCGAGACCATGCCCGCCGTGACCAAGAGCGGCCTCGACGCCGGCGACCGACCCCGGGGTCGAGGCGGATTCGAACATGCACGCCGCCATCACGAGCGAGCCCAGCGCCCGGTGGCAGCACGCGGGCGCGGACGGCGTTCCGCGGACCCCCATCGTCCCGAGCATGGCCGAGAGCAGCAGCAACGCACCCCAGATGATGTCGCCCAGCGCGTCGAGGACCCCCGCGGCCATCAGCAGCATCCCCGACGCCATCACCACTGCCGCCTGGCGTCCCTGCCACGGCACGGCACGGCGCGCAGCGAGGCAGGCGCCGGCCGACACGAGCGCCGCCGCCGCCATCAGCCACGATGCTGTCGGGAGCAGGATGTCCACAACCGAAGTATATTGATCGGTCGCTCAAAAAAACGAGACCCGGTCGCAATGCGACACAATGAGCACGTGCCCCGCATCGTCGACCATGATGAGCGTCGCCGCCAGATCGCCGACGCGCTGCTCGTCGTCGCCGCCAGGGATGGTCATGAGAGCGTGTCCTCGCGGGCGGTCGCGAAGGAGCTCGGCGTCGCGACCGGCTCCCTGTGGCACTACTTCGACGGCTTCGACGACGTCGTGCGCGCCGCGGCGGCCGAGGTCACCCGACGCACCGACGAGCGCATCGCCGCAGCCACGACCGGGCTCCGCGGACTCGCCCGCCTGCGGGCCCTGATGGGCGAGGTGCTCCCCGTCGACGAGCGCACCCGCACCGAGGCGCACGTGGTCGTCGGCTTCTGGGGGCGCCTGGCCACTCTCGCCCCGGCCCCCGATGCCGGAGCGCCGACTCTCGCGACGTGGCAGGACAGCATCCGGGAGGCCCTGGACGAGGCGGCGACCGACGGCGAGCTGCGCCCCGACACCCCCACCGGCGACCTCCTCGCCCTCCTGCGCTCGATCACCTACGGCCAGCAGGTCGTCGAGGTCACGGAGCCGCAGACGCCGGAGGCGCACTTCGCGGTCCTCGACAGCATCCTCGCTCCCTGGCGACGCTGACCTCGACATCGCCCACACGCCACGGTTGTGCACCCGTGCACGCCGTCGTATCATCGTGCCAACCCGTTTCTTGAGCGTTCGCTCGAAAATAGTGAGGTCAACGATGTCCCCGCACTCCCCGCAGCCCGTCTCCCTCGAGCCCATCGCCGCTCCGCATCCGCTCGATCCGCTCACCGGCGCCGAGATCGCCGCGGCGCGCCGCATCCTCGACGCGGCAGGTCTTCTCACCGAGACCACCCGCGTGCCGATGCTGCTCCCCGACGAAGCCACGAAGGAGGAGCTCGCGGCCTGGCGCCCCGGCTCCCCCATCGACCGCCGGGTGGACGTGACGCTGCTCGACACCGCCACCGGCGTCGCGACCGAGGTGATCGTCTCGATCACCCGCGGCGAGGTCGTGCGCCAGGACCGGGTGCCCAACGACGCCCCGCCCTACGGCCAGCCGCAGTACCTGTTCGAGGAGTACGAGCGGGCCGAGGCCATCGCCAAGGCCTCGCCGGAATGGCAGGCGGCCATGCGCCGTCGCGGCCTGACGGACCACATGGCCCTCGCCTTCTGCTCCCCCCTGGCCCCGGGCTACACGGGCCGCGCCGACGAGGTGGGCCGCCGCGTGATCCGGTCCCTCACCTTCCTCCGATACGACGAGCAGGATTCCCCGTGGGCGCACCCCGTCGAGGGGCTGATCGTGCACATCGACCTCACCACGGACAGCGTGATCCGCGTCGAGGACGAGGGCGACGTGCCGGTCCCGGCCGGACACGGCAACTACTACCCGGAGGTGCAGGGCGCGGCGCGGACGACGCTGAAGCCTATCGAGATCACCCAGCCGGAGGGGCCGAGCTTCGGCGTGTCCGGCTCGCTCGTCGAGTGGGAGGGCTGGTCGATGCGCGTGGGCTTCAACGCCCGCGAGGGTCTCGTCCTGCATGACGTGTCGTTCCAGGGGCGCTCCGTGCTGCACCGGGCGAGCGTGCCGGAGATGGTCGTCCCCTACGGCGACACCGCCCCCGGGCGCTTCTGGATCAGCTACTTCGACGCGGGCGAGTACCTCCTCGGCAAGAACGCCAACCATCTGGAGCTCGGCTGCGACTGCCTCGGCGTGATCCGGTACCTCGACGGCTACGTCGCCGACGACCACGGCCACCCGGTGCGCATCCCGAACGTGATCTGCATGCACGAGGAGGACTACGGCATCCTCTGGAAGCACACCGACCTCTCCGGGCGCTCCGACGTGCGGCGCTCGCGGCGCTTCGTCGTCTCGTACTTCTCCACCATCGGCAACTACGACTACGGCTTCTACTGGAACTTCGGCCTGGACGGCTCGATCGAGGTCATCGCCAAGGCCACGGGCATCGTGTTCGCCGGTGCCGGAGAGCCGGGGGTCCGCCAGAAGCACGCCACCGAACTCGCCCCCGGCGTCTTCGCCCCGGTCCATCAGCACCTGTTCTGCGCGCGCCTCGACGTGGCGATCGACGGCCAGGACAACCGCCTCGTCGAGGTGGATGCGCAGCGGGTGTCGATGGGGCCGGACAACCCGTTCGGCAACGCGTTCACCTGGTCGGAGACGGTGCTGGAGACCGAGCACGCCGCCCAGCGCGAGGCCGACTCCTCCGTCGCCCGGGTGTGGGAGGTGCAGAGCGCCTCGCGGACGAACCACGTCGGCCGCCCGACCGCCTATCACCTCGTGCCGGAGCCGACCGCCCTGCTCATGGCCGACCCCGCGTCGTCCGTCGCGGCGCGCGCGGCCTTCGCCACGAAGCACCTCTGGGCGACCCGGTACGAGCACGGCCAGATCTGGCCGGCCGGGCGCTATCCCAACGCGCACCAGGGCGGCGCCGGCCTCCCGGAGTACACCGCCGACGACCGCCGGATCGACGGCGAGGACATGGTGCTGTGGCACACCTTCGGGCTCACGCACTTCCCCCGGCCGGAGGACTGGCCGATCATGCCCGTGGACTACGCGGGATTCTGGTTCAAGCCCTACGGCTTCCTCGACCAGAACCCGGCCATGGACGTGCCGGAGTCCTCCCAGGCGCACGGCGGTGCGACGGCGACCTCCTGCTGCGGCGGCGGCGACTCCTGCGCCTGCAGCCACTAGCGAGCGTCCGGCGGTGCCACGCCGTCGCGGGTGCGAAAAGGTGCCCCGATGGCTCCGGGCAGGAGCTTTTCGCATCCCCCACCGCGGGGAGAGCGACGACCGACTCAGGTGAGGGCGGCGATCGCGTCGCGAAGGATGCCGTCGGCGTCCGCCAGTGCCGCCGCGGCGGTCTCGGCGGACGCTCCGGTCGCGAGCAGGAGCAGCGCGAGCTTGACGGAGCCGTCCGCGGCCTCCAGCGCGGAGGACGCGGCGTCGACGTCGACGCCCGCGAGCTGCGACACCGTGCGGATCGAGCGGGCGTGCAGCTTCTCGTTCGTCGCCAGCAGGTCGACCATGACCCCGCGGTACGTCTTGCCGAGCTTGATCATCGAGAGCGTCGTCAGCATGTTCACGACGAGCTTCTGCGCCGTGCCGGACTTCAGCCGCGTGGAGCCCGAGATGAACTCCGGCCCCGTGACGACCTCGATCGCGATCTCGGCCTCCGCGCCGATCGCCGACCCGGCGTTCGACGCGATCGCCACCGTGAGCGCGCCGAGGCCCCGGGCGTACCGCAGCCCGCCGATGACGTAGGGCGTGCGGCCGGATGCCGAGATCCCCACCACCGTGTCCAGGTCGGTGAGGTCGAGGTCGCGCAGAGCGAGGGCCGCGGCCTCGTCGTCGTCCTCCGCGTTCTCCACCGCCGAGCGGATGGCCGTCTCCCCGCCCGCGATGAGCCCCACGACCATCGACGGGTCGGTGCCGAAGGTGGGCGGGCACTCGCTCGCGTCCAGCACGCCGATGCGGCCGGCCGTGCCCGCACCGATGTAGATGAGGCGACCGCCGCGGCGGAACCGCTCCGTGATGCCGTCCACCGCCGCCGCGATCTCCGCCGCGCGACCGGCCACGGCCTCGGGCACGCGCCGGTCCTCGGCGTTCATGCGCTCGACGAGCTCGGTCGTGCTCAGCAGGTCGAGGTCGCCGCGCTCGGTGGTGGAGGCCTCGGTGTCGAGGCCCGCGAGCTCGGCGAGGAGGGTGGTCAAACGGGGGTCATTCGGCACGGTGCACGAACCTTTCATGGGGGAGGTCGAGGCGACGGGTCAGCAGCAGGGCCCCGTCCATGGCGCCGCCTCGCGCGCGGACGACGCGGTGGCCGCTCGTCTCCAGGGCGCGGGTCAGGGTGGCGCGGAAGCCGTCGTGGTCGGTGAGGCCGCCGTGCAACACGACGTCCGCTGTCGCGCCGGCGGCCGCAGCGGTCGTCGCCGCGAGGAGCCGGACGGCCTCGTCCACGATCCCGATGGCGACCGCGTCGCCGTCTGCGGCCGCGGCGAGCACGAGGGGCGCGAGGGTCGCGAGGCGGCGGGCGAGGGCTCCGTCTGCGGCGAGCCAGGCCTGGACGGCCGAGGGCGGGCCGACGGGGGCGGCGAGCGCCGCGGTGAGAGCGGTGGGCGCGGCCAGCCCGTCGTGGGCACGGAGCACGGCGCGCAACGCCTCCCGGCCGAGCCAGGATCCGCTGCCGAAGTCGCCCAGCTCGGGGCCCCAGCCGTCGACCAGACGCGCTCCGGAGGGGTCGACGCCCAGCGCCACGGCTCCGGTGCCGGCGATGAGCAGCACGCCGGCCGCGCCGTCGAGAGCGCCTGCATGAGCGGTGACCACGTCCGACGCCACGGCCACGCGTGCGCCGGTCCGTGCGGCGAGCGCGGCGGCGAGTTCCGCGGCCGCCTCCGGGGCGAACCAGGCGCCGGCCGCCCCCACGCCGAGCGTGTCGATGCGCCCGACGTCGTCGAGCAGCGGGAGAATCGCGGTGAGCGCCGCTTCCACTCCGCCCGCCGCGGCGAGGCCCGGGGCTCCGAGCCCGGAGCGCTCCCCGGCCGTCGCGCCGTGCACGACGAGGCGGCAGCGGGACTTGCCGAGGTCGACGGTGGCGGTCGTCTCGCTCATCGGCACTCCTCGGATCCGGCGGAAAGAAAGAAAAGCGACTACACAACACGTAGACTCGCTGAAAACAATTTACCATCCCGTTCCGCCGTTCCGGAGGATACCGTGAGCATCCAGTCGACGATCGAAGCCGCCGCTGCGACCCTGCCCCCGTCCCTGGCCCGCGTCGCGGCCGCCGTGCGGGAGAACCCGAGCCTCGTGATCGACAAGACGATCAGCGAGCTCGCGACGGAGTGCCACACCTCGGTCGCGTCCGTCGTCCGATTCTGTCGGGCGATCGGCTTCACCGGATACGCGCCGCTGCGCATGGCCCTGGCCACCGAGCTCGGGAAGGAGGCCGCCCAGTTCTCCGCCCGCGGCGCCTACGGCTCCGAGATCTCCGACGAGGACTCCCTGGAGGAGGCCGTCTCCAAGCTCGCCGCCCTGGAACTCCTCGCGATCGAGGAGACCGTCGGACAGCTCGACTTCGCCGTGCTGACGGCGGCGGTCGCGGCCATCGACGGCGCCGACCGCATCCTTCTGTACGGCATCGGCGCCAGCCAGTTCGTCGCGGAGGACCTCGCGCACAAGCTGCTCCGCGTCGGCCGCAACGCCCACGTCCTCTCCGACCCCCACGAGGCGATCGCCGCCGCCGTGCTCCCCGTGGGCACGACCGTCGCTATCGGGTTCTCGCACGCCGGGTCGACCATCGAGACGGTGCGGTTCCTCGAAGCCGCCGTCGCCAACGGCGCGACGACGGTGGCCGTCACCTCCGTGAAGGACTCCCCGCTCGCCCAGGTCGCCGACCACGCCCTGTTCACCGAGGTGCGCGAGTCGACCTTCCGCGCCGGGGCGATGGTGAGCCGGATCGCCCAGCTCGCCCTCGTGGACTGCCTGTTCATCGGCGTCGCCAAGCGCCGGTACGCCGAGACCGTCGACGCCCTGCAGCGCACGCGTCAGGCGACGCGCCTCCTCCGCGACTGACGACGCCTCGCCCCGTCAGTCGAGCGCCGACTCCGGGGTGGCACGGGCATCCGCGCGCGTCGTGGAGGGTCCCATCGTGCCGGCGGTGCGCAGGAACACGATGATCCAGCTGAAGATCAGCACGGCCGCGATGAGCTCGACCGCCGTGAGGTTGTAGTAGCCGACCGCGAAGAACGCCCCCAGCAGCACGATGACCAGCACGTACGCCCAGCCGAGTCCCACGAACACCCGCGGGATGCTGCGCACGAACCACGGCAGGCCGACGACGATCACCGCGAACACCACCGCCATGCCCGTCGCGACCGTGTTGTGCAGGCCGAAGAACTCGTCCACCGGGAAGATGCCCACGCACGCGAGGAAGATCCCCATGAGGATGAGGCCCCCGCGCACGATCGTCCGGCCGCGGCGGTCGACCGGGTCGTCGACGGCCAGCCCCGCGGTCGCATAGCGGGAGATGGTCGTCACCATGATCCCCGCGATGATGAGGGTCACGTTGAAGGCCACCGAGGCGCTGTTGCTGCTCATGCCCAGCGCGGACAGGTTGTCGCGCCACCAGTGCACGTCGCTCGACGCCAGCATCGCCGCGAACGCACCCACGACGAGGAACACCGCCAGCACCAGCGACAGCACGGTCGGCGTCAGTGCGACGGCGCTGAGGAAGGCGACGTAGCCGGTGAGTGCGAAGGCCACCGCGACGAGGATCGCCCCGGGGAACGGGAAGACCGGGGCGTCGACGAAGCTCTGCTCCAGGAGCTGCGCGATGCCGAGCCAGCCGAGGTAGGCGATCGCGGCGTGCGCGAACGCGATGGCGGCGAGGTCGTACCAGCGGAGCCGGTCACCGGGAACCGCGAATCCGTCCCTCGCGACCGACGGGTCGGGCTCCGGAGCCCGCACGGCGAGGCGCCCCAGAGCGAAGGCGAGCGCGGCCGCGATCGCACCGCCGTACGCCGCGAACATGCCGATCGATCCGGTGCCGCTGATCGAGAGCTGGTGCCCCCAGAACACCGGCAGGGCCACGAGGAAACCCACCAGCAGGAACGCCGCGCCGACGATCAGCGCCGTTGCCTCGAACACCGCGTCCGAGGTGGCGGGTCCACGCACCTGACGGAGCACGTGCCGGATCCGCTGCCCCACCGTCGACATCATCCCGCCGTTCACGGACCACATCCTAGACGGCACCCCGCGCGGCCGTCGCCGGTGGTAGCATCGCGGAACGGATCGTATACAACGTCGTCGTTCCCACCAGCCCGAGGTGATCAGTCATGAACGGTGCCCTCACCACCCCCGCCGAATCGGTGTCGACCCTCGTCGCGCGCAACATCAGCGAGTTCCGCGCCGCCGTCTCCGAGTCGTTCGTCCCCCTGCAGGTGTCCTCCGCGGGCGCCGACCAGTTCCGCGGCGTGATCCGCGGCGCCGCCGTCGACGAGGTCCACGTCAACGACATCCGCGCGACCTCGCACGTCGTCGAGCGCACCACCGAGCTCATCGCCCGCGGCGACCGCTCGTACTTCAAGGTGAGCCTGATGCTCGCCGGGACCGGGCTGCTCATCCAGGACGACCGCGAGGCCGTGCTGCAACCGGGCGACCTCGCCGTCTACGACACCGATCGCCCGTACTCCCTCGTCTTCGATCAGGACTTCCGCACCATGGTGGTCATGTTCCCGAAGCACCTCATCAGCCTGCCCGCGGACATGATCGGGCAGCTCACGGCCGTCCGCATCTCCGGGCAGGAGGGGCTGGGCGGCATGGTCGTGCCATACCTGACGCAGCTCGCCGGCAACCTCGACGAGCTCGCCGGCACGACGGGGGCTCGGCTCGCGCACAGCGCCCTCGACCTCGTGACCACCGTGTTCACGCGGGAGCTCGGACTCGACCAGGCTTCCGCCGACCCGCACCGCGCCCTCATGCAGCGGATCCGTGCGCACATCGACCGCAACCTCGCCTCCACCGACCTCGGTCCGGCCTCCATCGCCGCCGCGCACTTCATCTCCACCCGCCACCTGCACGGTCTGTTCCAGGAGCAGGGGGTGACCGTGTCGACGTGGATCCGCACCCGCCGCCTGGAGCAGTGCCGCCGCGACCTCCTCGACCCGATGCTCGCCGACCGCCCCGTCGCCGCGATCGCCGCTCGCTGGGGCTTCGTCGACGCCGCGCACTTCAGCCGTGCGTTCAAGACCGCCTTCGGCGTCTCCCCCAGCGAGTACCGCGCCACCCACTGACCCCCCTGTCC
>NZ_QCXO01000010.1:0-12823 GCF_023383675.1 Microbacterium sp. ER1
CCCCCGCCGGTGTCCGGGATCACTTCCGCACCTCCCGCGCGCCCCGCAGGCCCGTTCCTGATCCCGCCTTGCTCCGCCCCCGCGTCCCACTCCGCGTGCGGGATCACTTCCGCACCTCCCGCGCGCCCCGCAGGCACCTTTCCGATCCCGCACGGTGTGACCTACTGCGTCCCGGTGGGAAAACGTGCCTCGACGAGAGAGAGTGCGCCGGGAGGCGACCCTGGTGCCCCGCCCTGCGCCCCTGAGGACCGCTTCGCCCGCCGGATCAGTTCCGCCCCTCGCGCGCGCTCTGCGGGCACGTTTGTGATCCTGCCTTGCTCCGCCTCCGCGTCCCACCCCGCTGCGGGATCCATTCCGTGCCTCGTCGACGGCCCGCTGGCACGTTCGTGATCCCGCACGGCGCGACGTTCCGCGCGCCGATTCGAGAACGTGCCACGTAGGGGGGGATGCGCGGTCGATTTTGATCGCGCTTCTGGTCGCGGCTGTGGGTCCGTCGCCGAGTCTGCTGTTCCTGCACGACCGAACCGCTCTCCGGCATCCCGGATCAGAAACGCTCCTCGCCTCCGTGCTGGATCAGAAGTGCTCCTAGCCTCCGTGCCGGATCAGAAGTGCTCCTCGGACCGCGGTGGGAGGTGCGTTCTTGATCCCGGGAGGGTGGGTGTGGTCGATCTCGGGAGCGGCAGCGGAGACCGTTCCCGCCGTCACTCGCTCCGGTGCGGGGTGAAAAGGGTGCGTTGAACGCGCCGCGGAGGGGTTTTTCTGATCCGGCCGGAGGGGTGCGCGCAGTGGCGGGATCAAGAACGGGCCCCGCGGGGAGGGGGCGGGTGCGGTATTGATCCCGGCACCGGTACCCGCACCGGCACCGGCACGGGCACCCGCGGAGGCGGGGATGTGCACGGGGGAGCAAGGTGCGTGCGCGCTGAGGCATCGGTCCGTGCGACCGGGGTCGGAAACACGCTTGCGCTCTTTTTCCACGCATGTAGACTAACCAGCACGACACATCGAAGTGGCGTCGGTCCCGGTCTCCGGTCAGCGGCTCTTCGAACCTTCTTCACCACCCCCTGCACCCGAGAGAAGGAACCATGAAACGAATGCCCCTCGCGGTCGCCGCCGCCGTCGCCGCGACCCTCGCGCTCGCCGGCTGCAGCGGCGGCGGAACGCCCTCGCCGTCCGACGGCGGTGGCGCCGAAGGCCCCGACGCCCTCAACATCGGCAACTTCCTCGATGTCACGTCGTGGGATCCGTCCCTCGCCGACATCGGCTTCGACGGCCCCTACCTGTCCGCGGTGTACGATGCCCTGATCGCCCTCGACGCCGACGGCACCCCGATCCCGTCGCTCGCGACGAAGTGGACCGTGGCCGACGACGACCTCAGCATCGACCTCGACATCCGCACCGACGCCGTGTTCAGCGACGGCACCCCGGTCGACGCCGACGCCGTCGTCGCGAGCCTCGAGTACCTCAAGGCCGGCGCCCGGTCCGGCGAGGCCTACGTCAACGCGAAGGGCTTCGAGAAGGTCGACGACGACACCGTCCGCATCGCCCTCACGCAGCGCGACGACACGATCCTCTACCTGATGGGCCTCGGCCGCAGCTACGTCATGCCCCCGGCCTCCATCGAGGCGGGCACGCTCGGCAGCGATCCGGTCGGCTCCGGCCCCTATGTGCTCGACAGCGACACCAGCGTCGCGGGCGCCGAGTACCACTTCACCAAGACCGAGGACCACTGGGACGCGAAGACGTACCCGTTCGCCGAACTCGCGATCTACCCGATCACCGATGCGACCGCCCGTCACAACGCGATGCTCAGCGGCCAGATCAACGTGCAGTACGGCGACGTGGCCAACCTCGACCAGGCCGAGCAGCAGGGCTGGAACACCGCCCAGCGGGTCTCCGGGTGGGCGGGCCTCGTCATCACCGACCACACCGGCGCGAAGAGCGAGCCCCTCGGCAAGCTCGAGGTGCGCCAGGCGCTGAACTACGCGTTCGACGGTGCGGCCGTCCTCGCGGCGGTCGGCAGCGGTGCGGGCGTGGCCACCAACCAGGTGTTCCCGGACGGCGGCGACATCAACGATCCCGAGCTCAACGACGCCTACGCGTTCAACATGGACAAGGCGAAGGAGCTTCTGGCCGACGCCGGCTACCCGGACGGCTTCGACATCTCGATGCCGATGTCCCCGATCTTCGAGATGTGGAAGCCGTCGGCCGAGCAGGCCCTCAACGAGCTCGGCATCACCGTCACCTGGGACAACATGCAGATGCCGGACTACCAGCTCAACGCACCGAACTACCCGATGTTCATCTCCTTCCTCGCGATGGACGGCAACGACGTGGCCACCGTCTCCCGGCAGCTGACGAGCGTGCAGTGGTTCAACCCGGAGCCCGACTACGCGAAGAACGAGGTCATCGCCCCGCTCGTCGAGAAGGTGCAGACGGAGCGCGGCGACGCGCAGACCGCCGCCATCAAGGACCTCAACGAGGCCCTCGTCGACCAGGCCTGGTGGTCGGTCTGGTACCAGGCGAACAACATCTACTACACGGCGCCCGGCATCCAGCTGCAGCCCGTCGTGGGGATGATGTTCCCGACGCTGCGGTACATCACGCAGGGCTGAACGCCCGCCGGGGCGGTCGCCACGCGGCCGCCCCGGCACCCCTTCCCCTCCTCCTCACCCTCGAGAGGCCCCCATGCTCCTCTTCACGGCGAAGCGGGTGCTGTCCGGCATCCTCCTGCTCGTCGCGGTCTCGATCGGCACGTTCTTCCTCGCCCACCTCGCGATCAGCGATCCGACCGCGTCGCTCCTCGGGACCACGGCGAGTCCTGCGCAGCAGGAGGCGCTGGCGGCGAAGATCGGTCTCGACCGCCCCCTGATCGTGCAGTTCTGGGATTGGTTCTCCCACGCCGTGCTGCTCGACTTCGGCGTCTCGTGGCGCAACTTCCAGCCGGTCGGCGCGCAGCTCGCGGTCAAGGTCCCCGTCACGCTCTCCGTCGTGACCCTCGCGACCCTCATCACCGCAGTCATCGGCGTCGCCTTCGGCATGATCACCGGACTCCGCCCCGGCACCTGGTTCGACCGGATCATCAAGGGGATCTCCGTCGTCCTCTTCGCGCTCCCCGGATTCTGGGTGAGCCTGGTCCTGGTGATGTGGCTGGCCGTGCAGCTCCAGTGGTTCCCCGCCGTCGGCTACGTCCCGCCGACCCAGTCCGTCGAAGGGTGGCTGCGCTCGATCACGCTCCCGGCGATCTCCCTCGCCCTGGGCGGCATCGTCGCCGTGTCCGAGCAGCTGCGGAACGCCGTGATCGCCCAGAGCCGCCAGGACTGGGTGCGCACCCTGCGCAGCCGCGGCCTGTCCGCCGCGCGGGTGAACCTGCACATCCTCCGCAACGCCTCGCCCGCCGCGCTCACGGTGATCGCCCTGATGTTCGTGGGCCTGCTCTCCGGCGCCATCGTGGTGGAGCAGATCTTCAGCCTCCCCGGTCTGGGGCAGCTCACGAACCAGTCGTCGCAGAACGGCGACATCCCCATGCTGCTCGGGATCACGGTGGTCTCCATCGTCTTCGTCGTCCTCATCAACCTCCTGCTCGACCTCGTGCTCGGCTGGATCAACCCGAAGGTGCGCGTCGCATGACCACGACAGACATCCGCGTCGCCTTCGACCGGGCCGCCCAGAAGCGCCGGTCGAGCCTGTTCCGACGCTTCCTCCGTCACCCCGGCGGCTCCATCCCGCTCGCCATCTTCGTACTCATCGTGCTCGTCGGCGTGTTCGCGCCGCTGCTGGCGCCGATGGACCCGAACCTCGTCGACCTCGCAGCCGCCAAGGCCCCGCCCTCGCCGGAGCACCTCCTCGGCGGCGACTCCACCGGGCGCGACATCCTCAGCCGCCTCATCTACGGGACGAGGACGACGCTGTGGGGCGCGCTCATCACGATCGTCACGGCGCTCGTCATCGGGGTTCCGTCGGGTGTCGCAGCCGGGTACTTCGGCGGCGTCTTCGACCGGGTCGCGACCTGGATCAGCGACGCCCTCCAGTCGATCCCCGGGATGATCATCCTCCTCGTGGTCGCCGCCGGCAGCCGCAACAACTTCGAGCTGCTGATGGTCACCGTCGGCGTCTTCATGGTCCCGGGGTACTTCCGCATCGCGCGGTCGCAGACGCTCGCCGTCCGCGGCGAGGCGTACATCGACGCCGCCCGTGTGTCGGGCCTGTCGGACGCGCGCATCATCTTCCGCCACGTCATCACGGCCGTCTACCCGCCGGTCATCATCCAGACCGCGCTCACTGCGGGTATCGCCATGGGCATGCAGGCGGGGCTCCAGTTCCTCGGCATCGGCGACTCGAACGTGCCGAGCTGGGGCGCGATGATGCTCGAGGGCTTCCGGCTCATGCTCACCTACCCGCTCATGCTGCTGTGGCCCTCCGCTGCGCTCGGTCTCACGATCGCCGTCCTCGCGATCATGGGCTCCACGCTCGCCGAGCTCGTGCAGGTGCGCACGCCGCGCGCGGCCCGACGGCGGCGGCGCGGAGTGCTCGAGACCGCGGACGAGGTCGCCGCGGCTCCTGCCACGGGCAGTGTCCGCCACGAGGCTCCGGCGTCGGCCCTCCGCGTCGAGAACCTGCACGTCGTCCACGCGACGCCGACGGGGGAGACCGAGGTCGTGCACGGCGTGACGCTCGACGTCGCGCCAGGGGAGGTCGTCGGGATCGTCGGCGAGTCCGGGTCGGGCAAGTCGCAGACCGTGTTCTCGGTGCTCGACCTGCTCCCCGCGACCGGCCGGGCGACCGCCGACGCGATCTGGGTCGGCGGCGCGGAGGTCACCCACGCGACGCCGAAGGAGCGCCAGGCCCTGCTCGGACGCACGATCGGCTACGTGCCGCAGGAGCCGATGAGCAATCTCGACCCCTCGTACACGATCGGACACCAGCTCATCGAGCCGCTGCGCCGGACGCACGGGCTCGGGAAGGCCGCCGCCCGGCAGCGCGCGCGGGAGGTGCTCCTGCGGGTCGGGCTGTCCGACCCCAATCGCGTGATGCGCAGCTATCCGCATCAGGTGTCCGGCGGCATGGCCCAGCGCGTGCTCATCGCCGGCGCGATCGCCGGTCGGCCGTCGCTTCTCGTGGCGGACGAGCCCACCACCGCCCTCGACGTGACCGTGCAGGCCGAGGTCCTCGAACTGCTGCGGGAGCTGCAGGCCGAGTACGGCATGGCGCTGCTCATCGTGACGCACAACTTCGGCGTCGTCGCCGACATCTGCGACCGCGTGATCGTCATGCGCGGCGGCGACATCGTGGAGACGGGGCCCGTGGACGACCTCTTCGCCGCGCCTACCCAGGAGTACACGCGCGAGCTCATCGCCGCGTCGCTCGACGAAGCCGACGGTCGCGCCGCGCTCGACGGCCGGCGGACGGAGGTCCCCGCATGAACACCGCTCCGGTGAACCCCCTGCTGCAGGTGGACGACCTCGTGGTCGAGTACGGCCGGGGTCGGCATGCCTTCCGCGCGCTGCACGGCGTCTCCCTCGACATCGCCCCCGGTGAGTGCCTGGGCCTGGTCGGCGAGTCCGGATCCGGGAAGTCGACGCTCGGCAAGGCCATCCTCGGCCTCGCCCCGGTGACGGCGGGCCGCATCCGCTTCGACGGCCGGGACATCGGCCGGCTCGGCGGCCGGGCCCGACGGGCGCTCGCCGACGACGTGCAGGTCGTGTTCCAGGACCCGTACGGCTCCCTCAACCCGGCACTGACCATCGGCGATATCCTCGCCGAGCCGCTGCTGACGACGGGGATCGGGGCGAAGGCCGCCGAGAAGCGCGTGCGCGACATGCTCGACCGCGTGCGGCTGCCCTCCGCGAGCATGGATCGGTACCCGAGCGAGTTCTCCGGCGGGCAGCGGCAGCGCATCGCGATCGCCCGCGCCCTCGTGCGCGGTCCGCGGCTGATCGTGTGCGACGAGCCGGTCAGTGCGCTCGATCTCACCACGCAGGCCACCATCCTCGACCTCTTCATCGAGCTGCAGCGCGACACCGGCGTGGCCTACCTGTTCGTCTCGCACGACCTCGGCGTCGTCCGGCGGGTCTGTCACCGGGTCGCCGTGATGTACCGGGGCGAGATCGTCGAGATCGGAGACGGGGAGCAGGTCACGCGCGCGCCGCGTCACCCGTACGCCGAGCGCCTGCGGCTGGCCTCGCCCGTCGCGGACCCGGTGGCTCAGCGGGAACGCCGGGCGCAATGGCTCGCTCTGCGGGAGGTGCCCGATGCGGCGGTACGGTAGCTCCAGGCCGGAACACGCCACACCCCGGACTCGGCCGGAAGGACGCCATGCCGAAGATCATCGACCACGACCAGCGGCGACGGGACATCGTCGAGGTGGCCAAGAGCATCATCCTGAAGGGTGGGTTCGAGGCGGCGACCATGCGCAGCATCGCCGCGGAGGCGGGCTTCGCGAACGGTGCGCTGAAGCACTACTTCCCCGGGAAGGAGAGCATCGTCGCGGCGACGTTCGAGACGATCCTGCAGCAGATGTCCGAGGGCGTGGAGGCCGCGGGGCAGGAGCCGGTGGCGGCGGGCGACGCGCTGCGGGGCTTCCTGCAGGCCACCGTGCCGCGCGACCCGGAGCAGATCGCCGCGGGCCGGGTGCTCCTGGCGCTCTGGGAGTACGCGATGGCGAACGAGTCGCTGGCCGAGCTCTACCGCGGACACCTGGGCTCCTGGCGAGCCTCGCTCATCGCGCGCATGGAGGCGGCCCGCGACGAGGGGTCGATCCGCGATCAGGACTACGGCCCGCTGGCGGACGAGTACATCTCCGCGGCGGTCGGGGCGACGGTCATCAACCTCATGTACCCGGACGGCGACCGCATCGCCGACTACGAGAACTACATCGACCGGTTCCTCGCGCGGCTGCGCTGAGGGCGAGGGGCCGGTCCCGAGAGGACGGCCCGTCATGACCCTTCCCCCCGAACGACCCGTGGTGTTCCTGCACGGCCTCGCCTCGCGCGGCACGCAGGACTGGCCGGACAGCGAGTGGACGGCGGTGCTCGGCGACCGGCCGCGCCGGGTCTTCGATCTGCCGGCGCACGGCGACGCCCCCGGGCTCGGCGTCGTGCCGACCTCCGCGGTGCTCGACGCGCTCGCCGACGCGATCGGCCCGGACGAGGTCGACCTCGTCGGCTACTCGCTCGGTGCCCGGCTCGCGTGGGACCTCGCCCGGCACCCCGGTGTCGCGGTGCGGCGTCTCGTGCTCGGCGGCCTCAGCGCGGGGGAGCCCTTCGCGCTCGTCGACCTCTCCGCCGCGCGGGCCGCGCTCGCCGGCGGACCGGCTCCCGTCGACCCGCTGACCGGGATGATCGTGCACATGGTGAGCCTGCCCGGGAACCGCCCGGACGATCTGCTCGACCTCATCGAGGGGCTCGCGACCGAGCCGTTCGCGCCCGAGGCCGGAGCGCCGGCGGTGCCGGTGCTGCTCCTGGGCGGCGAGGACGACCCGATGGCCGCGGGCATCGACGAGCTCGCCGCGCGGGTGGCGGACGTCCGCGTGCGGCGCGTCCCCGGCGATCACCTCGTAGCGCTGCACACCACCGCGTTCCGCGACGCCGTGCGCGGATTCCTCGCGGACTGACCTCCGCGACCGACGCCCGGCCTCCTCCTGCCCTTTATTTCCCACGTTTGTAGACACACCGAAAGGCATCCGCCATGACCGACACCCCCACTCCCGACGCCGCCCGCATCCTCGACATCGCCACCGGCTACATGGCCGCGAAGCAGCTCTTCCAGGCCAGCCGCATCGGTCTGTTCGCCGCCGTGGCCGCCGGTGCCGACACGGCTGCGGCGATCGCCGAGCGCTGCGGGGTGAGCGAGCGGATCGCCCGCCTGCTCGCCGACGCCCTCGCCGCGAAGGGTCTCCTCGTCCGGACGGAGGGGCGCTACGCCCTGGCTCCCGACGCGTCCGCCTACCTCACGGGGGACGACGCGGTCATCGACCTCGCTCCGTTCCTCACGTTCCTCGACGAGATCAGCTACCCGCACTGGCTGCAGTTCGCGCACACGGTCGACACGACCGAGCCCGGCAACCTGCAGATGGACGACGCCCGGTGGGGCACGTTCATGGCCGGCGTCATGACGTACAACCGCCTGCACGCGCAGGAGTTCGGCCGGCTCGTCGACCTCGCCGGCGCGACGAAGGCCCTCGACTTCGGTGGCCTGTCCGCCGAGTTCGCCCTCGCCGTCATGGCGCGCAACCCCGAGCTGCACACGACGTTCGTGTACGCCCCGGGATTCGAGGACGGCGTGGCCGAGGCGGTCGAGGCCGCGGGCGTCGCCGACCGGGCTGCCGTCGAGGTGGGGGACACGGCGACCGCGGCCCCCGAGGGCGCCTACGACGCGGTGTTCGCCAACCACGTGATCCACCGCTTCTCCGCGGAGGAGAACGCGCAGATCTTCCGCCGGCTCCGTGCTGCGGCGGTCGACGGGGCGACGCTCACCGTGCTCGACTTCTTCCTCGACGACGATGACGAGCAGCGCGCGCTGGACGCCCTGCACGCGGGGGAGTACCTCGTGATCGACGGCACCGTCGTGTACCCCGAGTTGCAGGTCCGCGGCTGGCTGACGGACGCGGGATGGGCGGTGCGCGACACCGTCGCCCTGCCGGGGAGCCCGCGCGTGCTCCTGGCCACCGCGGTCTGACGACCGCGGTTCGAGACTGGTCCGAGGGGGATCAGAGGCGGGCGGCATGCGTGAACATGCCGCCAGCCGTTTTCGTGGTGCGGGTGGTCAGCCGCGCGCGAACACCGTGCGGCCGTCGACGATCGTGCGCTCGACCTGGAGGGCGGCGAACGGGCGCCCCGGGCTGCACGGATCCTCGTCGAGCACCGTGATGTCGGCGACCTTGCCGGGCTCGAGGGTGCCCTTCCAGCTCGCGGCGCCGTCCTGGGTCGCGGCGTCGGCCGTCATGGTGCGCAGCAGCCGGCGCCGCGTCGCGGCGTCGTCCGCGCGGCCGTCGGCGGCGAGGAGGGCGAGGGACGCATCGAGGCTCGGGCGCCAGTCCGGCGTGGCGATCGGGGCGTCGCTGGTCACGGTGGTCAGCGCCCCGGAGGAGAGCATCTCGGCCAGCGGCCACGCGGCGGCGACGCGGGCCTCACCGAGCTGCACCGCCGCCCAGGAGTGCGTGTGCGCGGCGATGAGGGGCTGCACGGCGAAGCCGACGCCGAGGCGTTCCGCGCGCCGGATCTGCGCGGGGGTCGCGAGGTCGCCGTGCACGATGTGGTGGGGCGCCGGCGGCGGGGGAGTCTGGCCGTGCCGTTCCAGTGCGGTGAGGAACTCCTCGATCGAGCGGTCGCCGGTGGCGTGCACCGCGATCTGGAGGCCGCGACTCGCAGCCAGCGCGATCATCTGCTGGAAGGCGCTGAGCGGATCGGCGTCGCCGCGCGTGAGCAGGTGCCCGGTCGTCCCGTCGGGGTAGGGGTCCGACGTCCACGCGGTGGCCATCGGCGGGATGCCGTCGGCGAAGATCTTCACGCCGGGGATCGCGAGCCAGCGGGAATCGGTCGACGGGGGCGGCACCGGGAGTCCGGCGGCGAAGTCGTCCAGGGAGCTCTCGCCGTCGATCGTCCCGAACAGGCGGAGCAGTGTCACGCGCGAGGTCTGCGCGGCCTCTTGGTGCAGCTCCACGTACGCGTCGAGCATGTCGGTGCCGAAGCAGCCGGTCTCACCGAGGTCCTCTCCGGGGCCGATGCCCGGCTCCGTGTAGCTCGTGACGCCGAGCTCCGCGAGCAGTGCCCAGGCCCGGCGCAGGGCCGCACGTCGCTCATCGGCCGTGGCCACGAGGCGGCCGGTGGGCTGCTCCTCGGGCGGGGTGTCGGAGAAGAACAGGTGCGGCCAGCGCGCGCCCAGCCAGGCGGCGTGGAGGTGGGCGTCGTTGAGGCCGGGGATCGCGGTGCGACCGTCGAGCTGCACCACTTCGCGGGCCGGGAGGGCTTCGGCAGCGGCGTCGGTGGCGACGATCACCCCGTCCCGGACGGCGATCGCGGTGGCGACGGAATCGGTGGCGTCGACGGTGTGGATGCGGCCGCCGCGGACGAGGAGGTCGGCGTCGTCGCCGAGGAGTGCGCTGCTCATTATTCCACCAGTGTAGACGTAAAACTCTCGCGTACGGGAGGTCCCGCCCCGGCCGATTCGGCGCGCGGTTCCGCGGCTTGTACCCTGGACTCATCCCCCGAACACCCCGGCAACCTCGCGCGCGCCGGCGACCTCGGCGCGCGCTCACACATGCAAGGACGCAGATGAACGATTCCGCGGCACACCGCGACGAATGGACGGCGAGCGAAGAGCTGGCGGAGCGGATGATCCCGCTCATCGGGGCTCTCAAGCGCGAGCGCGACGTGGTCACCTCGTTGCACGGCCACCGCCTGCTCGGCCTCTCGGCGACCGGCCTCGTCGAGGTGCACGAGCGCGTGGCCCAGCTCGGGCACGAGCGCCTCGAGGTCGAGGACAGCCTGGCCGTGCTCGAGGGCATCCACGCCCTGGCCCCCGGCGCCTCGTCGATCGACGTGGCCCGCCTCGTGGAAGGGTACGCGGAGAGCGGCCGCCCGCTCGAGGAGTATCTCGCCGAGACCCTGGCGCCGGCCGTCGGCGCGGTCCCGGCATCGCCGACCGACGTCGTGCTCTACGGCTTCGGGCGCATTGGCCGCCTGCTGGCCCGCATCCTCATCGCGCACACCGGCGGCGGGAGCGGACTCCGGCTCCGCGCCATCGTCGTGCGCCGCGGCTCCGAGAACGATCTCGTCAAGCGCGCGTCGCTGCTGCTGCGCGACTCGGTGCACGGCCGCTTCGCGGGCTCGGTCACGGTGGACGAGGATGCCGAGCAGATCATCGCCAACGGCACGCGCATCCAGGTCATCTACTCCGACGACCCGGCCGCCGTCGACTACACCGCCTACGGCATCGACGACGCGATCGTCGTCGACAACACCGGCCGCTGGCGTGACGAGGCGGGACTCTCCCAGCACCTCCGCGCGAAGGGCGTCGCCCGCGTGCTGCTGACCGCCCCCGGCAAGGGCCCGCTGAAGAACATCGTGCAGGGCATCAACGACGACACGATCACCGACGAGGACCGCATCGTCTCGGCGGCGTCGTGCACGACCAACGCCATCACCCCGGTGCTCGCCGCGATCGACGAGGCCTACGGCGTCGTGAAGGGCCACGTCGAGACCGTGCACTCGTTCACGAACGACCAGAACCTCATCGACAACTTCCACAAGGGCGACCGCCGCGGCCGCTCCGCCGTGCTGAACATGGTCATCACCGAGACCGGGGCGGCGAAGGCCGTGGCCAAGGCCCTCCCGCAATTGGAGGGCAAGCTCACGGGCAGCGCGATCCGCGTCCCCACGCCGGACGTCTCGCTCGCGGTGCTGCACCTCACGCTGGAGAGCCCCGCCACCAAGGACCAGGTCAACGACTACCTGCGCCGCGTGTCGCTGCACTCGAAGCTCCGGCAGCAGATCGACTACGTGGAGAGCCCCGAGGTCGTCTCCACGGACTTCGTCGGCTCGCACCGCGCGGGCATCGTCGACGGCCTGGCCACCATCGCCGACGAGGACACCCTCATCCTCTACGTCTGGTACGACAACGAGTTCGGCTACTCCTGCCAGGTGATCCGGGTGCTGGAGACCATGGCGGGGTCGCACCCCGTCGTCCTCCCCGCCCGCCGCGAAGTCACCCTCTGACCGTCGACCCACCCCCTTCCGCTCGACCCGGCCCTCTGCGCGCGCACGCAACGGGCCGGGGCACGCGAAAGGGGGTGGGTCGCGGCATGATGAGGGGCATGAAGACCTCACGATGGCGGGAGGAGCGGCTGCGGTGGCAGGGGCTGACCGCGCCGGCGGCGGACGTGACGGGGGCGGCGGCGCGGCTGCTCGCGGTGCAGAGCCAGGACTTCACGGCCGGACGGTGGGCGCTGGCCGTGCGGACGAAGGGCGATGTACGGCTTCGTGACGTCGACGCCGCGTTCGACCGTGGGGACCTCGTCCGGGCCTGGACCATGCGGGGGACGCTGCACACGATCCCCGCACGCGACCTCGGCTGGGTGCTGGAGGTCACGGCCGCACGACAGCAGCAGCAGGCGGCCTCCCGACAGCGGCAGCTCGGCATCGACGACGCCATGATCGACACGGTCGTCCGGGGGCTCACGCCGCGGCTCCGTGACGGCGGCCTCACCCGGAG
The DNA here is from genome assembly GCF_023383675.1 of Microbacterium sp. ER1. Classification (NCBI taxonomy): domain Bacteria; kingdom Bacillati; phylum Actinomycetota; class Actinomycetes; order Micrococcales; family Microbacteriaceae; genus Microbacterium; species Microbacterium sp. ER1. The sequence continues at coordinate 12,208 of NZ_QCXO01000010.1, forward strand.
CGAGATCTTCCCGGTGCTCGAGGGCATCGGCATCGACCCCTCAGGGCAGCGCGGCATCCACCTGCTGTTCGCGCTGACGGTCGCCGGCGTGCTCGTGCAGGGGCCGGTCGTGCCGCGGGAGGGCATCACGCGGGAGCAGCGGTTCGTGCTCGCGGCGGACCACATCCGCGATCACGCCCGCCCGGAGGACCCGCTGGCCGAGCTGTTCGTCCGCTACGTCGAGGGACACGGGCCCGCCGGGGTCGCGGACTTCGCGTGGTGGTCGGGGCTGACGCTCGGGCGGTCCCGGGAAGCGGCGGAGCGCGCGGCGACCAGGGTGAGCGAGGTCGAGGACGGGGTCTTCGTCGGACGCACCCCGCCCCGGCGCGCGGCGGGCCGTCCGTCCGTGTTCGCCCTCGGAGCCTTCGATGAGTACTACATCTCCTACGCCGACCGCACCGTCGTCTGCGACCCGGAACACCTCGCCGCCGTCGGCCCGGGGAAGAACGGGATGGTCCGGGCGACCGTGGTGGAGCACGGCCGCGTGATCGGCTGCTGGACCCACGCCGCCGCCGCGCACACCACCCCTCCGACTCTCTTCGAGCCCCCAGAGGACCCCGCCGCCGTCACCACCGCC
>NZ_QCXO01000100.1:0-231 GCF_023383675.1 Microbacterium sp. ER1
GTTCGGCATCGAGGATGGTGGCGAGTGTCAACGCGTCACCGATGATGACGGGAGCCGGTATGGCACCCAAATCGGCTCCCTCCGTGTACCAATCACGGCAAAGCGGGTCGGGCGCCAAGGGCGTGAAGCGGTCATTTCCGGGGAGGTTGCTGACGCAGCGGTTGGCTTCCGGTGTGACCACCGGCGACGCTGGTGTCGTTGTGTTCCCGGTGGTCGCGAGGACCTGGGGAG
>NZ_QCXO01000101.1:0-234 GCF_023383675.1 Microbacterium sp. ER1
TCGCCAGGTTCTTCGCCGACGCCGAGGCCATCTACTCCTACGAGGGCACCCAGGAGATGAACACCCTCATCGTGGGCCGCAGCATCACCGGTCTGGCCGCGTTCGTCTGAGCGCCGCATCCGTGAGGGTCTCAGAGGGATCGGACAGGCGGACAAACTAAGCTCTTCCGCATGCCAACCACAGCTAACGCCCGCGCTGGCTTCGGAAGTCTGGTGATCATCCCGACCTATAACG
>NZ_QCXO01000102.1:0-233 GCF_023383675.1 Microbacterium sp. ER1
CGGCGAGCTGGTGCTGCACCGGCCAACCTCCGGTTCCTTCGTGTCGTACGCGCGGGAGTTCTTCGGCGAGAAGACCGCGTTTGTGACCGGCTGGCTGTACTGGCTGAACTGGGTGATGACCGCGATCGTGGACGTCACCGCGGTGGCGCTCTACATGAACTTCTTCGGCAAGTACTGGGCGCCCTTCGGCGACGTGCCGCAGTGGCTGTTCGCTCTGCTGGCCCTCGCCGTGG
>NZ_QCXO01000103.1:0-232 GCF_023383675.1 Microbacterium sp. ER1
GTACTCCGACGCCGTCGTAGCCCACTTTGATCCGGCTCTTCCGGTGATTGACGTCGGGTGTGGCAACGGAACCAACACCCGCTGGCTTGCCGGTCTTTTTCCCAGCGTGCTCGGCATCGATGTCTCAACCGGCGCGGTCGAGTTGGCGAGGAGGGAAGCTGAAGGCGTCCAGAACGCCGACTTCATGGTCATGGATGCTGCGGGAGTAGGTGCGGGAGAGCACCTGTTGGAG
>NZ_QCXO01000104.1:0-5500 GCF_023383675.1 Microbacterium sp. ER1
GTGATGGCTGGGTCGTGGGAGCATCCGATCCTTGAGAACTCAACAGCGTGCACTTGTCAAATGCCAAATTATCCTCGTCTAGCTTCGGCTGGGTGAGAATTCCTTTGGATCAAAGACCAACCTCTTTGTGGGGTTGGCAACGGATGAAGTCAGCAATGAATTCGTCTCTTTGGTCAGCATCAAACTCGCTGCGTTCCGGTTTTTCCCCGGTTCGTATGCATTTCTTTTTTACGGAGAGTTTGATCCTGGCTCAGGATGAACGCTGGCGGCGTGCTTAACACATGCAAGTCGAACGGTGAAGCAGGAGCTTGCTCTTGTGGATCAGTGGCGAACGGGTGAGTAACACGTGAGCAACCTGCCCCTGACTCTGGGATAAGCGCTGGAAACGGCGTCTAATACTGGATATGTGACGTGACCGCATGGTCTGCGTTTGGAAAGATTTTTCGGTTGGGGATGGGCTCGCGGCCTATCAGCTTGTTGGTGAGGTAATGGCTCACCAAGGCGTCGACGGGTAGCCGGCCTGAGAGGGTGACCGGCCACACTGGGACTGAGACACGGCCCAGACTCCTACGGGAGGCAGCAGTGGGGAATATTGCACAATGGGCGAAAGCCTGATGCAGCAACGCCGCGTGAGGGATGACGGCCTTCGGGTTGTAAACCTCTTTTAGCAGGGAAGAAGCGAAAGTGACGGTACCTGCAGAAAAAGCGCCGGCTAACTACGTGCCAGCAGCCGCGGTAATACGTAGGGCGCAAGCGTTATCCGGAATTATTGGGCGTAAAGAGCTCGTAGGCGGTTTGTCGCGTCTGCTGTGAAATCCCGAGGCTCAACCTCGGGCCTGCAGTGGGTACGGGCAGACTAGAGTGCGGTAGGGGAGATTGGAATTCCTGGTGTAGCGGTGGAATGCGCAGATATCAGGAGGAACACCGATGGCGAAGGCAGATCTCTGGGCCGTAACTGACGCTGAGGAGCGAAAGGGTGGGGAGCAAACAGGCTTAGATACCCTGGTAGTCCACCCCGTAAACGTTGGGAACTAGTTGTGGGGTCCATTCCACGGATTCCGTGACGCAGCTAACGCATTAAGTTCCCCGCCTGGGGAGTACGGCCGCAAGGCTAAAACTCAAAGGAATTGACGGGGACCCGCACAAGCGGCGGAGCATGCGGATTAATTCGATGCAACGCGAAGAACCTTACCAAGGCTTGACATATACGAGAACGGGCCAGAAATGGTCAACTCTTTGGACACTCGTAAACAGGTGGTGCATGGTTGTCGTCAGCTCGTGTCGTGAGATGTTGGGTTAAGTCCCGCAACGAGCGCAACCCTCGTTCTATGTTGCCAGCACGTAATGGTGGGAACTCATGGGATACTGCCGGGGTCAACTCGGAGGAAGGTGGGGATGACGTCAAATCATCATGCCCCTTATGTCTTGGGCTTCACGCATGCTACAATGGCCGGTACAAAGGGCTGCAATACCGTGAGGTGGAGCGAATCCCAAAAAGCCGGTCCCAGTTCGGATTGAGGTCTGCAACTCGACCTCATGAAGTCGGAGTCGCTAGTAATCGCAGATCAGCAACGCTGCGGTGAATACGTTCCCGGGTCTTGTACACACCGCCCGTCAAGTCATGAAAGTCGGTAACACCTGAAGCCGGTGGCCTAACCCTTGTGGAGGGAGCCGTCGAAGGTGGGATCGGTAATTAGGACTAAGTCGTAACAAGGTAGCCGTACCGGAAGGTGCGGCTGGATCACCTCCTTTCTAAGGAGCATCTGACGCTTCGGCGTCCAGAACCCAGATCGAAGGCACACGTTCTTCGCTGGGAGCTCATGGGTGGAACATTTGACATGGCATCGAGATTGTTTCTCTGATTAGTACGCAGCTTGCTGCAGGAACGTTGGGGGGATGGGTTTCGGTGCCTGCACGCTGTTGGGTCCTGAGGGACCGGATGCGGGTCTTTCGGGATCTGGTCTGTACCTCTGGGCCTCTTGTTGTCTCTCCGGTTGGGGAGGTGGTGAGGGGTACCGCCCGTACTTTGAGAACTACACAGTGGACGCGAGCATCTTGCAACTGGTCTTTGATCAGTTGCGCAAGATGATCTTAAAGATCATTAGTCAATTTCTGATTCAGTCTTCGGACTGGTCGGGTTTTTGATTCAAACTCATGTGATTTCAAGTCTTTAAGAGCAAACGGTGGATGCCTTGGCATCTGGAGCCGAAGAAGGACGTAGCAATCTGCGATAAGCCTCGGGGAACTGATAAGCAAGTTTTGATCCGAGGGTGTCCGAATGGGGAAACCCCGCTGGGCGGCGTGCCGACCTAGTGACTCCCGCCTGAATATATAGGGCGGGTAGAGGGAACGTGGGGAAGTGAAACATCTCAGTACCCACAGGAAGAGAAAGCAACCGCGATTCCGTTAGTAGTGGCGAGCGAAACCGGATCAGGCTAAACCGAGTGTGTGTGATATCCGGCAGGAGTTGCATATTCGGGGTTGTGGGACTCACCAGTCAGTTCTGCCGAGCTGGCGACGTTACAGAAGCGTATAGACGAACGGTCTTGAAAGGCCGGTCATAGAGGGTGCCAACCCCGTAGTCGAAATGCGTGTTCTGGCGTGGAGAGTATCCCAAGTAGCACGGGGCCCGTGAAATCCCGTGTGAATCTGTCAGGACCACCTGATAAGCCTAAATACTCCCAGATGACCGATAGCGGACAAGTACCGTGAGGGAAAGGTGAAAAGTACCCCGGGAGGGGAGTGAAATAGTACCTGAAACCGTTTGCTTACAAACCGTTGGAGCACCCCTGGTAGGTGTGACAGCGTGCCTTTTGAAGAATGAGCCTGCGAGTTAGCGATATGTGGCGAGGTTAACCCGTGTGGGGTAGCCGTAGCGAAAGCGAGTCTGAATAGGGCGATTCAGTCGCATGTCCTAGACCCGAAGCGAAGTGATCTATCCATGGCCAGGTTGAAGCGACGGTAAGACGTCGTGGAGGACCGAACCCACTTAGGTTGAAAACTGAGGGGATGAGCTGTGGATAGGGGTGAAAGGCCAATCAAACTTCGTGATAGCTGGTTCTCTCCGAAATGCATTTAGGTGCAGCGTTGCGTGTTTCTTGCCGGAGGTAGAGCTACTGGATGGCCGATGGGCCCTACAAGGTTACTGACGTCAGCCAAACTCCGAATGCCGGTAAGTGAGAGCGCAGCAGTGAGACTGTGGGGGATAAGCTTCATAGTCGAGAGGGAAACAACCCAGACCACCAACTAAGGTCCCAAAGCGCGTGCTAAGTGGGAAAGGATGTGGAGTTGCTCTGACAACCAGGAGGTTGGCTTAGAAGCAGCCACCCTTGAAAGAGTGCGTAATAGCTCACTGGTCAAGTGATTCCGCGCCGACAATGTAACGGGGCTCAAGCACGCCACCGAAGTTGTGGCATTGACATTATTGGTAGGCCTTCGTGGTCCAGCCGTGTTGATGGGTAGGAGAGCGTCGTGTGGCCAGCGAAGCGGCGGTGGAAACCAGCCGTGGAGGCTACACGAGTGAGAATGCAGGCATGAGTAGCGAATGACGTGTGAGAAACACGTCCTCCGAAAGACCAAGGGTTCCAGGGTCAAGCTAATCTTCCCTGGGTAAGTCGGGACCTAAGGCGAGGCCGACAGGCGTAGTCGATGGACAACGGGTTGATATTCCCGTACCGGCGAAGAACCGCCCAAGCTAATCCAGTGGTGCTAAACGTCCGAGCCTTCACATCGTCGCCTTCGGGTGACACCGTGGAGGGGAGCACGTGACCCCATGCTGGTGCGGTTAGCGTATTAACAGGTGTGACGCAGGAAGGTAGTCCAAGCCAGGCGATGGTTGTCCTGGTGCAAGTGCGTAGGCCGAGTCGTAGGCAAATCCGCGACTCATACAGGCTGAGACACGATGCGGATAAAAAGTGGATGATCCTATGCTGCCGAGAAAAGCATCGACGCGAGGTTCTAGCCGCCCGTACCCCAAACCGACTCAGGTGGTCAGGTAGAGAATACCAAGGAGATCGAGAGAATCGTGGTTAAGGAACTCGGCAAAATGCCCCCGTAACTTCGGGAGAAGGGGGGCCTTCGACGTATTAGGACTTGCTCCGAAAGCGTTTGGAGGCCGCAGAGACTAGTGGGTAGCGACTGTTTACTAAAAACACAGGTCCGTGCCAAGTCGCAAGACGATGTATACGGACTGACGCCTGCCCGGTGCTGGAAGGTTAAGAGGACCGGTTAGCCGCAAGGCGAAGCTGAGAATTTAAGCCCCAGTAAACGGCGGTGGTAACTATAACCATCCTAAGGTAGCGAAATTCCTTGTCGGGTAAGTTCCGACCTGCACGAATGGCGTAACGACTTCCCAACTGTCTCAACCGCGAACTCGGCGAAATTGCATTACGAGTAAAGATGCTCGTTACGCGCAGCAGGACGGAAAGACCCCGTGACCTTTACTACAGCTTGGTATTGGTGTTCGGTGTGGCTTGTGTAGGATAGGTGGGAGACTTTGAAGCGGTGACGCCAGTTACCGTGGAGTCATTGTTGAAATACCACTCTGGTCACTCTGGATATCTAACTTCGAACCGTAATCCGGTTCAGGGACAGTGCCTGGTGGGTAGTTTAACTGGGGCGGTTGCCTCCCAAAAAGTAACGGAGGCGCCCAAAGGTTCCCTCAACCTGGTTGGCAATCAGGTGGCGAGTGTAAGTGCACAAGGGAGCTTGACTGTGAGACTGACAGGTCGAGCAGGGACGAAAGTCGGGACTAGTGATCCGGCAGTGGCTTGTGGAAGCGCTGTCGCTCAACGGATAAAAGGTACCTCGGGGATAACAGGCTGATCTTGCCCAAGAGTCCATATCGACGGCATGGTTTGGCACCTCGATGTCGGCTCGTCGCATCCTGGGGCTGGAGTAGGTCCCAAGGGTTGGGCTGTTCGCCCATTAAAGCGGTACGCGAGCTGGGTTTAGAACGTCGTGAGACAGTTCGGTCCCTATCCGCTGCGCGCGTAGGAAGTTTGAGAGGATCTGACCCTAGTACGAGAGGACCGGGTTGGACGAACCTCTGGTGTGTCAGTTGTTCCGCCAGGAGCACCGCTGATTAGCTACGTTCGGGATGGATAACCGCTGAAAGCATCTAAGCGGGAAGCCGGCCTCAAGATGAGACTTCCATACCTTCGGGTGAGAGGCTCCCAGCCAGACTACTGGGTTGATAGGCCAGATGTGGAAGCACGGTAACGTGTGCAGCTGACTGGTACTAATAAGCCGATGACTTGATAACACGCCGTTTGTTGGTGCTTGCGTCCACTGAGTGGTTCTCGATGTACGGTCGAGAACTACCTTCAACAATGATTCATCATTGCTTTAGGTTTGATTGAAACATCAATAGTGTTTCGGCGGCCATAGCGTGAGGGAAACGCCCGGTCACATTCCGAACCCGGAAGCTAAGCCTCACAGCGCCGATGGTACTGCAGGGGGGACCCTGTGGGAGAGTAGGACACCGCCGGACTCCTTTTAG
>NZ_QCXO01000105.1:0-231 GCF_023383675.1 Microbacterium sp. ER1
GCACGATGGACAGCCAGATCCAGGTCGACGCGAACGACGCCCGCTCGCTCATCCCCAGCGCGCCGAAACCGAATAGCGCCACCAGCAGGGAGAGCAGCGTGAAGAGGTTCACCGACTTCGCCAGCACCGTGATCGGTCCGGCCTCCCGGGCGCGGAGGGCCCGAAGCCCGGTCATCGGCAGGATGGCCATCGGGCCCACGATGAAGACGGCGGCGACGATGTGCAGAAGCT
>NZ_QCXO01000106.1:0-231 GCF_023383675.1 Microbacterium sp. ER1
CTTCCTCGTCTCCGAGGTCGGCATCGACCGTCGCCAGGTGGCCTTCATGGGTTACTGGCGGAACGGTCGCGCGGAGCACGCGTGACCGCCCGCTTCGCCCGCAGGTAGCCGCCCTTCTCCAGGCCGGCCTCGATCTCGAACCGGTTCTTCAGCGGGTCGCGCCCGGCGATGAGGTACAGCAGCGGGAAGAGCATGCCGTAGCGCTGCCACTGCACCTTGTGCACGGCCTCG
>NZ_QCXO01000107.1:0-230 GCF_023383675.1 Microbacterium sp. ER1
GTGCAGGAAGCCGTTCACCCCGAAGCCAACATCATCTTCGGTGCCGTCATCGACGACACCCTGGGTGACGAGGTGCGCGTCACCGTCATCGCCGCAGGATTCGACGGCGGTGAGCCCGGCGCCAAGGTGGCCGAGGTTCGTCGCTCCGACCTCGTCGCCGCCGGTGTGGCCGCCGGGGTCTCCGGTGGAGCCACGGGCGCCATCGCAGGCGCCGCAGCCGCATCCGACAG
>NZ_QCXO01000108.1:0-231 GCF_023383675.1 Microbacterium sp. ER1
GATGTATGAGCTGCTGAAAGAACCATTGCGCGTCCTCACCGTAAGGATTCCCGTCCGCATGGATGACGGAACGGTGAAAGTATTTACCGGCTACCGCGCCCAGCATAGCGATGCCGTAGGGCCGACCAAGGGAGGCATTCGGTTTCATCCGGATGTCACCGAGGAAGAAGTCAAGGCGCTGTCGATGTGGATGACGATCAAAGCCGGAATTGTCGGTTTGCCGTATGGCGG
>NZ_QCXO01000109.1:0-231 GCF_023383675.1 Microbacterium sp. ER1
GTCCCAGACCTTCTCGGCCAGGGTGCGGGGACGGATCCCCGACGTGGGTGAGTCCGTGTTCACTGCGTTAGTCATGTTCGTGCGTCTTCCTCGGGAACGGTGGCAGCCAACGACAAACTCCGCGACGAGTGGGCCTTGTCAGATACGAGACTCGCCGCGGCACAGAAGAAGTAGTCGACGTTGCAGCACACCTCAGGCTAACACTCCCCTTCGAGTCCGCGAACTGTGAGC
>NZ_QCXO01000011.1:0-10598 GCF_023383675.1 Microbacterium sp. ER1
GGGGTGGGAGGTTCGGCTTCTGCGCGGTGCGTGCGGACGATGCCGGCGAGGGTCTCGGCGGAGACACCCAGGGCCGCCGCCCGCCGGATCAGCCCATCGATCTCGTGAGAGAGTGCGGCGAGCGGCGCGGCGGAGGCGGCGATCACGGCGCCCCTCCCCCGCCGGAGGTCGACCAGGCCCTCGTCGCGGAGGCGCTGGTAGGCGTGCAGGACGGTGTGCTGATTGATGTCGAGGGCGGCGGCCACGTCGCGGGCGGCCGGCAGACGATCGCCCGGCGCGAGAGCACCGGAGAGGATGTCGGCACGCACCGAGGCGGCCACCTGGTCGTAGAGCGCGAGCGGGCTGTCGACATCGACGCGGATGAGCATGGCACCTCCCTTCGCTAGTTATTCTATGTGAACTAGAACAACTGTGCCAACCCTCCAGACGTCTTCGCGGGGACTCGGCGCATCCTCCACACTGACCTCATGCGCATCACGCCCCGCCGCCTCGCCCTCGGCATGAGCCTCTGGATCCCCAATCTCTGCAGCGGCATCCGCGTCCGCCGGTTCAGCGACGAGTGGACCCAGGCGACCGTGGAGCTGCACGTGAACCTCCTCACCCGCAACTACGTCAAGACCGCGTTCGGCGGCTCGATGTCGGCGATGACCGACCCGTACTTCTTCATGCTCGTCATGCATCAGCTCGGACGGGACTACGTCGTGTGGGACACCCGAGGCGAGATCGAGTTCCTCAAGCCGGGGCGCGGGGTGCTGACCGCGGAGTTCGAGGTGACGCGGGAGAAGGCGGAGGAGCTCCGGCAGCGCGCCCGCGGCGGCGCGAAGGTGCTCGAGTGGTTCGAGACGGTCATCACCGATCGCGACGGAGACGTCGTGGCGACCGTGCGCCGCGAGGTCTACATCCGCGAGAAGAAGCGCGTCACCGCGTCCCGCGGCTGACACGTCACCCGTCGTTCACCCCGGCGTGCGACGATGACCGGATGCCCCTCGCCCGCCGCCTGACACTGCCGGACGCCGTCGCGATCGGCCTCGGATCGATGATCGGTGCCGGCGTGTTCGCGGTCTGGGGACCGGCCATCGAGGTCGCCGGGAGCGGGATACTCCTCGCCCTCGCGATCGCCGCCGCGGTCGCCTACGCCAACGCCACCGCGTCCGCGCAGCTCGCGGCCGTGCACCCCGTGGCAGGAGGCACGTACGCCTATGCGCGAGCGGAGATCGGACCGTGGTGGGGCTTCGTCGCCGGCTGGAGCTTCGTGATCGGCAAGATCGCGAGCTGCGCCGCCATGGCCATGACCTTCGCCGCCTACGCCGCTCCGGCGGGGTGGCAGACCCCGGTCGCCGTGATCGCCGTCGCCGCCCTCGCGGTCGTGAACTGCCTGGGCGTGACGCGGACCGCGCTGGCGACCCGGATCCTCGTGGCCTGCTCGCTGCTCGGCCTCTCGGTCGTGGTCGCGGTCGGCCTCGGCGCCGCGCCGACCGCCTCCCCCGCGCCGCTCCCCGACACGAGCGTGTACGGCGTGCTCCAGGGCGCCGGACTGCTGTTCTTCGCCTTCGCCGGTTACGCCCGGATCGCCACCATGGGCGAGGAGGTCGTCGACCCCGCGCGCACGATCCCCCGCGCGATCGTGCTCGCTCTCGGCGGCGCCGTCGTCGTCTACGCGCTCGTCGGCGTCGTGGTGCTCCTCGTCCTCGGTGGCGACGCGCGGGGAGCCGACGCGCCCCTGGCCGACGTCCTCACTGCCGCCGGCTGGTCGGCGTTCGCCCCCGTGGTGCGGATCGCCGCGGCCGCCGCGTCCCTCGGCGCTCTGCTGGCCCTGCTCACCGGCATCGGGCGCACGACCCTCGCCATGGCGCGAGAGGGCGATCTCCCGCGGTTCCTCGCCCGCATCGACGAGCGCCATCAGGTGCCGCGCCGCGCCGAGATCATCCTCGCGGTCATCGTGATCGCACTCGTGCTCGTCGGGGATCTCCGCGAGGTGATCGGGTTCTCCTCCTTCGGCGTGCTGCTGTACTACCTCATCGCGAACGCCGCCGCGTTCCGCCAGCACGGCGCGGCCCGACGATACCCCCGGGCACTGCAGGTGGGCGGCGCCCTCGGCTGCCTCGTGCTCGTGAGCACGCTTCCCGCCCTCGCCTCGCTCGTCGGCATGGGCGTCGTGCTGCTCGGGGTCGCCGGACGGGCGCTGCGGGTACGGCGGCAGCAGCAGCGACGCGGCTGATCGCCTCAGCCGGAGAGCCTGGCGCGATAGTCGCGCGGCGGCAGGCCGAGGACGGCCGCGAAGTCGCGCGTGAGATGGGCGTGGTCGGCGTATCCCAGCGCGGCGGCGAGCGCCGTCAGGTCCGTCTCCGGCTCCTCGCGGAGACGCTGCGCCGCCTCCTGCAACCGGCGACGGCGGATGATCGCGCCCGGCGACAGTCCCACGGTGCGATGTGTGAGGCGCTGCAGCGTGCGCACCGAGACGGCGAGTCGGGTCGCCGCCTCCTCGGGCGTCAGCGCCGCTCCCTCCCCCAGCAGCACGTCGAGCATCGCGTTCGCCTGCCGCCCCGCTGCACCCACCGAGCCGACCCGCTGCGCCAGCCACGCGGCGAAGACCGCGACGGCCCGCTCCCGTCGCCCGTCTGCGGACCGCATCGCCGTCGTCACCGCCGCGAGCAGATCGGGGGCGTCGAAGGCCCGCTCCGCGTCGACGAGCTCCGCTGCGTCGTCGGTGAGCGCGGGGACGGCGGCAGGGCGCAGCAGAGCGCCCACGGCCCAGCCCGCACCCCACAGCGCCCTCGTCGACACCCGGGTCGTGGCGCCCGAGATCGACACCCCATCGGAGGCGACGACGAGGTTCACCGCCGGATACGAGACGATCTCCTGCCGGGACACCTCGCCGTCCGGGAGGCTCCACTCCGGGATCCAGAACCAGGAGACGAGCGCGGCGGCGTGTGCGGGCGGGGGCAGCCGATGGAACGAGGGCAACCGCGCGGGATACAGCACTCCGCGCGTCCGGTCGACCATGGCCCCAGCGTAGGACGCGCCACCGACGCAGCGGCCCCGAGGACGTGTCGCGGATCTTCAAGCGCCGGGCGCCCTCCCGCGTCTAGCGTGGCCGCATGACCGAACAGACACCTCCGGCCGGTGTGACCGGCGCACACACCACCGACGGCCGCCCGCACAGCGCGACCTCGCTCACCCCCTTCCTCGCGATCCCCGACGCCGCCCGCGCCGTCGAGTTCTACCGGGACGTCTTCAGCGCCCGCGTGGTCGACGTGACGGAGTTCGGCGGTGTCGTCGCGCACGCCGACCTCGACTTCGGGCTCGGACGGCTCCAGCTCGGCGAGCCCAGCCCCGAGTACCACCTCGTGCCCGCGCCTTCCGGCGACGACGACTGCTACTCGATGGGCCTCTACGTCCCGGATGTGGACGCCGTGGTCGCGCGCGCCGTCGCGGCGGGGGCGACCGTCCGCGAGGCGCCGTCGCTGTTCGTCTCCGGCGACCGCTACGCCAGCATCCGCGACCCGTTCGGCGTCCGCTGGTCGATCATGACCCGCGTGGAGGATCTCTCCGACGAGGAGAGCGCACGACGGGTCGCGGAGTGGGCGGCCTCGTTCAGCGCGGCACCGGAGAGTGCCGGGAGCTGAGCGCGACCAGGGCGGCCCGCTCGACGGCCGGCAGCAGCGCCTCGGCGGTGCGGCGGTAGCCGAGGGCGCTCGGGTGGAAGCGGTCGAGGCTGAACATCTCCTCCGGCTCGTCGAAGAACATCGGGCCGACAGCCCGCCGCAGGTCCACCGTCTCCGCTCCTTCCCGGTGCGCGGCCTCCGCCTGCGCCTCCGCCAGCCGTCGGGACAGACCGGAGGCGATGCGGCGCAGCGGCTGCGGCACCGCGCGCAGGGCGCCGAGGTCGGGGCAGGTGCCGACGACGACGCGGGCACCGCGAGCGTGCAGCCGGACGATGGCCGCGCGCAGGTGGCGGGCCGACACCGCTGCCGGGAGGCGGTGGGTGACGTCGTTGCCACCGACCACGATCACGGCGACGTCGGGGCGATAGTCCGCGGGGAGGCGGGAGAGCTGCCCGGCGAGATCCCGCGACTCCGCGCCCACGACCGCGGCGGTGCGCAGCCGTACCGGACGCCCGAGCCGGCGTGCCGTCGCCTTCGCGAGCCGCGCCCCGAGGGTCTCCTTCCGCCGTGCCGCTCCCAGGCCGGCAGCGAGGGAGTCGCCCAGCAGCAGGAGGTCGAGCGGCTCGCCCTCGAGCCCCGGGCGCCAGACACGGTCGGCGTCGAGCGACTGCTCCCCCAGCGGCTTCCCGATGCGCCGGCGCGCGAGGGCGGCCTGCCGGTCGAGGACCGCGCGGGAGCCCGCGACGAGCGCAGCGGCGAGCGCGACCAGGGTCAGCAGAAGCAGACGACGCACGGCACGATTCCAGCCGACCGCCGTGAACGTCCGGTGAACGCCTCGTCCCGACGGTGGCGACTCAGGCCAGCGTTTTCACCTCGAGCGCGTCGTTGCCGGGGCGCACGCTCGCGAAGTGGGTGTAGCCGTCCGCGGCGGAGCGCTCCAGCAGCGCCTTGAGGTTCTTCGTGCGCTGTTCGAGGCGGACCCGCGCGCCCTTCGCGACGAGGGCCGTCTTGTGCGCCACGAGCTCCGCGACGGGGACGGCCGCGTCGTGGACGAGCACGATCGCCTGCGCCGCGGTGGCCGGGTCCGTCGAGACGAGGTCGACCAGGCGCTCGAACCCGAGGGAGAAGCCCACCGCCGGCACGTCCTGCTGGAGGAACCGGCCGATCATGCCGTCGTACCGTCCTCCACCGCCGAGCGAGTACGTGACGGACGGGTGCGCGAGCTCGAAGATCGTCCCCGTGTAATACCCCATGCCGCGCACGAGGAACGGGTCGAACACGAGCGGGATGTCGTCCTGCCCTCGGCCCGCCGCCACGGCCTCGCCGATGCCGACGAGGTGGGCGACGAGCTCGTCGGGCGCGCCGTCCGGGAGCGCCTTGCGGATCTGGCGGTCGCCGAACGGGTGGTACTTGAGCGTCTGCGGGCGACCGAGGAAGGCCTGGAACGCGTCGACCGCGGTCGTCGTAGCCCCGCGCTCGCGGAGCTCGGCGGCCACACCCTCCGGCCCGATCTTGTCGAGCTTGTCGATCGTGATCAGCACCTGCGGGCGCTCGTCCTCGGTGAAGCCGAAGTGCTCCAGCATCCACTCCAGCACGCGGCGGTCGTTGATCCGCACGCTCGCGCCCTCCAGCCCCAGGGCGTCGACGGCGTCGAGCGAGGCGGCCAGCAGCTCGGCCTCGGCGCGCGCGGACGCGTCGCCGATGATGTCGATGTCGCACTGGACGAACTGGCGGTAGCGCCCCTTCTGCGGACGCTCGGCCCGCCAGACGGGACCGATCTGGATGGATCGGAAGACGCCGGGGAGCTGTCCCCGGTTGCTCGCGTAGAAGCGGGCGAGCGGCACCGTCAGGTCGTAGCGCAGGCCGAGGTCGGAGAGCTCCGCGGGATCGTCGGCGGCGGCGCGGACGGCCTCCGCATCCAGGCCGCGACGCAGGATGTTGAACGACAGCTTCTCGTTGTCGCCGCCGATGCCGGCGTGCAGCCGGTCGTACTCCTCGACCACGGGTGTCTCGATCTCGTCGAATCCGTGCGCGCGATAGCGGTCGCGGATGACGGAGAGCACCCGCTCACGGCGGGCCTTGTCGGCGGGGAGGAAGTCGCGCATGCCGCGCGGCGCGTTCACGGTAGCCACCCGTCCATCTTCCCAGGTCGGCGGCGGTGTCCGTGTCGGGTCAACCGGCCTCGGCGGCGCGGACCTCGTCCTCCAGGCGCGTCAACCGTTCCCGGAGTGCGCGCTCCGCGTCCCAGCCCTCGACCCGAGCGGCGTCCACGAGGGCGAGGAGGGCATCGCCGAGCTCCTCCTCCGACGACGGGCGCAGGGCGGACGGCGGCGCGGGCACCACGCCGGCACCGGCGGCACGACCCGACATCTTCTGCGCACGCGCGAGGGCGGGCATCGCGCGCGGGATCCCGTCGAGCACGCTGCGGCGGGTGCGCTTCTCCGCCGCCTTCGCCGCGTTCCAGTGCACGAGCACCTCCTCCGGCGTCTCCGCGACCTCGTCGCCGAACACGTGCGGATGCCGCCGCACCATCTTCGCGGTGAGCATACGGGCGACGTCGTCGATGTCGAACGGGTCGTCCGGATCCTGTGCCGCGATCGCGGCATGGAACAGCACCTGCCACAGCAGATCGCCCAGCTCCTCGCGGAGGTCGGCGCGCGAGCCGTCCTCGACCGCGTCGATCACCTCGTGCGACTCCTCGATGAGGTACGGCACGAGGTCGCGGTGCGTGATGCGCTGCGACCACACACACCGCTCCCGCACCGCACGCATGGTCTCGGCGGCCGCGCGCAGCGGATCGTCGATGTCCTCGGGGCCTCGCTGCTCGCTGGTCATGCTTCCTCCGGACTCCGGCTCAGGCGGGGATGGGCGCAGCGCGACGGTACCACCGGGCGCGCAGGGTGACGACGATGCCGGAGAGGATCAGCGCGAGGAGCGACCCCACGAGGACGCCGAGGATCGCCTGGTCGCGGATGACCGCGTCGCCCTCGAACGCGAGGTTCGCGAGCAGGAGCGAGACGGTGAATCCGATACCGCCCAGGGCGCCAGCGGCGAGGATGTCCGCGAAGGGCAGCGCCGGGTCGGCCCCCTTCGGACGGATGCGCATGGCGAGCCAGCCGAACAGGGAGATGCCGATGATCTTCCCTACCGGAAGTGCCACCACGATCGCCCAGAAGGCCGGGGAGAGGGCCGTCGGCGAGACGGCCGGGATGACGACGAAGGCCGCCACGAAGGCGAAGAGCGGCAGAATCGCGCCGTTCACGGTCGGCTCCAGCGCATGCCGGGTGCGTCCGGCGGGCACCGGCGCCATGACGAGGCCGAGCATCACGCCGGCGATGGTCGCGTGGATGCCGGACGAGGCGACGAGGCCCCACGTGACGACGCCGACGACGGCCATCGCGACCGCGACGAGCGTGTGTCCGGTGGCGTGCAGCAGGCGGCTCAGCAGCCAGAACACCGCCACCCCGACGATCGCGAGCCCGAACAGGAGCCACTGCACGTCGTGCGCGAAGAGCACCGCGATGAAGATGATGCCGATGATGTCGTCGAGGATCGCGAGGGCCAGCAGGAACACCCGCACCCGGGACGGGAGTCCGCGTCCGAACATCGCCAGCACGCCGAGCGCGAAGGCGATGTCGGTGGCGGTCGGGATCGGCCACCCGGACGCCGTCTCCGGCCCTCCCGCGATCAGCAGGTACACGAGGATCGGCACGAGCACGCCGCCGGTCGCCGCGATGGCCGGCTGCACGGCCTTCCGCGGGGAGTCGAGCTCGCCGTGGGTGAGCTCGTGCCGCAGCTCGATCGCCACGACGAGGAAGAAGATCGCGAGTAGGCCGTCCGACACCCAGTGCGCGATCGACAGGTCCAGCGCCGTCCCCGGGACGGCGAGGTGCGTCTCCAGCAGCCCGGCGATCGCGTCGTGCGTCGGCAGGTTCGCGAAGAGGAGGCCGAGGCCGGCGGCCACGAGCAGGAGGACGGCCGGGAACTGCTGCCCGCGGAGGGGGTTCGCTGTGATGCGCATCCCGTCCATCGTAGGCCGCGGCGTCACACGGTCGTCATGCGTGCAGGACACCCCGATCCGCCCGGCTACTCTCGGAGAGTGACCCCCGATTCCCCCGCTTTCTCCGAGCCGACGCCCACCGAGGCCATCCGCGTGATCGGTCGTTTCGAAGCCGGTCGCGGCATCCCCGATGCCATGCGCTCCGACGTGCGGATGCTGGGCCAGCTCCTCGGCCAGGTGCTCCGCGAGGCCGGCGGCGACGACCTGTTCGAGGACGTCGAGCGCCTGCGCCTCGCGACGATCCAGGCCTACGAGGACCACAGCTCCGACGCGTTCGACCGCGCCGCGGCGATCGCCGACTCCTTCACGATCGCCCGTGCCGACGAGGTCGCCCGCGCGTTCACCTGCTACTTCCACCTCGTGAACCTGGCCGAGGAGCACCAGCGCGTGCGCGTGCTCCGGGAGCGGGCGGGGCAGACCCCTTCGACAAGCTCAGGGACCCAGGTGGGCTCGGGCCCTTCGACGGGCTCAGGGGCCCAGGCGACGGACACGGTCGCGGGGGCGTACGCCCGGCTGCGCGAGGAGGTCGGCGACGACGAGGCCCGCCGTCGTCTGGACGGCCTGCGCTTCCACCCCGTCTTCACGGCCCACCCGACCGAGGCCCGGCGCCGCGCGGTCTCGTCGAGCATCCGCCGCCTCTCGGAGCTGCTCACCCAGCACGACGTGGCAAGCGCAGGCGGCTCCGAGGAGCACCGCGCGCGCCGCCGGATGCTCGAGGAGATCGACACCCTGTGGCGCACGGCGCCGCTGCGCGCGCAGAAGCCCTCCCCGACCGACGAGGTCCGCACCGTCATGGGCGTCTTCGACGAGACGCTGTTCACCACGGTCCCCCACGTCTACCGCCGGATCGACGACGCCCTCCGCGGCGAGGAGTCCGGCGCCACCGCCCCGGTCGTCCCGGCGTTCGTGCGGATCGGTTCCTGGGTCGGCGGCGACCGCGACGGCAACCCGTTCGTCACCGCCGCGGTCACCCGCGAGGCGTCGCAGATCGCCTCCGACCACGTGCTCCGCGGCCTGGAGCGGGCGCTCGACCGGATCGGCCGCACCCTCACGCTCGCCGCGGACGACACCCCGCCCAGCGCCGAGGTCACGGCACTCTGGGAGCGTTTCGCGGCCGCGGAGCCGACGGTCGCCGACGAGCTCGCGGCCCGTTCCCCTGACGAGCCGCACCGCCGGGTCGTCCTCGTCATGGCCCGCCGCGTGGCGGCCACGCGCCGCGGAGACGAGGAGGGCTACACGGGTCCGGAGGAGCTGCTCGCGGAGCTGCGCACCGTGCAGTCCTCCCTCGTCGCCGCCGGAGCCCGCCGTCACGCGTTCGGCGGCGTGCAGCACCTGATCTGGCAGGTCGAGACCTACGGCTTCCACCTCACGGAGCTGGAGGTGCGCCAGCACTCCCAGGTGCACGCCAAGGCCCTGGCCGAACTCGAGGCCGGCGGTCCGATCAGCACGCAGACCGAGGAGGTGCTGGAGGTGTTCCGCGCGATCGCGGACATCCAGCGCGACCGCGGGCTGCGCGCCGCGGGTCGCTACGTCGTCTCCTTCACGCAGGCGGCCTCCGACCTCGCGAACGTGTACGAGCTGGCCCGTCATGCGCTCGGCGACGACGCCCCGGTGCTCGACGTCGTGCCGCTGTTCGAGACCTTCGCCGACCTCCAGGCCGCCCCGGGGATCCTCGCCGAGGCCGTCACCTTCCCGGAGTTCCGCGAGCGGATGGCCGCGACCGGCAACCGGCTGGAGGTCATGCTCGGCTACTCCGACTCCTCCAAGGACGTCGGGCCCGTGGCCGCGAACCTCGCGCTGTACACGGCGCAGGAGAAGATCGCCCGCTGGGCACAGGAATCGGGCATCGAGCTCACCCTCTTCCACGGCCGCGGCGGTGCGCTCGGCCGTGGCGGCGGCCCCGCCAACTCCGCGATCCTCGCGCAGCCCCCGCACTCCGTCGACGGTCGGTTCAAGCTCACCGAGCAGGGCGAGGTCATCTTCGCCCGCTACGGCGAGCCCGCGATCGCGATGCGGCACATCGACCAGGTCGCCGCCGCGACGCTGCTCGCTTCCTCCCCCACGGTCGAGGAGCGCACGAGCCGCGCGGCCGCCCGCTACGCCGAGGTCGCCGCGACGATGGACGCCGCCTCCCGCGAGCGGTTCTTCGCGCTCGTCAAGGCCGAGGGCTTCGCCCCGTGGTTCGCGACCGTGACCCCGATGGAGGAGATCGGCCTGCTCGCGCTCGGCTCGCGGCCCGCCCGTCGTGGCCTCTCGGTGGAGTCGCTGGAAGACCTCCGGGCCATCCCCTGGGTGTTCGCGTGGACGCAGGCCCGGATCAACCTCGCCGGCTGGTTCGGACTCGGCACCGCGCTCGAGGCCGTCGGCGACGAGGAACTGCTCACGGAGGCCTATCGCGAGTGGCCGCTGCTGCGCACGATGGTCGACAACGTCGCGATGAGCCTCGCCAAGACCGACGAGCGCATCGCCCGGCAGTACCTCGCCCTCGGCGACCGCGACGACCTCGCCGCCCTGGTGCTCGACGAGCTCGCGCTCACCCGTCGCTGGGTCATCCGTCTCACCGGAGGCGAGGGCCTGCTGGAGAACAAGCCCGTGCTGCAGCGGGCCGTGCAGCTGCGCAGCCCGTACGTCGACGCCCTCTCCCTCCTGCAGCTGCGGGCGCTCCGCGCGCTCCGTTCGGCGCCGGAGCAACCGGAGGGCTCCGGCGCGGACGCCGAACAGCAGCGCCTGCTCCTCCTGTCCGTCAGCGGGGTCGCCGCCGGCCTGCAGAACACCGGGTGACCGGAGCCCTCCTGCCGCGTGCGCGGAGGCCCTCGTCGCCGACGCTAGAGTGAAACCTCCGCCTCACCCGGCTCTGCTTTCGCGTGCGACACGATCGCCCGCACCCCATCCCCCATCAGAAAGCCCTCCCGCGTGACCGTCACCACCCCCAC
>NZ_QCXO01000110.1:0-230 GCF_023383675.1 Microbacterium sp. ER1
GGTGTCGCTGGCCGTCACGATGGCGCCGTTGGGCAGCACCACCTCGGCCTCCCGCAGGCTGTCGATTGCCAGGCCGTATTGGCGCACCAGCCAGCCGATGCCGCCGCCGAGGGTGAGGCCGCCCACGCCAACGGTGTAGGTGTCGCCGCTGGACACGGCCAGGTCGTACCGCTGTAACTCCTGGGCCACATTGCCCCAGACGGCGCCGCTGCCCAGGCGCACCCGGTTGT
>NZ_QCXO01000111.1:0-230 GCF_023383675.1 Microbacterium sp. ER1
GGATACGTGAGCAGTCCGGCGCTGACCGCCTCCTTGCCGGCCGATTTTTCTTTAAATTGCGTCATCCGCTCAAGTTCCCCGATATAAACGATGCACTGCAACATCCATGCGGCTTGAGCGTGCGCCGGCACTTCCGACTGAATGAACAACGTCGCCTGCGTCGGGTCGATGCCGACTGCTAAATACAAAGCGGCGAGGCGACGGATGTTTTGCCGCAGTTCGTGTGGGTC
>NZ_QCXO01000112.1:0-230 GCF_023383675.1 Microbacterium sp. ER1
GTTATGCGGGGAGAGGAACGGCCCTTCGAGGTGGGCACCGAGAATCAAGGGATCGTCTGACATCGCTTCCCGAATGGTGTCCAGCGAGCGGGCCAGCATAGCGACGGGGTTCGCGACAAGACTCAACACGGCGCGGGTCGTACCGTGCTGCCGGTGCATCGCTAGCGCGGCGGCGATGTCGTCCGGCCCGTTGTCGTAGGCCCCCTGCGCGCCACCGTGCCCGTGGAGGT
>NZ_QCXO01000113.1:0-229 GCF_023383675.1 Microbacterium sp. ER1
TAGCTACGCAGCGCCGAGCCCTTTAGCCGACATCGCGGGGGTAGCCGCGCCGCGTGAGTTCTTCGAGGACGGGGCGCAGCTGCTGTTCTCGCTCGGCTTCTGCATCGTTTCGTTTCGCGATGATTGCATCTACGCCAGGTACGAACTTGACCACGAATTCGGGAATCTCCTCAGGCTCCATAGTGCTGACCACCCAGCCGCCCCTCGCTACGTAGGCCGGGGCGCCAGC
>NZ_QCXO01000114.1:0-229 GCF_023383675.1 Microbacterium sp. ER1
CTCCTACACCTGGCCGGCGTGACCCGCACGGTCGAACTCATCGACGGTCCGCCGCTGACGATCCTCTCCGGCGTCGACCTCGACGTCGCCGTGGGGGACCGGGTCTCGGTCGTGGGCCGCAGCGGTTCGGGCAAGTCCACCCTGCTCAAACTCGTCACCGGCGTCGTCCTGCCCGACGAGGGAACCGTGGAAGTCGTCGAGGGCGTGGCACCGCTGATCGAGATCACCG
>NZ_QCXO01000115.1:0-229 GCF_023383675.1 Microbacterium sp. ER1
CATCAAGACCCGCGAACTCCCCCGCTACTTCTCCAGCGTGCTCTTCGCCCCTGAGGACCTGGCTCTGGTGCGCGGCGATCCCTCCGGCCGCCGGCGGTTCCTCGACCAATTGCTGGTGCTGCGCAACCCCCGGTTCTCCGGGGTGCTCACCGACTACGACCGGGTACTCAAACAGCGCAACACCCTGCTCAAGTCGGCTAGGGCATCCGGCTTGAAGACCACCCAGCTG
>NZ_QCXO01000116.1:0-229 GCF_023383675.1 Microbacterium sp. ER1
ACATGGGCATGATGGCCGAATGTCGGCACACGTTGACCATGGAGGCCGCCTCTTTGCCCAAATAACCTTCCATGACCAAGCGAACGGCCATCACCCGTTGGCGAAGAAGCGCGTTTTTGATTTTCCGTTCCTGTTTGCGAAGCGTCCGTGGCGTCCATCCGTGATCATGGGTGATGTTGAGACGTTTCATGAATGATCCCGCTCCTTTTCCATAGGTTTCCTTAGGAAC
>NZ_QCXO01000117.1:0-229 GCF_023383675.1 Microbacterium sp. ER1
GTTCGGCGAACTTTTCTTTGCTCATTTTCAGCTCCGCCTTGGCAAGCGGCGCCTCGCTGTAGCCCGGCACAAGCTCTTGGTACGACTTTTGTTCTTTGTTTTGATAAATGATCCCGGTGACGAGCCCATCGTATTTCATGACCGTCTGCATCGCCATCTCCCGGTCGGATGGGTCGTATCCTTCGATGTCGCTCACCTTGATGAGCCGCTCTTTGAACCACTCGTACGT
>NZ_QCXO01000118.1:0-49993 GCF_023383675.1 Microbacterium sp. ER1
CCCCGCCCCCGCACCGACGCCGCCGACCCGCGCGCGCACCCGACGCCACTCCTGGCTGCGGGTGTTCCTGCCCGTCGCCCTCATCCTGGTGTGGCTGGCGGGCGCGTCCTTCGGCGGTCCGCTGTTCGGGAAGGTCGACGAGGTGTCGTCGAACGACCAGACCACCTACCTCCCGGAGTCCGCGGACGCCACGACCGTGCAGCAACTCCTCGGCGAGTTCACCGACAGCGACGCCATCCCGGCGATCGCGGTGTTCACCTCGGAGGAGGAGCTGACGCCGTCCGAGCTCGAGGCGATCTCCGACGCGGTGGCCGACGCGCCCGACGTGGAGGGCGTCGCTGACGACGTCTCCCCGGCGCTTCCGTCCGAGGACGGCCGAGCCGTCCAGGCCTTCATCCCGATCGACGGCGACGCCGAGCTCAGCGATGCCACCACCGCTCTCGGAGACGAGCTGCGCGCCGCGGTGCCGGACGGCATCACGGTCTACATCACCGGTCCTGCGGGCTTCACGGCCGACCTCGCCGCCGGCTTCGCCGGCATCGACGGCCTCCTCCTCGGCGTCGCCCTGCTCGCCGTGCTCGTGATCCTCGTCCTCGTCTACCGCTCGTTCCTGCTGCCGCTCGTCGTGCTCTCCACGAGCCTGTTCGCCCTGTGCGTCGCGCTCCTCGTCGTGTGGTGGCTGGCGAAGTGGGAGATCCTGCTGCTCAGCGGGCAGACCCAGGGCATCCTCTTCATCCTCGTGATCGGCGCCGCCACCGACTACGCGCTGCTGTTCGTCGCGCGGTTCCGGGAGGAGCTGCGGGTCGCGCAGGACAAGGGCGTCGCGCTCCTCGCCGCGTGGAAGGGGTCGGTCGAGCCGATCGTCGCGTCCGGGGGCACCGTGATCGCGGGGCTCCTGTGCCTGCTGCTCAGCGACCTGAAGTCGAACAGCACCCTCGGCCCGGTCGCGGCGATCGGCATCGTGTTCGCGATGCTGTCCGCGCTCACGCTCCTGCCCTCGCTGCTGCTGCTGTTCGGGCGCGCGGTCTTCTGGCCGCGGCGTCCCCGCTTCGAGCCCGAGGTCGTGGCCGAGGAGCACGGCATGCGCACCACCGGGCTGTGGGCGCGACTGTCCGGCCTCATCAAGAAGCGTCCCCGCGTGATCTGGATCGCGACCACGCTCGTCCTCCTCGCCGGCGCGGCAGGGGTCACCCAGCTGGACGCTCAGGGGGTGCCGCAGTCCGACCTCGTCCTCGGGGCCTCGGAGGCGCGCGACGGCCAGGTCGCGCTCGGCGAGCACTTCCCCGGCGGCTCGGGGAGCCCGGTCTCCGTGATCGTGGACGAGGACCGGCTGCAGGATACCGCCGACGTGCTCCTCGCGAGCGACGGGATCGACGGGGTGACCGTCACCGCAGCCGATTCCCCGAGCGGGTCCGCTCCGGTGACGGCGGACGGGATCACGGCCGTCGGCCCTCCGGGGACCCCGGCTCCGGAGCCCACGACGGTCGACGGTCAGGTGCTCCTGCAGGGGACGCTGACGGACGCCGCCGACTCCGCCGCCGCAGCCTCCACCGTGCGCGAGCTGCGCGGAGAGCTCGACGACCTCGGAGCCGTGGTGGGCGGGGTGACGGCCACCTCGATCGACACGAACGACGCGTCCATCCACGACCGCAACCTCATCATCCCGGTGATCCTCGTCGTGATCATGATCATCCTCATGCTGCTGCTGCGCTCGATCCTCGCGCCGGTGCTGCTGATCCTGACGACGGTGCTGTCCTTCGGCACCGCCATGGGCGTCTCGGCGCTCGTGTTCAACGGCGTCTTCGACTTCCCCGGCGCCGACCCCGCCGTCCCGCTCTACGGCTTCGTCTTCCTCGTCGCCCTGGGCATCGACTACAACATCTTCCTCATGACGCGGGTGCGGGAGGAGTCGAAGCAGCACGGGACGAGGGAGGGCATCCTCCGCGGGCTCTCCATCACCGGCGGCGTCATCACCTCCGCGGGCCTCGTCCTGGCGGCGACCTTCGCGGCGCTGTCGGTGATCCCGATCCTCTTCCTCGTGCAGCTCGCGTTCATCGTCGCGTTCGGAGTGCTGCTGGACACCTTCGTGGTGCGCTCGCTGCTCGTCCCGGCCCTGGCCTACGACATCGGCAAGGCCATCTGGTGGCCGTCGAAGCTGTGGCGGCGCGGCCGACCCTGACGCGTGCGGAAGCGGGAGTGCCCTCGACAGGATTCGAACCTGCGACCTGCCCTTTAGGAGAGGGCTGCTCTATCCTGCTGAGCTACGAGGGCGCGCAGCCCAGTCTACGGGACCAGGGCTGCGCGCCCTCGCGCCGTCCGTCAGGCGGCGAGGGCGAGGTAGGGCTCCCAGCGAGGATCGCTGCGCTCCACCCCGCGCACCGTCCACGCCGTGCCGTGCGGGGGGCGCGGCGTGAACCGCAGCTGCCACCGCATCTCCTGCGGGGTGCGGTTGCTCTTGAGGTTGTTGCAGCGCAGGCAGCACGCGACGAGGTTCTCCCAGGAGTCCGCGCCGCCGCGCGAGCGCGGCAGGACGTGGTCGATCGTCGCGGCCGCCTTGCCGCAGTATCCGCAGCGATGACCATCGCGTCGCAGCACGCCGCGGCGGGTCACCGGGACGCGCCGGCTCGTGGGGACGCGCACGTAGCGGGAGAGGATGATCACCGCCGGGCGGTCGTAGACGCCGTGGCTGCCCCAGACGGGGTCGTCCTCGACGCGTTCGATCACCGTCGCCTTGTCGTTCATGACCAGGACGAGGGCTCTCTTGAAGGACACGATCGCCAGCGGCTCGTATCCGGCATTCAGGACCAGTGTGCGCATTCGTCATCCTCTCGATCCGCCGGGACGGCTTCCCGGCACTCTCGACTCACACGACGTCGTGCAGGAGGAAGAGTGTTCGCAGGGACGAGAAAAGGCGCCGTCTAGAGACGGCGCCTTTCGCGCGCGGCTGGACCGCGGCATTCCTGCGGGCAATGCCGAAGGACGTGACGACCGAGAGCGTCCATGGTTCGGATGCTCGGTGTACGCTCCATCAGCCTCTCCCGCCTGTATGACGACGGGTTCAGGCTAACCCATCCCGCGCGGACCGCGGCGAAACGGGAGGTGAATGACCGAGAACGTGTCCCGCTCAGCCGGCGTTGACGGAGAGCCAGGACATCGGCTCGACGAGGCCGCCGTTGATCCAGACCTCGAAGTGGAGGTGGTTCGCGGTCGAGCGTCCGGTGCTGCCCACGTAGCCGATCAGCTGACCGGCAGCGACCGTCTGGCCGGCCTGCACCTGGCGCGACCCGTACAGCATGTGCCCGTACGTGGTCTGCACGCGCTGGCCGCCCACGACGCTGTCGAGCATGACCGCGACGCCGTAGCCGCCGATGCTCTCGGCGGAGGCGCGCACGACGCCCGAGGCGGCGGCGTAGATCGGGGTGCCGGCCGGAGCGAGCATGTCGGCGCCGTTGTGACCGCCGCCCACGGTGCGGCTGACATTCCAGGAGCCGAGGGGCAGCGGATAGCGGACCTCGCCCGAGCCCGGAGCCACGAGCGCGTACCCCGCGGTGTTGAACGTGCCGGAGGAGGGCGTGGAGGCGGACGCGGCGGCGGCTGCGGCGCGGGCGGCGGCGGCAGCGGCCTCCTCGGCCTTCTTCTTCTCGATCTCCTCGGGCGTGGTGGCGCTGAAGGCACCGCGGACGAGCGGGGCGGCCGTGGCCTCCGAGGCGACGACCAGCGACTGCGCGTCGACGGCGGCGAGCTGCTGGACGGTCTGCGCGGTGGCATCCGTCGGCTTCGACGCCGCGTAGGCGGGGAGCGCGACGGCGGCGACGAGGGCGCCGACGGCACCGAAGATCGCCACCGACCGGAGAGGGGCTGCGATCTTCCGAACGCCGACCCGGGCGCCGGAGCGTCGGGCGGGTACTCGGTCTTCAGATGTCTTCGCGGTCGGTTCGATGTCTGCGGCCAAAACGTGGTCCTCCTGAGCCCTCGCACCTCGGGTGGCGCTGGCTCGTCGACACTCTCTGCCCCAGGGCAGGGATGCACTGCTCGGGTTCGAGCGCATCCCTCTCGGGAAGACGACGAGCCGGAAGGCGGATCTTCGCGGTTCGCCCCCAGCGGGCTTCTTCGCTGAGGACCTGACCGAGGTTACCGGAAGATAACGATCATGTCACCCTGGGAAACTGACAATCCTCGGTGAGCCGATCAGGCGGGCTCGCCGACGAGGAAGATGTGCGAGGCGAGCTCGACCGGGAGCTCCAGACCCTCCTCCTTGCCGTCCATCTGGATGAGCACATAGCCCTCGTTGAAGCGGAAGTCTCCGCGCGCGCCAGGGACGACGCCCGCGTCACGCAGCTGCTCCAGGAGCTCGGGGTCGACCTGGGCCGGCTCGGCGAGACGGCGAACCGTCCCCTCGACCGGCTCGCCCGCGGCGTTCAGCCGCTGCACGAGGCCGATGACGCCCTCGTCGAAAGTGCGGGCGGGAAGGTCGCCGAGCTGGTCGAGTCCCGGGATCGGGTTGCCGTACGGCGACTCGGTGGGGTGACCGAGGAGCTCGACGAGACGGCGCTCGACTTGCTCGCTCATCACGTGCTCCCAGCGACAGGCCTCCTCGTGGACGAACGCCCAGTCCAGCCCGATCACGTCGGACAGCAGGCGCTCGGCGAGGCGGTGCTTGCGCATGACGTCGACGGCCTTGCGGCGTCCGGCGTCGGTGAGCTCGAGCGTGCGGTCTTCGGACACCACGACGAGGCCGTCGCGCTCCATTCGTCCGACGGTCTGCGAGACGGTGGGACCGGAGTGGCCGAGGCGCTCCGAGATGCGCGCCCGCAGCGGCACGATGTTCTCCTCCTCGAGCTCGAGGATGGTGCGGAGATACATCTCCGTGGTGTCGATCAGATCCGTCATGTGGCCCTCCGAAAGTTCTTAGGCAAGCCTACATTCCTCCGGCGACATCGGACGGGGCGCAGGCGGGAGGAACGGCGGCGCGATCCCCCTAGAATCTAGCCATGGCGATCGAGATTCCCCGTGACCTCCTGCCCACTGACGGCCGCTTCGGCTGCGGCCCCTCGAAGGTGCGCGGTGCGCAGCTCGAGTCGCTCGTCACGACGGGTGCCTCGATCCTGGGGACCTCGCATCGTCAGGCGCCCGTGAAGAACCTCGTCGGCAGCGTCCGCGAGCAGCTCGCCGCGCTCTTCCGTCTGCCGGAGGGCTACGAGATCATCCTGGGCAACGGCGGGTCGACCGCGTTCTGGGACGCCGCCGCCTTCGGCCTCATCGAGCGCCGCAGCCAGAACCTCGTGTTCGGCGAGTTCGGAGGCAAGTTCGCCAAGGCCGCCGCCGCTCCCTGGCTGGAGGCTCCCGACGTCCGCTCCGCCGAGCCCGGGTCGCGCAGCGCCGCCGAGCTCGTCGAGGGTGTGGACGTGTACGCCTGGCCGCACAACGAGACCTCCACCGGCGTGGCCGCGCCGATCGAGCGCGTCCACGCGGAAGGGGCGCTCACGGTGATCGACGCGACGAGCGCCGCGGGCGGCATCGACCTCGACATGGCGCAGGCCGACGTCTACTACTTCGCCCCGCAGAAGAACCTCGGCTCCGACGGCGGTCTCTGGTTCGCCGCGGTCTCCCCCGCCGCGATCGACCGCATCGAGCGGATCGCCGCCTCCGGGCGGTACATCCCGGAGTTCCTGAGCCTGAAGCAGGCGGTGGACAACTCCCGGCTCAACCAGACGCTCAACACCCCCGCCCTCACGACGCTGCTGCTCCTGGACGACCAGCTGCGCTGGATCCTCGACAACGGCGGGCTCGGCTGGGCTGCGGCACGTACGGCCGAGTCCTCCTCGGTGCTGTACGACTGGGCCGAGGCCTCGGCCGTGGCGACGCCCTTCGTCAGCGATCCGGCGCAGCGCTCGCCCGTCGTCGCGACCATCGACTTCGACGACAGCGTCGACGCCGCGGCGATCGCGAAGGCGCTGCGCGCGAACGGCATCGTCGACACCGAGCCGTACCGCAAGCTCGGCCGCAACCAGCTGCGGGTGGCGACCTTCGTCTCGATCGAGCCGGACGACGTGCGTCAGCTCATCCGTGCCATCGACTTCGTGCAGGAGAACCTCGGCGGCTGATCGCCCGGCTCACTCCTCTTCGTCGCCGGCGTCCGCATCGCGGGCGTCGGCGTCGTCTTCCTCAGAGCCGTCTGCCTCGTCGTCCTCGGCTTCGTCGTCCTCGGGCTCGTCGTCCTCGTCGGACGCGTCGTCCTCGGAGTCGTCGAGCTCATCGATGTCCACCCCGTCGAGGTCGCCGGCGTGGAGGATGTCGGAGCCGTCCTCGTCGAGCTCGTCATCGTCGATGCCGTCGTCGTCGAGCTCGCCGTCGGCGTTCTCGTCGTCCGTGTCGGCCTCGTCGTCTCCGCCGCCGGCCGCCGCCTCGGCCAGCTCGGCCTGGTGCGCGCGGTACTCGGCCAGGCGCTCCGCCCACGGCACCCATTCCGGAGCGAGCAGCGCGCCGTCGCCGGGGAGCAGCTCGACCTCGAGGACGGTGGGCTCCTCGTCGTCCACGCGGGCGACCGTCACGGTCCAGTACCAGCCGGGGTAGCCGGGGAGCCGGTTCTCGAAGCGGAGGGAGACGGATCCGTCGTCCTCCGGGATGAACCCGGCAGCCGGGCCGATCGTGGCGGCAGGTGTGATCTCGCGCAGAGCGGAGAGCGCGAGGTCGTGCGCCTCGACGAGACGCGCGTCGGCGTCAGGCTTCGAGGTCATCGGCGACCTTGCGCAGGACGGCCGCGATCTTGCGACCGTGGCTGGAGGAGGGGTAGCGGCCGCGGCGCAGATCGCCGCCGATGCCGTCGAGGAGCTTCACGAGATCCTCGATGATGATGGCCATGTCGTCGGCGGGCTTGCGCTTGGCCTTCGCCAGGCTGGGCGGCGCTTCGAGCACGCGCACCGACAGCGCCTGGAGGCCGCGCTTGCCGTCGGCCACGCCGAACTCCACGCGCGCACCCGCCTTCACCGCGGTGCCGGCGGGCATCGCGGAGGCGTGCAGGAAGACGTCCTGGCCGTCATCGCTGGCGATGAAGCCGAAACCCTTGTCTTCGTCGTAGAACCTGACCTTGCCGGTGGGCATGGGAGAACCTCGCTGGGATCGAAATGCAGAACGGGACGCGCTCGTGCGCGTGCCCCCAGCCTACCGGTCACGGGCGGATCGGAGCGGCTTCCCGGCGTGCGAGTAGGCTGGGGCGGATGAGTACGCAGAGCCGTGGACCGGAGGTCCCCATCCGTCGGATCGACCGCATCCTGGCGTTCACCGCGCTCGGCATCGCCGCGGCGGCGGTGATCTGCTTCTTCGTCATCATCATCGGCACGGCGCTGGGCATGGACCGGGCGGCCTTCGGCGAAGGACTGTGGCCCGTGATAGCCGCGATCCCCTACTGGGGTCTGCCGCTCGCATTCGTCATGATCATCGTGCTGCTGGTGATGAGCTTCGTGCGGAAGAGCCGCGCAGAGTCGCGTCGGTGAGGCCGCACCGATGAGCACGCACGCACGCCCGCTGGCCGATCACCTGGCTGCGGCGAGCGATGACGAGCTGACGGCGCTGCTGAGCGCACGGGGCGTCCGTCCGGATGCCGGATGGCAGGACTTCTTCGACGCCGCGGAGGCGCTGCTGGAGCCGTCCTCGATCGCCCGAGTGCTGCCCGCTCTGACCGCCGCCGAGGCCACGGCGCTTCTCGATGCCGCCTCCGGGAGCGTCGTCGGCGCCGAGCGGGAGCGCCTGATCGCCCTCGCCCTCCTCCGCCCCGACGGCACCCCGCACCCGCCGGTGGCGGAAGCGGTCGCCGGGAAGACCCGCCCCGCGGTGCCGGACGAGACGGCGGCGCCGGCCTCCACGGAGTCCGTGGCCGCACACGCCGCCGAACGCGCCTTCACCACCGTCGGCGCGGTGGCCGACATCCTCCTCCTCGCCAGGGATCAGCCCTTCGCGCTGCTCATGGGCGGCGCCGTGAGCGCGGGGCAGAAACGCCAGCTCGCCGACGCCGGCCTCCCCGTCGAGAGCGTCGATCCTCTGGTGACCCTCGCCGTCCGCGCCGGGCTCGCGACGCCGAGCGATCGACTGCTGCGCACGACGGCCGCCGCGGAGGAGTGGTTGCGCTCCCCCGCGATCGCACGCTGGAGCGTGCTGGCCACGGCCTTCCGCGACGCGCTGCCCCGCGGTGTGCGCACGGAGCCGGGAGGGTGGCTCCCGCTCACGCAGTGGCACCGCGCCCACCCCTGGGACCCGGCCTGGCCGGAAGACGCGGCGCGGCAGCTCGAAGGCGCCCGGCTCCTCGGTCTCGTCGCGGAGGACGGCTCCGAACCCGCCTGGTCCGAGGCCCTGCGGCGCGGCGCGGCGGCTGACCCCTCCGCCCTCGCCGCGCTCCTGCCCGCAGAGGTGGACCGGATCTTCCTCCAGAACGACCTCACCGCGATCGCCCCCGGTCCTCTGCAGCCCGCGCTGGACGTGCGCCTGCGCACCATGGCCCGCCGGGAGTCGGCCTCCCAGGCCTCGTCGTACCGGTTCACCGCGGAGTCGGTGGCGCACGCCTTCGCCGCGGGAGAGGACGAGGCCTCGATCCTGGAGTTCCTCGGCGGCCTCTCGCTCACGGGCATCCCCCAGCCCCTCGGCTACCTCGTCGCGCAGACCGGCCAGCGCCACGGACTCGTGCGGGTCTCCGTGGACGACGAGACGGGGCGCACCCGGGTGGAGAGCACGGACGCGCACCTCCTCGAGGCCATGGCGGTCGACCAGTCGCTCCGCCCTCTCGGACTCACCGCGCACGTCGGCTCGCTGACCACCAAGGTCGGGCAGGACACGGTGTACTGGGCGCTGACGGATGCCCGGTATCCGGCGACCCTCGTCGATCGCGACGGGACCGTCGCGGTGCGCACGCGCCATCCGGCCGCCGTTCCCGACCACGCTCCCGCCCCCGACTACGGACCGCTGATCGCCCGGCTGCGCGAGCACCAGGGCCCCGACGCGGACGCCGCGTGGCTGGACAGGGAGCTGGAGGCGGCGGTGCGCGCGAAGGCCGTGCTGCGGGTGACGGTCGGCATGCCGGACGGATCCACCAGGGATCTCCTCCTCGAAGCCACCGGGATCGGCGGTGGTCGGCTGCGCGGCAGGGACAGGGCGGCCGATGTCGAGCGCACCCTGCCGGTGTCGAGCATCCGCGCCGCGACCGTCGTCCCGACCTAGGCCCCGTGCGGCCAGGGGCCGGTAGACTGGTCAGCTATGTCTGATGGCCCCCTGATCGTCCAGAGCGACCGCACCGTGCTCCTCGAGGTCGCCCACGCCGACGCCGAGAGCGCCCGTCACGAGCTCGCGATCTTCGCCGAGCTGGAGCGCGCCCCCGAGCACATCCACACCTACCGCATCACGCGCCTGGGTCTGTGGAACGCCCGCGCGGCCGGGCACACCGCCGACGACATGCTGGAGACGCTCGACCGCTGGTCGCGCTTCCCGGTGCCGCCCTCCGTCGCGGTCGACCTGCGTGAGACGGTCAACCGGTACGGGCGCCTGGTCATCGAGCGCGACGACGAGGGCGTGCTCATCCTGCGTTCGACCGACCCCGCCGTGCTGGCCCAGGTCGCGAACAACAAGCGCATCCAGCCGCTGCTCATCGGGCACCCCACGCCGGAGACCTTCGTCGTCGACGCATGGGCCCGCGGCCAGATCAAGCAGGAGCTGCTGAAGATCGGCTGGCCGGCCGAAGACCTGGCCGGCTACACACCCGGCACGCCCCACGAGATCGAGCTGGCCGAAGACGGATGGACCATCCGCCCGTACCAGCAGGACGCGGTCGATGCCTTCTCCAAGGACGGCTCCGGCGTGGTGGTCCTCCCCTGCGGGGCGGGAAAGACCATCGTCGGCGCGGGGGCCATGGCCGCCACGAAGACCACGACGCTCATCCTCGTGACGAACACCGTGTCCGCACGGCAGTGGCGGGACGAGCTGCTCAAGCGCACCAGCCTCACGCCCGAGGAGATCGGCGAGTACTCCGGGCAGGCCAAGGAGGTCAAGCCCGTCACGATCGCGACGTACCAGATCCTCACGGCGAAGCGGAAGGGCGAGTACGCGCACCTCGCGCTCCTCGACGCCCTGGACTGGGGCCTCATCGTGTACGACGAGGTGCACCTGCTGCCCGCCCCGGTGTTCAAGCTCACCGCCGACCTGCAGGCGCGGCGCCGGATCGGCCTCACCGCGACCCTGGTCCGCGAGGACGGCCGCGAGGGCGACGTGTTCAGTCTCATCGGCCCCAAGCGCTTCGATGCCCCCTGGAAGCAGATCGAGGCGCAGGGGTTCATCTCCCCCGCCGCCTGCTTCGAGGTGCGGGTCGACCTCCCCCCGGCGGACCGCCTGGAGTACGCGGCGGCGACCGACGACGAGCGCTACCGGCTCGCGGCCTCCGCACCGGCGAAGATCGATGCGGTGCGCGAGCTGATCGCGGCCCACCAGGGCGAGCAGATCCTGGTCATCGGTCAGTACCTCGACCAGCTCGACGCGCTCTCGCAGGCGCTCGACGCCCCGCAGATCACCGGATCCACCCCGGTCGAGGAGCGCGAGGAGCTGTACCGGGCGTTCCGAGAGGGCGACATCTCGCTGCTCGTGGTGTCGAAGGTCGCGAACTTCTCCATCGACCTCCCCGAGGCGTCGGTCGCCATCCAGGTGTCCGGCTCGTTCGGCTCCCGGCAGGAGGAGGCCCAGCGGCTCGGGCGGCTGCTCCGCCCCAAGCAGTCCGGCCACACCGCGAGCTTCTACACGCTCGTGGCCCGCGACACGATCGACCAGGACTACGCGCAGAACCGGCAGCGGTTCCTCGCGGAGCAGGGGTACAGCTACACGATCATGGACGCCGAGGCGATCGCCGCCTGAACAGGGTCGCGGCGCTCAGCCGTGCATCCTCCCCGGGAGGAGATGCGTTCCGCGGGCGACGGCGGCGGGCGACGCGGTCCGGGTGATCCCTCTCCGGCGCGCCCAGCGGTCTGCGACGACGGCGAAGACGAGCATCGCCGCGGCCGAGCCCAGGAGATCCACCGGCGACCCCGAGGTGGCGTTCGCATCGACCACGGCGACGGAGCCGAGCAGGAAGATCATCAGGTTGTTCACGATGTGCAGCGCGATCGCCGCCTCCAGCCCGCCCGTCCGCCACGTGAGCCAGGCGGCGACGACGGCGAAGAGGCCGACGCTCGCCGCACCCCACACGTCGTAGCCGTGCCCCAGCACGAACAGCGGCACCGGCAGCAGGATCGCGAAGGCGGGGTGCCGGAGCCAGGTCCCGACGAGCTGCATGAGATAGCCGCGGAAGACGTACTCCTCCGCGGCGGCCTGGAACGGGATCAGCACGAGCAGGAGCACCACCATGAGCAGGAGCCCGGGGTGGGAGAAGTCCGGTGTCACCGCATCGCCGAGGGCCGCCGACCAGCCGAGCACCACGGCGAAGTAGACGACGAACACCGCGGACGCCAGCCCGAGGTTCCGACCGAGCCAGTCCATCCGCAGCCGCCCGGTGACCGACGACAGGAGCCCGACGCCTCGTCCTTGAACGACCCGCGAGGCCAGGAGCAGGGCGGGGATCATGAGGATGAGCGGGAGCACGAGCGCCACGAGGAGCCACGGACGGTCCAGCTGGAAGTACGCGGTGGTCCGGAACAGCATCTGCAGCTCGGCGCCCCACCCGGGCACCAGGGCCGACACGACCACGAGCGGCACGACGACGAGCACGAGGATCGCGAGGTAGAACGCGATGCCCAGGAGGCCGGTGAGGAGCGGCTTCCACCACCGGGGGCGCGGGCGGAGGAGCGCCAGACGGTGGTACTCGAGCCCGCGCTCGGACACCTCGGGGGACGGCGCGGACGGGGTGACGGGGGCGGCGGTGGCGTCCTCGATCGAACTCATGCCTCGATCCTCCCCCGGGCCGCCTGTGCGGCACATCCACCCGCCGACGGATCGACCGCATCCACGCCGTTCCGCAGGATAATCAGCCCGCGCATGGCCGAAGTCACCATAATGGGGTCATGACTGCTGCGCGCATCCTGGTCGTCGACGACGAGCCCAACATCCGCGACCTGCTCTCCACGGGTCTCAGCTTCGCCGGGTTCCAGGTGAAGACGGTGGCCAACGGCGCCGCCACGATCTCCGCCGTCCTCGAGGAGGAGCCGGACCTCATCATCCTCGACGTCATGCTCCCCGACATGAACGGGTTCAGCGTGACCAAGCGCCTCCGCGGCGCCGGATTCACCGCCCCCATCCTCTTCCTCACGGCCAAGGACGGCACGGAGGACAAGATCGAGGGCCTGAACGCCGGCGGCGACGACTACGTCACCAAGCCGTTCAGCCTGGACGAGATCGTCGCCAGGGCCCAGGCCATCCTCCGCCGCACGATGCAGGCCGACGAGGAGTCGATCATCCGCGCCGGCGAGCTCTCCATGGACCAGGACACGCACGACGTGCACGTCGGCAAGGAGCCGATCGACCTGAGCCCGACCGAGTTCAAGCTCCTCCGTTACCTCATGCTGAACCCGAACCGGGTGCTGTCGAAGGCGCAGATCCTCGACCACGTCTGGGAGTACGACTTCAACGGCGACGCCGGCATCGTCGAGAGCTACATCTCGTACCTGCGTCGCAAGATCGATCCGCACACGGAGGAGTCGCTGATCCAGACGAAGCGCGGCTTCGGGTACATGCTCAAGGTGGGCAAGACGGTCTGAGACCGTCGAGCCCGCACCCGCCGTCCCCGGACGGCATCGCCGCCGCACGAGGGAGGACCGCATGGCGCACAAGCCGGATGCGGTCACCGCCTGGTGGCGGCGCATCAGCCTCCGTGCCAAGGTCACCGGCGTCACGGTCGCCGTGCTCGCCCTCGGTCTCCTCGTCGCCGGGATCGGGACGGTGCCGCTGCTGCGGAACGCCCTGGTCGAGAACATCAACGCGCAGCTTCCGGCACTGGTGACCAGCGACCTCGTCGACCGGTACTTCGACACCACGACCATCGACGGCGTCACCACGTACACCCCGCGGGACGAGAAGCCCCGCGACTTCTCCTTCGCGATCTACGATGCGGAGGGCGCCCTGCGTGCGACGGCCCCCAGCGCCTCCGGTCGTGCCCCGGTCTTCCCCGCGGAGTACTCCCTGTCGGACGCCCAGGCGAATGAGGATCAGGTGCTCGCCCTCGAGGACACGGACGGCCGGGTCTACCACGCCGCCGCGGCCGTCGTGCAGCAGGAGGGCGACCCGCTGAGCATCCAGATGGTGGCGCTCCCCCTCGCCGAGGCCGACCGCATCATCAGCCAGTACTTCGGGATCTACATCACCATCGCCCTCATCACGATCCTCGTCGCGGCTCTTCTCACCCGCGGCCTCGTGACGCTGACGTTCCGCCGGCTCGGGCAGGTCGAGCAGACCGCCATGTCGATCGCCGCCGGCGACTTCCGGCAGCGGCTCACCGACCTGGAGCCGACCACCGAGGTCGGGCGCCTGAACGCGGCCATCAACACGATGCTCGACCGGGTGGATCGCTCCCTGGCCCAGCGCGATCGCACCGTCCAGCACATGCGACGCTTCATCGGCGACGCCAGCCACGAGCTGCGCACTCCGCTCGTCAGCGTCCGCGGCTATGCCGAGCTGTATCGCATGGGCGCGATCAAGGGCGAGGAGGACACCGCCAGGGCGATGGAGCGCATCGAGAAGGAGGCGATCCGCATGGGCGTCCTCGTGGAGGACCTCCTCGCGCTCGCCCGGCTCGACGAGGAGCGCGAGCCGCAGATCGTCCCGCTCGATCTCCGCCCCATCGCGCGCGATGCCGCCCTCGACGTGCGGGCCGCAGCTCCGGGCCGCACGATCTCCGTGATCGACCGCACGCTCGAGAACGTCCCGACCACACCCATCCGCACCCCGGTGGTGCCCATCGCCCCGGAGCCCGCGCCGAAGCCGCGCCCCCGTGCCACCCTGTCGCGCCTTCGTCGCCGCGCGCGGCCGCAGGAGCAGCCGCCGGCCATCGACTTCACCGAGGTCGCCGACATCCCGGTGCGTACACCGCCGATCGTGCTCGGCGAGGAGAACAAGGTCCGTCAGGTCGTCACGAACCTCCTCGGCAACGCCCGCCGCTTCTCCCCCGAGGACAGCCCGATAGAGATCGTCGTGGACTCCGACCGCACGGCGGGCACCGCGAGCATCTCGATCGTCGACCACGGCGAGGGTGTCCCGCCGCAGATCCGGGAGCAGATCTTCGAGCGGTTCTGGCGAGCCGACACCTCCCGCGCGCGGGAGACCGGCGGCTCCGGCCTGGGGCTGGCGATCGTCGCCTCCATCCTCAAGGCGCTCAACGGCGACATCGCGGTGTCGGAGAGCCCGGGAGGCGGCGCCACCTTCACCGTCACGCTCCCGCTCGCCCCCGCGCGCTCGACCCCGGAGCATCTCCTCGAGGACACTCAGCCGCTGGAGCGGCTCGACGACCTCCCGTAGGCACTCGTTCCTGCACAGATCTCTCGCGGCGCGTCCCTTCTCCCGGCTTCCGGACCGGACGCGGTCTCGCCTCTCCGACGGCGCTGCAGCCCCCGTACCGTCGGAGCTTCCTCGAAGGGAGATCCCATGACCGTCTTCACCGTCGACACCGACGCCGTCCACGCGGCAGAAGCCGCGACCCGCGCCACCATCGAGCGCCTGCGCGCCGAATCCGCCACGCTCATGTCTCAGCTCCGGCAACTGCAGACCGCGTGGCTCGGCACGGCCTCGGCCGCCTTCCAGAGCTGCGCCGAGGAGTGGCAGGGCGCCCAGCA
Organism: Microbacterium sp. ER1; assembly: GCF_023383675.1. Classification (NCBI taxonomy): domain Bacteria; kingdom Bacillati; phylum Actinomycetota; class Actinomycetes; order Micrococcales; family Microbacteriaceae; genus Microbacterium; species Microbacterium sp. ER1. The sequence goes on from NZ_QCXO01000118.1 coordinate 14,787, forward strand.
GCACGTCGAGCTCGTCCTGGACGGTATCGGCACATCGCTCGGCGCCGTGGCCACCCAGTACGCCGAAGCGGATCAGTACTCGGCGAGCCTCTTCCGCTGAGGGACGCAGAAAGCCCCCGGCCGGAGCCGGGGGCTTTCTGTGTGAGACGGGGTCTCTGAACCTCTCAGAGGATCAGAAGTCCATGCCGCCCGTGGGGTCACCCGCGGGAGCAGCAGCCTTCTCGGGCTTGTCGGCGACGACGGCCTCGGTCGTGAGGAACAGGCCGGCGATCGACGCGGCGTTCTGCAGCGCGGAACGCGTGACCTTCGCCGGGTCGATGATGCCCTGTGCGAACATGTCGCCGTACTCGCCGCTGGCGGCGTTCAGGCCCTGGCCCGCGGGGAGCTCGGAGACCTTGTTGGCGACGACGCCCGGCTCGAGACCGGCGTTCAGCGCGATCTGCTTCAGCGGAGCCTCGATCGCGACGCGCACGATGTTCGCACCGGTCGCCTCGTCGCCCTCGAGCGAGAGAGCGTCGAGCGCCTTCGTGCCGGACTGGATGAGCGCGACGCCACCACCGGGGACGATGCCCTCCTCGACGGCTGCCTTCGCGTTGCGGACGGCGTCCTCGATGCGGTGCTTGCGCTCCTTGAGCTCGACCTCGGTCGCCGCACCGGCCTTGATGACGGCCACGCCACCGGCGAGCTTCGCCAGGCGCTCCTGCAGCTTCTCGCGGTCGTAGTCGCTGTCGGTGTTCTCGATCTCGCGACGGATCTGCGTGACGCGACCCTCGATCTGGTCGGCCTCGCCGGCACCCTCGACGATCGTGGTCTCGTCCTTGGTGACGATGACCTTGCGCGCACGGCCGAGCAGGTCGAGCGTGGCGTTCTCGAGCTTCAGGCCCACCTCTTCGGTGATGACCTGGCCGCCCGTGAGGATCGCGATGTCCTGCAGCTGCGCCTTGCGACGGTCGCCGAAGCCGGGAGCCTTGACGGCGACCGACTTGAAGATGCCCTTGAGCTTGTTCAGCACGAGCGTCGCGAGAGCCTCGCCCTCGACGTCCTCGGCGATGATGACGAGCTCCTTGCCGTCCTGGATCACCTTGTCGACGATCGGCAGGAGGTCCTTGATGTTGGAGACCTTCTGGTTCGCGATGAGGATGTACGGGTCCTCGAAGACGGCTTCCTGGCGCTCCGGGTCCGTGACGAAGTACGGGTTCAGGTAGCCCTTGTCGAAGCGCATGCCCTCGGTGAGCTCGAGCTCGGTGCCGAAGGTCTGCGACTCCTCGACGGTGACGACGCCCTCCTTGCCGACCTTGTCGATGGCCTCGGCGATGAGCTCGCCGATCGCGGGGTCGGCGGCGGAGATCGAGGCGGTCGCGGCGATCTGCTCCTTGGAGTCGATCTCCTTCGCCGTGCTCAGCAGCTCCTCGGTGATCGCGGCGACGGCCTTCTCGATGCCGCGCTTGAGGGAGATGGGGTCGGCACCGGCCGCGACGTTGCGCAGGCCTTCGCGGACCAGGGCCTGGGCGAGGACCGTGGCGGTCGTCGTGCCGTCACCGGCGACGTCGTCGGTCTTCTTGGCGACCTCCTTGACGAGCTCCGCGCCGATCTTCTCGTACGGGTCGTCCAGCTCGATCTCCTTGGCGATGGAGACACCGTCGTTCGTGATCGTGGGGGCGCCCCACTTCTTCTCGAGCACGACGTTGCGACCACGCGGGCCGAGGGTCACCTTGACCGCGTCGGCGAGGATGTTGAGGCCACGCTCGAGGCCGCGGCGGGCCTCCTCATCGAAGGCGATGATCTTTGCCATGAGTTTTGTCGTCCCTCCTGGACGTAGACGGTGGGTTTAGCACTCAGAGTGAGAGAGTGCTAACGCCATTCTGGCACTCGACACCATCGAGTGCAAGCCGTGCGATCCGAGAGTGAGACGGGCGTCAGGGCGCGGGAGTCTCGGGCACCGACGCGGCCCGGTCGACGCCGATCACGATGGTGAGCTGCTTCTGGCCGTCCTCGGTCTGACCCGCGTAGTAATCGCTCTGCTGCACCTCGGCACCGCCGATGACGCCGGCGAGGCCCCTGGCCGCCTCCTCGTCCTCGGCGCTGACGTAGTAGACGGTCGTCGTGGCGAATTCGTCGCTCTCGCTGTCGCTGGCGAGCACCGTGTCCGCCGCCCAGCCGGCGTTGATGAGGGTGTCGCGCATCTGGTCGTCGAGGCCGTTGTCCGGGGTCGCGTTGAGGATCAGCACCGAGTAGGTCGGGTCGATCACCCCGGTCTCCTCCGGCGTGGCGACCGCGGACGGCGTGGCATCGGGGAACAGCTCGATCCGCCCCATGACGGCCAGGGCGCCGAAGATGCCGGCGATGATGAGCACGAGGGCGGCGACGAACGACCACAGCAGCACGACCCAGCCGTTCATGCCCGGGGCTTCGGCGCGGTGCGCTCCTACGCGTCCGGTGGAACGGGGGACCTCGTCGAAACGGTCACGGGGGGGCTTGGACACCCCTCGATGCTAGCGGCACGTCCCTGGTAAACCGGTCCGCGACGGGCCCGATCCGTGCGGTCGGCGTCCGCTCAGCCGGTGAAGCCGGGGATCCGCGCGGCCCGTCTGGCGCCGCGGGCGTCGCGGAGCCGACGCAGCCGCCGCACGAGCATCGGGTCGAACTCGAGCGCGGCCTCGGAGTCGATCAGCCGCCCGAGTAGCTGGTAGTACCGCGCCGCGCTCATGCCGAGCCTGCTGCGGATGACCTCCTCCTTCATGCCGCCGTGGCGGGGCCAGGCGGCCTCCAGGGCGAGGATCGCGCGATCGCGCTCCGTGAGGTGGTCTGCGGACATGCCCTCAGATTAGGTCGTCGGACGGCGATCCCCGGCGCGCCACTCCCACCACGCGCCGAGCGGATCCGCGGCGGCGCGCACGCCGCCGTCGTGCGCGACGACGAAGCCCGGCCAGGTCTCCGCGGCGACCGGTGGCTCCCACACGTCGAGGAGGCTGGGAGGGTCGATCGTGACCCAGTGCGCCGGCAGTCCCGCGATCGTCGCGACGAGCTCCGTCCGCTCCGCCCGCGGGATGTGCACCAGCACACCCGGGGTCGTGATGACCAGAGTGGCGTCCGCCGGAGCCGACGCCGCCAGATCGTCCAGGTGGGCGGCCGCGTCGCCGGCGACGAGGAGCGGAGGGTCGGCGGCGACGATGTCGAGCGCGGCGGTGATGCGCTGTTCCCTCCCCTCCTCCCCCGGCCACACGAGCGCGCGGAGCCAGCGCCGGTCGTCGGCGGCCGCCGCGTCCAGGGGGGCGAGGTCGATGCCCGCGCGCCACACGACCTCGGGCAGGCGCAGCGGCGGCAGGTCTCCGGACACGGTGCTCTCCAGCAGCACCGTCGAGGGGCCATCGAGGGGATCGAGGGCGCGGCGGACGTGTCCGTCACGGTCGGTGAAGCGGAACGAGTAGCGATCGGGGTAGAGGCACAGGCCCGCCGCGGCGCCGATCTCCAGCAGTGCGATCGGCCCGTCGATCTCGGAGAGCACGGGCAGCAGAGCGGCGGTCCGCAGAGGTTCGTTGGTCTGCAGGGCGCGCCGGGTGCACTCGGCGACGAGCCCGTCGGCCTGCGCGAGGACGAACTCACGCCACTGCCGGTACGATCCGTGACCGGCGCCGAGCAGGCGGGACACGGCGAAGACGAGGGGCGGCTGGCGTCGGGTCGGCGGGATCCGTCGCAGAAGCTGCCTGATCTCCGGGTCGGCGGCGACCCCGGCCGCCCACTCCGCGTACAGCGCGCTGCGCCCAGGAGCCTCCGTCGCCGCGAATCGGGCATAGCGCTCCTGCACGGCGTCGGTCATGCGTCCATTCTGACGCGAAGCGCCACCGGCGCTCCGCACGAGAGAGAATGGAGAGGACTCAGGAGGACACGATGCCCTACAGCGTGAACAAGACCGAAGACGAGTGGCGCGACGAGCTCGGCGAAGAGCAGTACGCCGTGCTGCGCCAGGCGGCGACCGAGCGCGCCTGGACGGGTGAGCTGCTCGATGAGGAGCGCGCCGGCCTCTACACCTGCGGCGCCTGCGGTGCGGAGCTCTTCAAGAGCGGCACCAAGTTCGACTCGGGCTGCGGCTGGCCGAGCTTCTACGAGTCGGTCCGGCCGGATGCGGTCGAGCTGCTCGAGGACGACAGTCTCGGCATGGTGCGCACGGAGGTCCGCTGCGCGACCTGCGGTTCGCACCTCGGCCACGTCTTCCCGGACGGCTTCGGCACCCCCACCGGTGACCGCTACTGCATGAACTCGATCGCGCTGAACTTCACGCCCGACGAGTCGTGAGCGCCCTCGACGCCGTCCGCGCACGGCAGTCCTGGTCGAAGGTCGGCGACACCGCCCCGGGGCGCGAGGAGCTGGTGACGCTCGTCGGCGCCGCCGGCCGCGTCGCCGACCATTCCTCGCTGCGCCCCTGGCGTCTGATCGAGCTGCGCGGCGCGGACCGCGAGGCGCTCGGTGCCGCGATCGCCGAGGCCCAGGGAGACGCGGAGCCGTCGACGAAGCCGCTGCGGGCTCCGCTCCTCATCGCGGTGGTCGCGAGCTACCGTCCGAGCGAGAAAGTGCCGCGCTGGGAGCAGGAGGCGGTGGCCTCCGGCGTCGCGCATGTGCTGAGCCTGCTGCTCGATGAGGCGGGGTGGGGCGTCATCTGGCGCACCGGACACTACACGCGCTCAGAGCCCGTGGCGCGCATGCACGGGCTGGGCCCCGACGAGGAGCTCCTCGGCTGGCTCTACGTCGGCGCGAAGCCCGAGGGCAAGAGTCCCGGCAGGCGCAAGACGGTCGACGCCCGCGCGCTTCTCACCCGGCCGCCGAAGCTCTCTCCGGAGGAGCGCGCGGCAGCCGAGGCGGCAGCGCAGGAGGCCGAGAGCAAGAAGGCCGAGAAGAAGGCCCGCAAGAAGGCGAAGAAGAAGGCGAAGAAGAAGGCGAAGAAGAAGGCGAAGAAGGCCGCGAAGAAGAGCCGCTCCTAGAGCCGGCGTCGACGCCAGGGCACCGCGACCAGCACCGAGCCCACCGCCACGATGACCATCGCGATCACCTGCCACAGCGCCGGTCCCGCCTGCGCCGGCCAGAGCAGGTCGATCACGACGGACGTCACGAGCTGCCCGAGCACCGATCCCAGCCCCATGAGCAGCACGCCCGTGTGTGCGACGATGAAGGCGCCGAGCAGGATGTAGCCCGCACCGAGGAAGCCGCCGAGGTAGAGCCAGGGCTCGGTCGGCAGCGCGGCCGGCCACCCCCGCACGGCGACGCTGGTGCCGGCGGCGACCGCCAGGACCAGGGTCCCCGCGATGAAGCTCATCAGGGTGGCGGCGATCGGCGACTGCACGCGCTGGGCCAGCCGACCGTTCGTCGCGGCCTGCCAGGCGATGCCGACACCGGCGGCGAAGGGCAGCAGCAGCATCCACAGCGGGGCGGTCGCCAGCACATCGCCCGAGAGGGAGATCCCCACCGCGGCGAGCGCGAGCACGCCGCCCATCACCCGGCCGGGGGTCACGGCCACGACGCCCGCCGGCCCGAAGCCGATGCGGTCGAGGACGAGGCCGTGCAGGGTCTGCCCTGCCACGACACCCACCGTGAAGAGGGAGACGCCGAGGATGCCCGCCGTCAGCCCCTGGGTGGAGACGGTGAGAGCGCCGCAGGCTCCGCCGAGGAGCATCCAGAACGGGATGCTCCGGTCGCGGATGCCGCGGCCGAGGCGCGCGGCACCACCGCGCACCGAAGGCAGGAAGGAGATGACGACGGCGAGGGCCACGAGCCCCACCGCGAAGGACAGGAAGCCGGCGACGATGCCGTTGTCGACGCGCACGCCCAGGACCCCGTTGATGCGCGCCTGGATCGCGGTCATGACCCCGATCGCGACGGCTCCCCCGAGCGCCAGAGGGGCGGGGAGGCGGCGGGCGGGAGTCACCTCTCGACACTATCGGAGCCTCCGCCGGCACCTGTCCTCCACGGCGCCGTCCTCCCGGAGGACGATCGCACCGCACCGGGGAATCGTCCTCCGGGAGGACGCGCCGCGCCCCGACGGTCCGTAGCGTGGGGACCATGATCACCGCAGAAGGCCTCACCAAGAGATTCGGGGACAAGACCGCTGTCGACGGCGTGTCCTTCACCGTGCAGCCGGGGACCGTCACCGGCTTCCTCGGACCGAACGGCGCAGGGAAGTCGACGACCATGCGCATGATCGTCGGGCTGGACCGTCCGTCGGCCGGCCGGGCGACCGTCGCCGGCCAGGAGTATCGCAAGCTCCGGGCGCCCCTCACCGAGGTCGGCGTGCTCCTCGATGCCAAGGCCGTGCACACCGGACGGACCGCACGCGACCACCTCCGGGCCATGGCCGCCACGCACGGCATCCCGACGTCGCGCGTCGACGAGGTCATCGAGCTCGCCGGCATCGGCGCGGTCGCCCGAAAGCGCGCCGGGAAGTTCTCCCTCGGCATGGGGCAGCGCCTCGGGATCGCCTCCGCACTGCTCGGCGACCCGCACACCCTCATCCTCGACGAGCCGGTCAACGGCCTCGACCCGGAGGGCGTCCGCTGGGTGCGCCAGTTCGTCCGGCATGCCGCCTCCGAGGGCCGGACGGTCCTGCTGTCCAGTCACCTCATGAGCGAGATGGCGCAGACCGCGGACCACGTCATCGTGATGGGACGGGGCAAGGTCCTCGCCGACGCTCCGCTGGCCGAGCTGGTGCGCTCCTGGACGACAAACCGCGTGCGCGTGCGGACACCCCGCCCCACCGACCTCGTGGCCGCGGTGGGCGGTCCGGACGTGGAGATCGTCAGCGCCGCTCCCGATCTGCTCGACATCGCGGGGCTCCCGGCAGCCCGCATCGGCGACCTCGCCGCGGAGCGCGGGATCCCGCTGCACGAACTCACCCCGACCACCGGATCCCTCGAAGAGGCCTACCTCGCCCTCACCGGCGACGCCGTCGAGTACCGCACGAAGGAGCTCTCATGACCGCCGCCCCCGCCGTGACGACCCCGGCCGTCGCGCCCCCTGCCGTCGACTCGGGTCGGCGCCTCACCTTCGCACGCGCCGTGCGCGGCGAGGCGATCAAGCTCATCACCCTCCGGTCGACGTGGTGGTCCATCGCGATCGCCGCCGTGCTGACGATCGGCATCGCCGTCCTCATCGCCCAGGCGATCGATGCCCCCGGGTTCGACCCGATCCAGGCCGTCGTCATGCCGATCCAGTTCACGATGCTGCTCGCCGGCATCATCGGGGCGATCTCGGTCACCGGCGAGTACTCCACGGGCATGATCCGCTCGACGCTGACCGCCGACCCGATCCGCGGGTCCGTGCTGCTGGCGAAGGCCCTCGTGCTCGCGGGCTTCCTGTTCCTGTCGTCGCTGGTCATCTTCGGCGCCGCGGCGGCCGCCGTGTCCGCCGTGGTCGCAGGACGGGAGCAGGGCATCGACTGGTCGGACCCCGCGGCCTCCGTCCTGCCGATCGTGGTCGCCTCCCTCGCCATGGCCGTCTTCGCGCTGATCGGCGTGGCCTTCGGCTTCATCCTGCGCTCGGGTGCCGGAGCGATCGCGGCGACGGTCGGTCTGCTGTTCGTCCTGCCGATCGTCGCGAGCTTCTTCGCGATGGCGGGAGAGGCCTGGGCCTGGGTGATCGACGCCTCCGCCTACCTCCCCGTCGCCGCCGCGCAGAGCGCGATCCTGCCCGGTGAAACGGCGACGCTGGATGCGCCGGTCGCCTTCCTCACCCTCGGCTGCTGGGTGGTCGGCGGTCTGCTGGCCGCGTGGGCCGTCCTTCGCACGCGCGACGCGTAGGAGACCGGGTGCCGGCGAAGCGACGCGGAACGGACACGGTCCGGGAGGACGAGGGGCTGCGGCTCCCTCGTCCTCCCGGCGTGTTCCGGCGTTTCTGGGCGCGCCATCCCGTCCTCGCCGACGTCCTGCTCACCCTGATCTGCATCGTCCTCACGATCACACCCGCCGCGCGCGTCGACGATGCCGACCGCGGCCCCGTCGGGCTCGTGCTCGCCGCCCTGCTGCCGCTCTGCGTGGTCGCCGCCTCCGCCACCCTGCTCTGGCGCCGACGGAAGCCGTGGCTCCCGGCGATCGCGGCGATCCTGCTCGACGTCTTCCTCCTGTTCACCGCGCTGCCGGGGAGCAGCCCGCTGCTGCTGTTCGCCGGCTACTCCCTCGCCGTCTACCGTTCCACCCGTGCCGCGTGGACGGCTTTCGGCATCGGCGTCGCCGCCAGCGCCTCGGGAGCCGGGCTTCTCCTCTGGGCCGGCATCTTCACACTCCAAGAGGCGGTCAACGCCCTGCTCGGCACGGTCGTGCTCGGCCTGATCGGCACCCTGATCGGCGCGAACGTCGGCAACCGGAAGCGCTACCTGGACGCCGTCATCGACCGCTCCCGGCAGCTCCTCGTGGAGCGCGACCAGCAGGCGCAGCTCGCCGCTGCGGCGGAGCGGGCGCGGATCGCACGCGAGATGCACGACATCGTGTCGCACTCCCTGACCGTGGTCGTGGCGCTGTCCGAGGGAGCGGCCGCCACCCCGGACCGCGAACAGGCGCGCGCGGCGGCCACCTCTGCGGCGGACACCGCCCGCAGCGCGCTCACCCAGATGCGGGCGATGCTCGGGGTGCTTCGGGACGACGACGCCCCGCTCCTCCTCGCGCCGGTCTCGCCCGCATCCCCGCAGGAGACCGTCGCGGCCGCGCAGCGGACCGGGTATCCGGTGACCCTCGCCACCACCGGCCACGCGGACGTCTCGTCCGACGTCGCCCACGCGCTCGGCCGGATCGTGCAGGAGGGGCTGACGAACGCGATGCGGCACGCGCCGACCGCGACCGCCGCATCCGTGCGACTCGAGTACACGCCCGCTTCCGTGGTCGTCGAGATCGTCAACGACGGCGTCGCGGGCTCTCCGGGCGAGGGAGGCTTCGGTCTCCGGGGTCTCCAGGAACGCGCCGCCCACGTCCACGGCACACTGGAGTCGCGGCCGGACGGTGCGGGCCGATGGATCCTTCGCGCCGTGCTGCCGACAGAGGAGGAGAACAGATGACATCACCCATCCGCGTGCTCCTGGTCGACGACCAGGAGCTGATCCGCCTGGGGTTCCGCATGGTCCTCGAGGCGGAACCCGACATCGTCGTCATCGGGGAGGCCGCCGACGGGAGGGCGGCGATCGCGCAGAGCGCCGCACTCGCCCCCGACCTCGTGCTCATGGACATCCGGATGCCGGAGCTCGACGGGATCGCGGCGACGACCGCCATCGTCGGCGCGCATCCCGAGACGAAGGTGCTCGTCCTCACGACCTTCGATCTGGACGAGTACGCCTTCGGCGCGATCCGGGCCGGTGCCAGCGGGTTCCTCCTGAAAGACGCCCAGCGCCAGGAGATGCTCTCCGCCGTCCGTGCCGTCCATCGCGGAGACGCCGCGCTGGCGCCGCGGGTGACCCGCGTGCTGTTGGAGCACGTCGGCTCGCAGCTCGGAGCCAGCGCTCTCGACGAGGTCGACGACGCCGGGTACCGCTCCCTGACCGAACGCGAGCGCGAGGTGTTCATCGCGATCGGCCAGGGGCTCACGAACGCCGAGATCGCGGCGTCGCTCTACGTCGGCGAGTCCACGGTGAAGACGCACGTCGGGCGGATCCTGGCGAAGCTCGGGGCGCGGGACCGGATCCATGCCGTGATCCTCGCGCACCGGCTCGGCCTCGTCGGTCGGTGAGAGCGGGTCAGCCCTGCGGCGGCGTCCAGGCCGACACGCGGTTCAGGCGCTCGACCTCCTCGGACGACAGCTCCAGCCGCGCTCCGGCGAGCAGATCCGGCACCTGATCCACCGTCCGGGCACTCGCGATGGGCGCGACCACGGTCGGCTGCGCACGCAGCCAGGCCAGGGCCGTCGCGGCGACCGAGGCGCCGTGCGCTCTGCCGATCTCGTCCAGCGCGTCGATGATCCGAAGTCCCGCCTCGGTGGCGTACTTCGCAGCGCCGGCGGCCCGCGGAGACCCCTCTCCCCCGGCGTCCGTCGATCGGTACTTGCCGGTGAGGAAGCCGCTCGCCAGCGCGTAGTACGGCACGAGGCTCAGCCCGAACTCCTCGGCGACGGGGATGATGGTGTCCTCGACGTCGTTGCGGTGCACGAGGTTGTAGTGCGGCTGGACGGCGACCGGTCGCGCGACGCCGAGGCGGTCCGCGATGTCGATCCACTGCCGGATGCGGTCGGCGGTGTAGTTGGACACCGCCACGTGCCGCACGAGCCCGTCCGTGACGAGGGCGCCGAACGCCTCGACCGTCTCCTCCAGCGGCACGGACTCGTCGTCGAAGTGCGCGTAGTAGAGGTCGATCTCGTCGACGCCGAGACGAGCGAGCGATGCCTCCGCCGCGCGGCGCACGTTCCCCGCCGAGAGACCGCGGAAGGCGGGGTGCTGGCTGACCTTGGTCGCGACGACGACGCCCTGGGGCTTCCGCGCCGCGAGCCACGCTCCGATGATCGTCTCGCTCTCGCCGCCCTCGTTGCCGGGAACCCACGCACTGTAGGAGTCCGCCGTGTCGATGAAGTCGCCACCCCCGTCGACGAAGGCGTCGAGGACGGCGAAGGAGGCGTCACGGTCGGCCGTCCAGCCGAACACGTTGCCGCCGAGGGCGAGGGGGAAGACGTCGAGGTCACTGGAGCCGATGCGGGTCATGTCCGAGACAACCGCGATGAGCGGCGCGAACATTCCCGCGGTGACGCGAAAAGATGCGCAGGTGGCCGGGGCGGGGTGCCGACCACCTGCACCCCAGTAACATAACACCCTCCGAAGTGATACGCGATATGCGGGCGCGCGCCAACGCGCCACGCAGAGGCGCCGCGATCACGCGGAGGGGTCCGTCAGAGAGAGCCGACTACGGGACTCGAACCCGTAACCCCCGTATTACAAGTACGGTGCGCTACCAATTGCGCCAAGTCGGCGGATGCCATCACAGCTTAGCGATGGCCGGGACGCTCGACGGACTACTTCGCCGGCGCCGAGGTGGCGGTCGGGGTGGGCGTCGGAGACGTCGACTCGTAGTAGGCCTCGCTGGCGACGGACATGACGAACGTCGACAGCTCCTGCGGGTCGTCCAGCGCCCCGACGTACGCCTCGCCGTTCACGACGATCATCGGGGCGGCGGTGAGCACGAGGTCGTCGGAGCCGGGGAGCGGCCCCTCGAGCGCGCGGGTCGTCGCCTCCTTCGCCCAGCTGACGTAGTCGCCGTCCTGGATGCACGAGCGCACGGTCTTGGCGTTGTCCACGCCGACGGCGCCCGCGAGGTTGGCGAGCTCCTCGTCGGACATCCCGTCGCTGCCCACGTCGGGCTGGTCGTCGAGGAGGTCGTGGTTGAACGCGTAGAACTGGTCCGGCGAGTGCGTCGCCACGCAGGCGGCGGCCGCGGCGGAACGCAGCGAGTACTTCGTGCCGTTGGAGCTGGCGGTGAGCAGAGCGACCGGGTGGTAGCTGACGGTCGCGGCGCCGTCCTCGATCCACTGGGCGAGCAGACGGGCGTTGGCGCGCTCGAACTTGCCCGCGTCGGGCGAGAGGTAGTCGACGTAGACGTGCACCTCGACGGCGCCGGCCGCGGACGGCTCGGGCGACGGCGTCTCGCTGGCGCCGGCCTCACTGGGCTCGGGGTCCGGTGTGGGGGACGCGGTGCCGGCGATCGCGGCGGAGGCGATGTCCGTCACCACGACGCCGTCCGCCTCCATGCCGCTGGGGCTGAGCTGCGGCTTGGACGTCTGCGAGGTCACGGCGAGCGTCACGGCGGTCCCGATCGCACCGACCGCGATGATCGCGACCGCACCGATGATGATCCGTCGCATGAGACGCGCCCGCGACTGCTGGGCGTGCACCTTCTGTGCCTTCTCCCGCACGGCCTCGCGCGAAGTGCGAGGGGCGGGGACGTTCGGCGTTTCGTCGCTCGACATCGTTCCTCTTGAGTCTCAGGGGGTCCGGGTTGGCCCCGACCACCGTCGGGCGGTGATCGCCGCTGCGCACGGCCGGGTTCGATGCTAACCAGTGAGGCTGAGAAATACCCAGGTGCGGCCGTTCGTGCCATACTGATCCCGACCCGATGGAGGGTCACGGCGGGTCGCTCCGCCGCTTCATTCACTACGGATCGTCCGGCACGTACCTGCCGGTGAAGGAGAAACACGATGGCATCTGTGACTTTCGACGAGGCCACCCGCCTGTACCCCGGCGGCACCCGTCCGGCTGTCGACAAGCTCAACCTCGAGGTGGGAGACGGCGAGTTCCTCGTCCTGGTCGGTCCCTCCGGTTGCGGTAAGTCCACCTCCCTCCGCATGCTCGCCGGCCTCGAAGAGGTCAACTCCGGCCGCATCCTCATCGGTGACCGCGACGTCACCGACGTGCCGCCGAAGGACCGCGACATCGCGATGGTGTTCCAGAACTACGCGCTGTACCCGCACATGACCGTCGCGGAGAACATGGGCTTCGCGCTCAAGATCGCCGGCGTCGGCAAGGAGGAGCGCGCCGCGCGCGTCCTCGAGGCCGCGAAGCTCCTCGACCTGGAGCAGTACCTCACCCGCAAGCCGAAGGCCCTCTCCGGTGGTCAGCGTCAGCGTGTCGCCATGGGTCGCGCCATCGTGCGTCAGCCCCAGGTCTTCCTCATGGACGAGCCGCTGTCGAACCTCGACGCCAAGCTCCGCGTCCAGACCCGCACGCAGATCGCGTCGCTGCAGCGTCGTCTCGGCGTCACCACGGTCTACGTCACGCACGACCAGACCGAGGCGCTCACGATGGGTGACCGCATCGCCGTGCTCAAGGACGGCCTGCTCCAGCAGGTCGGCTCCCCGCGCGACCTGTACGAGAAGCCGAACAACGTGTTCGTGGCCGGCTTCATCGGCTCCCCCGCGATGAACCTGTTCAGCGCCGACCTCGCCGACGGCGGCGTGCAGTTCGGCACCGAGGTCGTGCCGCTGGACCGCGACACGGTCGGCCGCGCGTCGGGCTCGCAGGTCACGGTCGGCGTCCGCCCCGAGGACATCACGGTCGGCCCGGCCGACGGTCGCGGCCTCTCGGTCGTCGTCGACCTCGTCGAGGAGCTCGGCGCCGACGGCTACCTCTACGGCCACACGGAGATCAACGGCAAGCGCACCGACCTCGTCGCCCGCGTCGACGGCCGCAACCACCCGAACGCCGGGGAGACCGTCACCCTTGCCGCGAACCCGGGTCACGTGCACGCGTTCGACCTCGAGTCGGGCGACCGCCTGAACGACAAGCCGGTCGTCTCGGCCTGATCTGACACTCCACCGCGGCGCGGGCTGACTTCGGTCGCCCGCGCCGCGTCGTCTCCCCGGCACCCTCAGGAGCCCCCATGCAGGAATCCCTCCGGATCACCGCCAAGACGGTCGACCCCGGTCTGCTCGCTCTGCCCTGGTCGACGCCTCTGGAGAAGTGGCCCTCCGAGCACATCGTCTCGCTGCCCAAGGGCCTCTCCCGCCACCTCGTGCGCTTCGCGGATCTCTCCGGGCGCGTGGTGGCGGTGAAGGAGACGACGACCGAGATGGCGCGCCGGGAGTACGAGATGCTCGGCAACCTGTCGCGACTCGACGTGCCGTGCGTGGAGCGCGTCGCGGTGATCGCGGGGCGCACCGACTCGTCGGGGGCGCCGCTCCCCGCGGCCCTGGTCACCTCACATCTGCGCTTCTCGATGCCATACCGGGCCCTCTTCACCCGGGTGCTCCGCCCGGACACGGCCACGCGCCTCGTCGACGCGCTCGCCCTGCTGCTCGTGCGTCTGCACAACGTGGGCTTCTACTGGGGAGACGTCTCGCTCTCGAACACGCTGTTCCGCCGGGATGCCGGGGCGTTCGCGGCGTACCTCGTCGACGCGGAGACCGGCGAGCTGCACGAAGAGGGCCTCACCGACGGTCAGCGCGCCTACGACCTGGACCTCGCGCGCACGAACATCGCGGGGGAGATCATGGACCTCGCCGCGGGCGGCCGCCTGGAGCATGGGGTCGACGCCGTCGCCATCGCGGACGGCATCGTGTCGTCCTACCGCTCCCTCTGGGCCGAGCTCACCGCGCAGGAGTCCTTCTCCGCCGCCGAGACGTGGCGCATCACGGAACGTGTCGAGCGTCTCAACGCCCTCGGCTTCGACATCGACGAGATGTCGATGTCGACGACCGCCGACGGCACGGTCGTGGAGATCCAGCCCAAGGTCGTCGATGCCGGGCACCACCAGCGCCGACTCATCCGCCTCACCGGTCTCGACGTCGAGGAGAACCAGGCCCGGCGGCTCCTCAACGACCTCGACGAGTTCCGTGCCCGCTCCACCAAGCAGTGGGCGGACGAGGAGATGTACGCGCACGAGTGGCTCACGCGCGTCTTCGAGCCCGTCGTCCGCGCGATCCCGTACGACCTGCGCGCCAAGCTGGAGCCGGCCGAGGTGTTCCACCAGGTGCTCGAGCACCGCTGGTACCTGTCGCAGGCGCAGGGACGCTCTGTCGCCCTCGCGGAGGTGCTGACGAGCTACATCAACGATGTGCTCCGCCACCGGCGCGACGAGGCCACCATCATGGGGCCGCCGACCGAGACGATGGGCCTCCCCGTCGTCACCGGCACGCTCGCGCTCGGCGACGACGACGAGGTGGACTGGCGCGACCTCGTCTGAGACCGTGCCCGCCGGTCGGCGCCGCGCCGGACGGCGTCAGTAGCCGACCGTGAACCGCTCGCGGTGGTGGTTGCCCTGCTCGATCTCGTCGACGATCGCGACGGCGAAGTCCGCCCCGGAGATGTACGACTTCCCGTCCTCGTCGCGGACGAGGACGTCACCGCCGTCCCGGTAGTGTCCGGTGCGCTCCCCCTCGGCCCACGGCCCGAAGACCTCGGCAGGGTGCACGAAGAACCAGTCCAGGCTCTCCGCGGTGCGCTCCAGGAGCGCGAGCGAGTCGATGCCGACCTGCGCCTCGTGCTTGTACTCCTCGGGGAACCCCTGATCGAACAGTCGGGGGCCACCGGGCGCGACGAGGCTGCCGCCCGCGCCGCCCACGACCCCGAGCCGGGTCTCGGTGCCGTCGAGCAGCGCGACCACGTTCGTCAGCGCCTCGAGGACACGGTCCTCCATGTCACCGCGCGGCGAGAGCGCGGAGACCACGGCATCGGCACCCGCGAACGCCTCGGTCAGCGTCGCGGGGTCGAGCGCGGACCCCTGCACGTACGCCGCACCCGCGACCGGATCCGCGGGGGTCGAGCGCGAGATGGCGACGACCGCGTGATCGCGGCTCACCGCCTCCGCGACGATGTGGCGCCCGGCGTAGCCGGTTCCTCCCAGGACGATGATGCGGGCCATGCGTGTTCCTCTCGGTCAGTCCGCGGCGCGGACGGTCGCGACCTGGTACAGCGCGACCGAGGCCGCGATGCCGGCGTTCAGCGACTCGGTCGCCGCGGAGATGGGGATGGAGACGATCTGGTCGCAGGTCTCGGTCACGAGGCGGGACAGGCCCTTGCCCTCCGAGCCCACGACGATGACGACGGGACGGTCCGCCAGCTCCAGCGCGGGCAGCGAGACGTCGCCGTCACCGTCGAGTCCGAGCACGAACACGCCCTGCTTCTTGAACTCCTTGAGCTGCGTGGTGAGGTTCGACGCCAGGGCGACCGGGATGCGCGCCGCCGCGCCCGCACTCGTCTTCCACGCCGCGGAGTTCACACCGGCGGAACGGCGCTGCGGCAGGATGATGCCGTGGCCGCCGAACGCCGCCGTCGAGCGGATGATCGCACCGAGGTTGCGCGGGTCCGTGATGCCGTCGAGGGCGACGAACAGCGGCGTCTCGCCACGGTCGATGACCTGCTCCAGGAGGTCCTGCGGGTGCGCGTACTCGTACGGCGGCACCTTGAGGGCGACGCCCTGGTGCACGCCGTCGAAGCCGGCCATGCGGTCGAGCTCCTGGCGGGTGACCTCGAGCACCGGGATGTCGCGGTGGGTCGCGATCGACAGCATCTCCTTGACGCGGTCGTCCATCTCGACGCGCTGCGCGATGTACATCGCCGTCGCCGGGATCTTCGCGCGCAGCGCCTCGAGCACGGAGTTGCGGCCGGTGACCGTCTCGGTGTCGGTGGTGTTGTCCTTCGACCGGGCGCTGCGGTTCGGATTGCCTCCGGACGCGGGGCGCCCACCGGGCTTGCCCTTTCCGCCCGCAGCCGCGTAGCGCTCGGCCGCGGCCTTGCGCTTACCGGCGGGGTGCCACGCGCGGTCCTCCGCCTTCGGCGTGGGGCCACGCCCCTCGAGCGCCTTGCGCCCGAGACCGCCGGTGCCCTTGGTCGGGCCCTTCTTGTTTCCCTTGCTCGCGCCGGGGCGCCCTGGCTTAGCCATCGATACTCCAATGAGTTCCGGCCGGAGTGTCCTCCAGCGTGATTCCTGCGGCGGCGATCGCGTCACGGATGCGATCCGCCGCCGCCCAGTCCTTCTCCGCGCGCGCGGTGGCGCGCTGCGCGATCATCTCCTGCACCAGCGCGTCCAGCGCCGCTGCCTGCGCGCCCCCGGCGGCGCCCGATCCCGTGCGCGGGTCCAGACCGAGGATCCCGGTCATGGCGAGCACCGCCCGCGCCGAGTCCAGGGCCGTGCCGGTGTCGCCCGCGTCCAGCGCCGAGTTCCCGCCCCGCACGCTCTCGTGCACGACGGCCAGCGCCTGCGGCACGCCGAGGTCGTCGTCCATCGCCTCGACGAAGGCGTCGGGCAGGCTCCGTGCGTCCTTGGCACCGATCTCCTCGCCGGCCGCGCGGAATGCGCGATCGAGGAAGGAGCGGATACGGCCGAGCGCCGCGTCCGCCTCCGCCCAGGACGATTCCGAGAGATCGAGGCTCGACCGGTAGTGCGCGGCGGCGAGAGCGTAGCGCACGACCAGCGGATCCCGCTCCGCGAGCACGTCCCGCGCGAGGGTGAAGTTGCCGAGGGATTTCGACATCTTCTGGCCGTCGACGGTCACGAGGCCGTTGTGCACCCAGTAGCGGGCGAAGCCGTCACCCGCGGCCGTCGACTGCGCGAGCTCGTTCTCGTGATGAGGGAACCGCAGGTCGAGGCCGCCGCCGTGGATGTCGAACTCCGCGCCGAGGTACCGCTTCGCCATGGCCGAGCACTCGATGTGCCAGCCCGGACGCCCCGGCCCCCACGGCGACGCCCAGGTCGCATCGGCGGGCTCGTCGGGCTTGGCCCCCTTCCACAGGGCGAAGTCCTGGGGGTTGCGCTTGCCCCGCGGGTCGGCGTCCTGCGCCGCCTCCATCGCGTCCACCGACTGATGGGTGAGATCGCCGTAGGACGGCCAGGAGCGCACATCGAAGTACACGTCGCCCGACCCGTCGGGAGCGGGATACGCGTGGCCCCGGTCGATGAGCAGCGCGATGAGCTCCTGCATCTGCGGGACGGAGGCCGTCGCCCGCGGCTCGTACGTGGGCGGCAGGATGCCGATGCCGGCGTAGGCCGCGGCGAACTCC
This sequence comes from Microbacterium sp. ER1, assembly GCF_023383675.1. Classification (NCBI taxonomy): domain Bacteria; kingdom Bacillati; phylum Actinomycetota; class Actinomycetes; order Micrococcales; family Microbacteriaceae; genus Microbacterium; species Microbacterium sp. ER1. The sequence goes on from NZ_QCXO01000118.1 coordinate 32,230, forward strand.
TGCTCCATCCGGTAGGCGAGCGCCCACCACGGCTCGGCGTCCGTGGCGTTGGCGAGCACCTTGTCGTCGATGTCGGTGACGTTGCGCACGAAGGTCACGCGGCCGTGGCGGTGCGTCAGCCAGCGGCGCAGGAGATCGAAGCTCAGGGCCGCGCGGACGTGGCCGATGTGCGGGCCGGACTGCACGGTGGGTCCGCACACGTACATCGTGATGTTCTCGGGATCGAGAGGCACGAAGTCGCGCAGCAGCTGTGCGCGGGTGTCGTAGAGGCGGAGAGTCACCGCTCAAGCCTACTCGGCGGGCGCTGAGAGACTCCGCTCCGGTCGCGGGATGACGACCGCGACGGCCGTGACCGCGATCCCCTCGCCCCGTCCCGGGAAGCCGAGGCCGTCGGTCGTCGTGGCCGTCACGGCCACCGGAGCGCCCCCGAGCGCCGCCGACAGAGCAGCCTCGGCCTCCCCGCGTCGTCCGCTGAAGCGCGGGCGGTTGCCCTGGAACTGCACCGACACGTTGCCGATCGCGAAGCCCGCCTCCGCCAGGAGCTCCGCGGTGCGGGAGAGGAAGACATCGGCGTGCGCCCCCGCATACTCCGGGTGAGCGGTGCCGAAGTGCTCGCCGATGTCGCCGAGCCCGGCGGCGCCGAGCAGGGCGTCGACGATCGCGTGGGCGACCGCGTCCCCGTCCGAATGCCCGGAGAGCGCGCGCTCCCCCGGCCATTCCAGCCCGGCCAGCCACAGCGGCCCGTCGCCACCGAAGGCGTGCACGTCCGTGCCGATGCCCACACGGGGTGCGCCCCCGACGGGAGTCGACGGCCGCGCCGCCGAGGAGGGCGATCCCGACGACGTCGCGACGAGGAGGCGGGCGCGCTCCAGATCGGCGGGAGTGGTGATCTTGAACGAACGCTCGGAGCCCGGCACCAGGCGCACGGTGTTCCCGGCCGCGGCGAAGAGCGCGGCGTCGTCGGTGTACTCGGCGCCCCGGGCGGTCGCCTCCGCGTACGCCGCTTCCAGCAGCGCGCGCGGGAAGCCCTGCGGAGTCTGCGCGGCCGCGAGCTCCGCGCGATCCACGGCACCGACGACGAGACCGTCCGCGACGCGCTTGAGCGTGTCCACGACAGGCAGGCTCGGCACCGCACCGGCATCGGCGACCACGGCCGCCGCCACCGCGTCGATGACGGCGGGCGGCGTGAGGGCGCGCGCCGCGTCGTGCACGAGCACCGTCGTGACGTTCCCCCACAGGGCGGCGAGCCCCGCGGCGACCGACTCCTGCCGCGTCGCCCCTCCGGTGACCACGCGGCCCAGGTCGGAACGATCGCCGGCGGCCTCCCGCAGCTCCGTCTCCGCGTCGCCTTCGTAGCCTTCGGGCGCGACGACCACGACCTGCAGGGGCGCCGCCGCGAAGACGCCGTCGAGGGCGTGCCGCAGGATGGTGCGGCCGTCGATGCCGACGAACGCCTTGGGCGCTCCGGCCTCGAGGCGGGTGCCGGAGCCGGCGGCGACGACGATGATCGCGGTATGCGGGACGGGGAGGATGCTCACAGCTTCACGTTACCGGCGGAGACGACAGAAGGCGGGTGCCGCAGCACCCGCCTTCTGTGAAGGACGTCTCAGGACGCGAGGACCTCGTCGAGCAGTGCGCCCGCCTTGTCCTCGTCGATCTTCTCGGCCAGGGCCAGCTCCGAGATGAGGATCTGCCGGGCCTTGGCCAGCATCCGCTTCTCACCCGCGGACAGGCCGCGGTCCTGGTCGCGGCGCCAGAGGTCGCGCACGACCTCGCTCACCTTGATGACATCGCCGGACGCGAGCTTCTCCAGGTTCGCCTTGTACCGGCGCGACCAGTTGGTGGGCTCCTCGGTGAACGGCGCGCGCAGCACCTCGAACACGTGGTCGAGGCCCTCCTTGCCGATCACGTCGCGGACGCCGACGAGGTCGACGTTCTCGGCCGGGACCTCGATGATGAGATCGCCCTGCGTGACGTTGAGCTTCAGGTATTTCTTCGTCTCGCCCTTGATGACGCGTTCCTTGACCTCGATGATGGTCGCAGCGCCATGGTGCGGATAGACGACGGTCTCGCCAACCTCAAAAAGCATAAAAACATGTCCTTTCGGCAACCTCAAGGATACCACAGGGGATATGCGCTAAGGTTCGCGCTTCCTGTTCCCAGCGGCTCCTCGACTTACCCATAGAATGGGGAGGGATATCCCGTCGGACCTCAGGAGGACCCGTGAAATCGCGCCTTGTCGCGTCTGCCGCCATCAGCGCCCTCGTTCTGCTCGGCGCGACCGGGTGCACGTTCATCACGCCGCAGGCGACGAAGACCGAGTACGCCGCCTCCGACGGCGTGAACGTGTCGGACGAGGACGGCCCCATCGCCGTCCGGAACGCCCTCATCATCGCGAATGAAGACGGCACGGCCGGGAACTTCGTGGGCGCGGTTGTCAACCCGACGCAGGACCGCGCCACCCTGACGGTCTCCCTCGAGGGCGGCGAGCCGTTCATGATCACCGTGCCCGCCGGCGGATCGGTCAGCCTCGGGGCCGACCAGGAGCCGGTGGAGATCGTCGGCCTCGACACCATGCCCGGCGCCACCGTCGCGATGCACTTCCAGTCCGGCGACTCCGCGGGTGTGACCACGCAGGTGCCCGTCCTCGACGGCACCCTGCCGTACTACTCGGACCTCGCTCCGCAGGACTGAGTCCGCAGACACACAAGAGAGGCCGGCACCCACGGGTGCCGGCCTCTCTTGTGTGCGGTCATCCCTCGAAGCGATACCCCAGGCCGCGGACGGTCACCAGCATCACCGGTTCGCTCGGGTTCTCCTCGATCCGCGAGCGGATGCGCTTGATGTGCACGTCGAGCGTCTTGGTGTCGCCGAAGTAGTCGCTCCCCCACACCCGGTCGATGAGCTGGCCGCGCGTGAGCACCCGGCCGGAGTTGCGCATCAGCACCTCCAGCAGCTCGAACTCCTTCAGCGGCATGTTGATCTGCTCGCCGGCCACCGCCACCGTGTGCCGATCGATGTCGAGCGAGACGCGCCCACCCTCGAGCACCCGCTCGTCGAGCTCGGCCTCCGCCTGCACCACCCGCCGCAGCACCGCCCGCATCCGGGCGAGCAGCTCCCGCGAGGAGTAGGGCTTGGTGATGTAATCGTCCGCGCCGAGCTCGAGCCCCACGACGATGTCGACCTCGGAGTCCTTCGCCGTCAGCATGATGATGGGCACGGCCGACGTGGACCGGATCTGCCGGCACACCTCGGTCCCCGGCATACCGGGCAGCATGAGGTCGAGCAGCACGATGTCGGCACCGCGCTCCCGGAACGCCGTCAGCGCACCGGGGCCGTCCTCGGCGATCTCCACCTCGTAGCCCTCGCGGCGCAGCAGGTAGGCGAGCGGGTCGGCGAGGTCGGGTTCGTCTTCGACGAGAAGGATGCGGGTCATGCGGTCTCTCCGTTTCGGACGCGCGTCGCCCCGGTGGCGGGGACGGCCTTGCGCGCGCGCTTCTTCTTGCTCTTCTTGCCCTGCCCGGTGTTCGCGGGGGCGTCGATCCGGGGCAGGCGGATGGTGAACGTGGACCCGCGGCCCGGGCGCGACCAGAGCCGCACCTCTCCTCCGTGCCGCTGGGTGGCGTGCTTGACGATGGACAGCCCGAGGCCGGTGCCGCCGGTGCGCCGGGAGCGGGCCTCGTCCGCGCGGTAGAACCGCTCGAAGATGCGCTCGCGGTCGGCCTCGGCGATCCCGATGCCCTGGTCGGAGACGGCGATCTCCACGACGTCGTCGTCGGCCTTCACCCCGACGCCCACCCGGGAGCCGCGGGGCGAGTAGACGATGGCGTTGGCGATGAGGTTGCCGACGGCCTCGATGAGGATCTGTGCGTCGCCGCGGACCCAGACGCCGCGGTCTCCACCGCGGGCGAGCTCCACACCGGCGGAGTCGGCCTGCACGACGTGGGCTTCGATCGAGGAGGCGATGACCTCGTCGATCGAGACCGGGGCGACCTCGGTCAGCCCGTCCTCCGCCTGCAGCCGGGACAGACTCATGATGCGTCCGGTGAGCTGACCGAGACGGCCGGCCTCAGCCGAGATCCGCGACGCGAACGCCCGCACCTGGGCGGGGTCGTCGGCGGCGGACTCGATGGCCTCGGCGAGCAGGCTCACGGCCCCGACGGGCGTCTTGAGCTCGTGGCTCGTGTTGGCCACGAAGTCACGGCGCATCTGGTCGAGGCGCTCCTGCTCGGTCACGTCGCGGATGATGAGGAGCACGAGGCGCGTGCCGATGGCGCTCGCCCTGGCCGACACGAGGCGGGGGTCGAGGCTGAGGCCGCCGCGGGTGATGCGCAGCGACTCGGTCGCCGTCTCCCCCGTCGAGCGGACGCCCCGCACGAGCTGCCGGAGCTCCGGGTTCTCGAGAGTCGATCCGACCTCGATCCCGAACCGTGCGGCGGCTTTCGACGTGGCGAGCACGAGGCCGGAGACGTCGACCACGCACGCGGCGTCGTCCATGCTGCGCAGCACATCGGTGATCCCGGGCGGGATCGTCATCGACGTCTCCTCCTCCGCCCGCGCCCTCGCCCGATACGCCCAGACGACGAGGAGCGAGAGGCCCACCCCGATCGCCAACCCGATGGCGAGGGAGGACAGCGCGAGCTGCGGCAGGGTCATGACTCCAGCGTAGAGCGCGTTCACCGTCGATCCGGCGGGTTTCCGCGCCATCCCGGGGAGCGGAGACGTACTATTCACTCGCTGGGCACCGTTCGTTAACCTTCGGAGCAGACAATCGCTTCAGGCCTGCGCGCGCGCAGTGCTCTCCCCGCGGACGCCCCGCCGCCCCGCGCTGGACCGTCAGCCGGGATCCGAACGAAAGGTTGCGCCCACCATGCGCGAAGTCTTCCACCAGTCCCTCGAGGACCTGCAGTCCCGCCTCGTCGAGATCGCCGAGCTCGTCACGGTCTCCATCGACAAGGCGACCCGCGCGTTCGCCACGAGCGACGTCGCGCTGGCCGAGGAGGTCATCGCCGACGACGCGAAGATCGACGAGCTCGCCGTCGCGCTGGACGAGCAGGCCATCGAGATCCTCGCCCGACAGCAGCCGGTCGCGCGCGACCTCCGAATCGTCGTCACGGCGCTCCGCGTCAGCGCGTCCCTGGAGCGGATGGGCGACATGTCCGAGCACATCGCCCAGCTCGCCCGCCTGCGCTTCCCGGAGCGCGCGATCCCGAAGGGCCTGAAGGGCACGTTCGTGAAGATGGGCGAGCTGGACGTGGAGATCTCCCGCACGCTCACGGAGCTCCTCCGCACCCAGGATCTGAAGTTCGCCGACGCGATCCGCAACGCCGATGACGACGTGGACGAACTGCACGCCAGCGTCTTCGAGAAGGTGCTGAGCGACAACTGGAAGGGCGAGGCCGTCGCCACGGTCGATGCGACGCTCGCCAGCCGGTACCACGAGCGCTTCGCGGACCACGCGGTCGCCGTCGCCAAGAAGGTCGTCTACCTCGCGACGGGCGACTGGCACGTCGAAGAGGAGGACATCGCCCTCGCGGTGGAGCAGCAGGAGCAGCTCGGCCACGCCTGACGAGACCCCGCCTCATCGCCGAGACCCCCTGCTGCAGTCGCCTGCGGCAGGGGGTCTCGACGTGAAACCGGGGTCTCGGTTACTTCTTGCCCTGGGCGGCCACGGCCGCGGCACCGGCGGCGGCGGCCTCCGGGTCGAGGTACCGGCCGGGACTGGTCGGCGCGTTGTTCTCGTCGAGCTCGTACACCAGCGGAATGCCGGTCGGGATGTTCAGGCCGGCGATGTCGTCGTCGCTGATGCCCTCGAGGTGCTTGACGAGGCCGCGCAGCGAGTTGCCGTGCGCGGTCACGAGGACGGTCTTGCCGGCTTCCAGATCGGGGACGATCTCCGCGTCCCAGTACGGCAGGAGGCGATCGATGACGAGCTTGAGCGACTCCGTGCGCGGCACCTCGCCGTCGATGCCCTCGTAGCGGGCGTCACCCACCTGGCTGAACTCGCTCGCGTCGTCCAGCGGGGGCGGCGGCACGTCGAACGAGCGGCGCCACAGCTGGAACTGCTCCGGACCGAACTCCTCGAGCGTCTGTGCCTTGTCCTTGCCCTGCAGCGCCCCGTAGTGGCGCTCGTTGAGCCGCCAGGAGCGCTTCACCGGGATCCACAGCCGGTCGGCGGCGTCCAGCGCGATGTCGGCGGTCTGGATCGCCCGGCTCAGCAGGGACGTGTGCAGCACGTCGGGCAGGATGCCGGACTCGGCGAGCAGCTCACCGCCGCGACGGGCCTCGTTCTTGCCCTGCGCGGTCAGGCGGACGTCCACCCAGCCGGTGAAGAGGTTCAGTTCGTTCCACTCGCTCTGGCCGTGGCGGAGCAGGATCAGGGTGCGCTTCGCAGTCATGTCGCCAGTTTATCCGGGGCGCGGAGCGGGCACAGCGGCGGAGGAGGGAGGATGGACGCATGGCGTCATCTCCCCTCGGTCGGCCGACCCGCGGCACGACAGGGACGAACCGGCTGCGTCGGAACGACCGGTGGATCGCCGCCTCCCCCGCCTTCCGACGCGCGCCCGACCCCCTCGTCGTCGACCTCGGTTTCGGGGCGAGCGGGGTGACCGCGTTCGAGCTGGCCGCCCGACTGCGACGCGTGCGGCCGGACGCGGAGGTGCGCGGTCTGGAGCTCGACCCGGACCGGGTGGCCACCGCGGAGCAGCAGCTCGCCGAGGTCCAGGCCGGCCGCACGCCCTTCCCTGCCGACCTCCGCGTCTCCTTCGCCCGCGGCGGGTTCGAGGTGCCGCTCCCGGGCGGTCGTCGGCCCGCCGTCATCCGGGCGATGAACGTCCTGCGGCAGTATGACGAGGCCGAGGTCGCCGCCGCCTGGCGGACGATGGCGCACCGCCTCGCGCCGGACGGGCTCCTGGTGGAGGGCACCTGCGACGAGATCGGGCGCGTGGCGAGCTGGGTCGATGTCGATCCCGGCGGCACGCCGCTCCGCTTCACCGTCTCCCTCCGCCTGCGCGGGCTCGAGGTCCCGAGCATCGTGGCGGAGCGGCTGCCCAAGGCCCTCATCCACCGCAACGTCCCCGGCGAGCGCATCCATGCGCTGCTCGTCGACCTGGACCGGGAGTGGGAGCGCGCTGCTCCCCTGTCGACCTTCGGGGCCACGCAGCGCTTCCTCGCCGCGGTGACCGCGCTGCGCGCGCAGGGCTGGCCTGTGCAGGGCGGGCGGAGCCGCTGGCGACTGGGCGAGCTCACCCTGCCGTGGGACGCCGTGGCACCGGCCTGACCAGGGTCCGGTGTCTCAGACCCCGGCGTCGCGGGGATCGGGCGCCGTGGGTCGGCGGGACAGCCGCGTCAGGCGCGGGATGTCCGCGGTGGCGCCGGCGTCGGCCGGGACGATGATCTGCTGGGACGCGGCGATGTCGATCCCCTCGGCCCGGACGACGAGATCGCCGATCGGGGCCCGACGGGACAGGAGAGCGAGGGCGATCGGCCCGTCCTCATGATGCCGCGCGGAGGAGGTGATGTGCCCGACCTCATCATCGCCCGCGAACACGGGGGCTCCGGGTTCCGGAAGCACGGCGTCGCTGCCGTCGAGCTGGAGCAGTGCGAGCCGCCGCGGTGGATGACCGAGGTTGTGCACCTTCGCGACGGTCTCCTGCCCGCGGTAGCAGCCCTTGTTCAGGTGCACGGCGCTGCGGAGCCAGTCCGACTCGTGCGGCAGCGATCGCTCGTCCACCTCGGCCGCCCACCGCGGACGCCAGGCGGCGATGCGCAGAGCCTCGGCGGCGAGCAGACCGGCGGCGTCCTCCCGCTCGAGCTCCGCGGCGAGCGCCCGCGCCGCCGTCTCGGGCACGATGCCGACCCGCCAGGCGAGGTCGGCCCCGGGGTGCGCGGCCACGTCGGCGTACTGATGGCCGCCGACGGCGACCTGCTGCCACGGGTCGACCCAGATCCGCGCGTCATCGAGGCCGCGCACGCGCTCGGCCGCGGGACCGCCGTCGACGAAGCCGAGCAGCGCGAGGTCGGGGCGCAGCTCGACCGTGGCCTGGGTGCGGAACTTCATCCGCGTCAGCCACGTCGCAAGCCCCTCGGCATCGCCGGCGTCCGCCAGGAGCCAGGTCGAGGTGCCGTCGTCGAGGACGCCGGCCGCGTGCTCCACCCGTCCCTGCGGATCGAGGACCAGGAGCTCGGTACTCTCCCCCGCGCGCAGGCGGCCCACCGCCTGCGACGTGATGGAGTCGAGCCAGGGGAGGCGTTCGGGGCCGGACACCTCGATGACCGTCCGGTCGTCGAGGGGCGCGATCGCCGTTCCGGCCGCGAGGCGGCGCTGCTCCCGGAACGGATCGCCGAAGTGGGCGATCCCGCGCTCCCCCGCTGTCGCGCCGGGGACGCCGTCGAAGACGCTGGTGCTCACGGTGTGCTCCGTTCAGACGCGGGCGAGACGCGCCGAGGCGTGCGCCCGCAAAGGTGTGCCGAGGGCGGCGATGTCCCACGCCCACAGCAGGTGCCCGTCGACGAGTCCGTACATCCGCGAGGCGGAGCCGTAGTCCTTGGCACCGGCGCCGCGCACGATCGCGTCCGACGCGAGGTCGACCCGCGGTCCGTTGATCTCGCCGAGGTAGTACTCGAGCATGCCGTCCGAGCGCGCCAGCGACACCTCGAGCGGGAACGCGCCGTTGTCCGACCGCAGGGCCTCCACGTCGTCGACCGTGCGGGTGACGGGGGTCGCCGTCGGCGGCAGCAGCGCCGGTCCCGCGTCGGTCGCCGCGGCCGGACGCGCCAGACGCCAAAAACCGGACTCGGCGGTCAGCGGGACGGCGGGCGCACCCTCGTCACCGACGAAGGTCGCCGTGGCCGCGTAGTTGAGGAACGGTCCCCCGTCGTGGCTGAAGCTGACGCGATGCGTGAACTCGCCCTGCAGACGCTCCTCGCCGACCGGGTAGTCGATCACCCCGGACCCCTCCCACACGCCGATCAGCCACGCCAGCGGGGCGAGGTCGGCGGGAAGGTCGGTGGGGAGTTCGATCATGTCGTCAGCGCTGGCCGCGGAAGAGGTTGCGCAGCACCACGGCCGACACGAAAACGATCGCGAGGCTCGCCAGGCCGAGCAGGCCGATGAAGAAGATTTCGAGCGCCATGATGTCCATGACCTCCACCTTACCCCCGGCGATCCGGGTCAGGAGGGGATGAGGGCGGCCAGGCCGAAGCCGACCGAGATGATCCCCATCAGCAGCAGCGCACCGGTCACGCTGCTCGCGACGCGGAAGATGAAGCCCTGCGTGCGCCCGTACCAGAGCTGCACGGCGAAGGACAGCAGCACCACCGCCCCGAAGCCGACCAGCATCCAGGGGATGCGCCACTCCTCCGGAGCGAAGATCCCGATGACGATGCTGCCGACGAACGCGGTCGCCCAGACCGCGATGACGCCGGTGAAGGCGTTGCGGGGCGCGAGTGCCGGTTCTGACATGTCTCCATTCTTGCGCATCGGTGGCCGCTATCATGGCGGCACGGCGTCGATCCCCCGCCGGTGAGGAGTGCGCGTGGCCCTGGTGCTGGTTCTGACCAATGCTCCGCTCTCGGAGCAGGTGCTGCCCGCCCTCGAGCTGCTGAGCCATCGCACGCGGCAGATCCCGGCGGAGCCGGCGCAGCTGATCAATGCCCCGGAGTACGACATCGTGATCGTCGACGGCCGCCACGACCTCGTCGGGGCGAAGTCGCTGTGCCGACTGCTGCGGGCCACCGGACAGGACGCACCGCTCCTGCTCGTGGTGACCGAGGGCGGCATGAGCGCGCTGTCGGGCGAGTGGGGCATCGACGACGTCCTGCTGGCGACGGCCGGTCCCGCGGAGATCGACGCACGCGTGCGTCTGGCGCTCGCACGACGGGACGAGGTCGCCGAACCGGCGCGCGTGCAGGCCTCCGGCGTCACGATCGACGAGCAGTCCTACTCGGCCAAGCTCCACGGGCGGCCGCTGGACCTCACCTACAAGGAGTTCCAGCTCCTGCACTTCCTCGCCACCCACCCGTCCCGGGTGTTCACCCGCGAGCAGCTGCTCAGCGAGGTGTGGGGGTACGACTACTTCGGCGGCACCAGGACCGTCGACGTGCACGTGCGACGGCTCCGCGCCAAGCTCGGCGATCAGGAGCAGATCATCGGCACCGTGCGCAACGTCGGGTACCGCTTCAACGTCTACGAGGACGACAGCCTGGTCGGCTCGCGCTGACCGCCGTTCACACGCCCGACACCTGCCGGTGCTTAGATGTACCCCATGATCGATCCCGCACTCGCCGACGCCGGACTCGGTGACGCCGAAGACGACGACTTCGACGACGCCGTCGAGGCGCCGGACTCGCAGCTCCCCGACCATCGCTACCTGGACCGCGAGCTGAGCTGGCTCGCGTTCAACCAGCGGGTGCTCGAACTCGCGGAGGACCCGTCGCTGCCGGAGCTGGAGCGGGCGAACTTCCTGGCCATCTTCGCCAGCAACCTCGACGAGTTCTTCATGGTGCGCGTGGCCGGTCTCAAGCGGCGCATCATGACCGGTCTCGCCGTGCCCACCAACATCGGACGCTCCCCCGTCGACGCCCTCGCCGATATCTCGCGCGAGGCGCACGCCCTCCAGCTCCGCCACGCGGACGCCTGGACGAAGCTCGTCCGCCCCGCCCTCGCCGACTCCGGCATCGAGATCACGGAGTGGTCGGATCTCACCGACGACGAGCGCAGCGCGCTGTCCGACTACTTCGGCGCACAGGTCTTCCCTGTGCTGATGCCGCTGGCGGTCGACCCGGCGCACCCGTTCCCCTACATCTCCGGGCTCTCCCTGAACCTCGCCATCCGCATCCGCAATGCGCGCACCGGCCGCCAGGAGTTCGCGCGCCTCAAGGTGCCGCCCATGCTGCCGCGCTTCGTCGAGGTGCCGTCCACCGGCGAGATCAAGCGCTTCCTCCGTCTCGAGGAGCTCATCGCCAACCACCTCGGCGACCTGTTCCCCGGCATGGAGGTGCTCGACCACCACGCGTTCCGCCTCACCCGCAACGAGGACGTGGAGATCGAGGAGGACGAGAGCGAGAACCTCATCCAGGCGCTGGAGGCCGAGCTGCTGCGCCGCCGGTTCGGGCCGCCGATCCGGCTCGAGATCACCGACGACATGGACGAGGTCACGATGGACCTCCTCGTGCGCGAGCTCGACATCACCGACCAGGAGGTCTACCGCCTCCCCGGGCCGCTCGATCTGCGCGGCCTCTTCGACCTGTCGCGCATCGATCGCCCCGATCTGCGGTACCCGCCGCACCTCCCCACGACCGCGGTGGCCTTCCAGCCGACGGGCTCCAACACCCGTGCGGACATCTTCAAGGCGATCCGGAAGTCCGACGTGCTCGTGCACCACCCGTACGAGTCCTTCACCACGAGCGTCCAGGCGTTCCTCGAGCAGGCCGCCCGCGACCCGCACGTGCTCGCCATCAAGCAGACGCTGTACCGGACGTCCGGCGACAGCCCCGTCGTGCAGGCCCTCATCGACGCCGCCGAGGCCGGCAAGCAGGTGCTCGCGCTCGTCGAGGTGAAGGCCCGCTTCGACGAGGCCAACAACATCGTGTGGGCGCGCAAGCTCGAGAAGGCCGGCGTGCACGTGGTGTACGGCCTCGTCGGGCTCAAGACCCACTGCAAGCTCGCCCTCGTGATCCGCGAGGAGGAGGGCAGACTCCAGCACTACTCGCACGTCGGCACCGGCAACTACAACCCGAAGACGAGCCGCATCTACGAGGACTTCGGTCTGTTCACCGCCGATGCCCAGGTCGGCAAGGACCTCACCCGGCTGTTCAACGAGCTCAGCGGCTACGCGATCGAGAAGAAGTTCAAGCGTCTGCTCGTCGCCCCGCTCCACCTCCGCAAGGGCCTCGTGCGGCTGATCGACGCCGAGCGCCGGATCGCCGAGTCGGGCAAGCCCGCGCACATCCGCATCAAGGTCAACTCGATGGTCGACGAGGAGATCATCGACGCCCTCTACCGCGCCAGCGCCGCAGGGGTGAAGGTCGACGTGTGGGTGCGCGGAATCTGCAGCCTGCGGCCCGACCTCGACGGGATCAGCGACAACATCACCGTCCGCAGCATCCTCGGCCGCTACCTCGAGCACTCGCGCATCTTCACGTTCGAGAACGACGGCGACCCGCAGGTGTACATCGGCAGCGCCGACATGATGCACCGCAACCTCGACCGGCGCGTCGAGGCCCTGGTGCGGGTCACCGACCCGGCGCATCTCAAGGAGCTCACCGCCTTCTTCGACCTGGCGATGGACGACCGGACCTCGTCGTGGCACCTCGGCCGCGACGGCGTGTGGGAGCGCCACGCCGTGGATACCGACGGCAAGCCGCTCACCGACCTGCAGGATAAGACCATGGGGATGATCCAGCGACGTCGTCGGGCGCGGGCGGTTCGATGACGGCGCGGCAGGTCCAGCTCCCGCCATCCGCGGCCGACGCGAAGTGGGCGGACAAGGCCGTGTACGCGGCCGGCGCCGTCGTGTGGCGTCTGGTCGACGGCAAGCTGCGGATCCTGCTCATCCACCGCACGAAGTACCGCGACGTCACCCTGCCGAAGGGCAAGGTCGACCCGGGCGAGATGCTCGCGGAGACCGCCGTCCGCGAGGTGCACGAGGAGACCGGCATCCGCGTGGCCCTCGGCGTGCCGGTCGGGATCAGCCGCTACCACCTCGCGTCCCGCAAGCAGAAGGTCGTGCACTACTGGGCTGCCGAGGCGACGGATGCCGCGATCCGCGCCTCGACCTTCGTGCCCAACCGCGAGATCGCCGCCCTCGAGTGGGTCAGCGTGAAGAAGGCCCGTGCCGCGCTGAGCTACCCCGTCGACCTCGAGATCCTCGATGCGTTCGCGGCCCTCGTCGACGACGGCGTGCTGCGGACCTTCCCGGTGATCGCCCTCCGGCACGCGAAGGCCCTGCCCCGCTCGGAGTGGGATAAGGCGGACGCGGCCCGGCCGCTCACCGACCGCGGGAAGCGCCAGGCCAAGGCCATCGTCGGACCGCTCCGCGCGTTCGGGGTGCGCAAGATCGTCACCAGCGACGCGGTGCGCTGCGTGCAGACCGTCACGCCGCTCGCCAAGGCCCTGGACCGCAAGCCGGTCCTCACCGAGAAGATCAGCCAGGACGCCTGGGAGGACGGCGTCGCCGATCTCCGCTCCGTCGTCGGCCGCCGCATCCGCGCCGGCAAGCCCGCCGTGCTCTGCAGCCACGGCCCGGTGCTGCCTGCGCTCCTCTCGGAGATCGCCCTCGCGACCGGCACCGTGCACGGCTCGTACGTCGGCAGCGCCGCCGATCTGGAGACCGGCGCGTTCTCCGTGGTGCACGTCTCGGCGACCAATCCCGGCTCCGGCATCATCTCGATCGAGACCCACGCCCCCAAGGTCTGACCCTCCCTCGTTCGAATCGCGCACTTCGCTGCATCTCGGCCGGGGATGGCGCAAATCGGGCGATTCGAAATGGAGGGGGCCGCGCGGTGACGGGGATCGGCTCCAGAGAGTCGCCGGTCGTTCACCTGCCGTTCACCTGCGCGGGAGAGTCTCGTTAACCGTCGCCCCTAGCGTCACTGTGTGCCCTGCACCGGGCCCCACCCCTCCAAGATCGAAGGATCCACAGTGAAGATCTCCCGAATCGCACGAATCGGCGCCATCGGCGCCGTCGCCGCTCTCGCCCTCGCCGGCTGTGCCGCGAACGAAGGCGGAGCCGGCGGCTCCAGCGAAGAGCCCTCGGAGTCCACGCTCTCCGGCACGATCGACGCGACCGGCGCGTCCTCGCAGACCGCAGCCCAGGAGGCCTGGGTCGCCGCTTTCCAGACGGCCAACCCCGATGTGACGGTCAACTACGAGCCCACCGGCTCGGGCACCGGCCGCGAGAACTTCCTCGAGGGCGGCAGCAACTTCATCGGCTCGGACCGCGCGTTCAACGACGAGGAGATCGCCGCCGGCGGCTTCGGCGCCTGCACCACCGACGACATCGTCGAGGTCCCCCTCTACATCTCCCCCGTCGCCGTCGCCTTCAACCTCGAGGGCATCGACACGCTGAACCTCGACGCCGCCACGATCGCGGGCATCTTCGCCGGCACGATCACCAACTGGAACGACGAGGCCATCGCCGCCCTGAACGACGGCGTCGAGCTCCCCGACCTGGCGATCTCCCCCGTGCACCGCTCCGACCCCTCGGGCACCCAGGAGACCTTCGCCAAGTACCTCAGCGCGACGGCCCCCGACGTCTGGACCTACGAGGTCTCCGACGAGTGGCCGATCCAGGGCGGCGAGGCCGCTCAGGGCACCTCGGGCGTGAAGCAGGCCCTCACCGCCGGCAACGGCGCGATCGGCTTCCTCGACGCATCCCAGGCGGACGGCCTCGGCCAGGTCGCCGTGGGCGTCGGCGAGGACTTCGTCTCCTACTCGGCCGAGGCCGCCGCGAAGCTCGTCGAGGGCTCGCCGCTCGCCGAGGGCCGTGGTGAGGGCGACCTCGTCTTCGACGTCGACCCTGCCGCTGCTGCGGACGGCGCCTACCCGATCGCCCTGGTCAGCTACCTCATCGGCTGCGAGCAGTACGAGGACAGCAACGTCGCGGAGCTCGTGAAGGAGTACTTCACGTACATCGCGAGCGCCGAGGGCCAGGACGCCGCCGCCGAGAACGCCGGCAGCGCCCCGATCTCGGACGGCCTGCGCGAGCAGGTCCAGGCCGCGATCGACCTCATCCAGGTCGGCTGATCCTGCCGATCCACTGACGACGGTGCCCCCGCGTCCCCGAGCGGGCGCGGGGGCTCCGCCAGGTCAGCACCCGATCCATCTCCACCCGGCCCGAAACAGGGAGATCATGAGCACGACCGCGCAGGAGCCGACAACGGCACCGGCACCGACACCGGCGCCGCCCACACCGATCAAGGCCAAGCAGCGCCTCGGCGACCGGGTCTTCTCCGGCACCGCGCTGGCCGCCGGCATCATCATCCTGATCGTGCTGGCGCTCGTCGCCGCCTTCCTCATCATCCAGAGCCTGCCGGCCTTCCAGCTCGACACCACCGACAACCACATCCTCCGGGGCGAGTCGTTCTGGGTGTACGTCTGGCCGCTCGTCTTCGGCACCCTCTGGGCCTCGTTCATCGCCCTGCTGATCGCCGCCCCGATCGCCATCGGCATCGCGCTCTTCATCTCGCACTACGCCCACCGCCGGCTCGCGTCGTTCCTCGGCTACATCATCGACCTGCTCGCCGCGGTGCCCTCCGTGGTGTTCGGCCTCTGGGGCGGCCTCGTGCTCGCCCCCATGCTCCAGCCGATCTACGTGTGGCTCAACGAGAACGCCTCGTGGGTGCCGTTCTTCGGCGGCCAGGTCTCCGCGACGGGCAAGACCATCCTCACCGCCGCCCTCGTCCTCGCCGTGATGTGCATCCCGATCATGACCGCCATCTGCCGCGAGGTCTTCCTGCAGACCCCCAAGCTCCACGAGGAGGCGGCCCTCGCCCTCGGCTCCACGCGCTGGGAGATGGTCCGCATGGCCGTGCTCCCCTTCGCGCGCGGCGGCATGGTGTCGGCGGCGATGCTGGCCCTCGGCCGCGCGCTCGGCGAGACGATGGCCGTGACGATGGTGCTCTCCCCCTCCGCGGTCGTCAGCTTCCTCGTGCTCACCGCCACGAACCCCACGCCGATCCCCGCGAACATCGCCCTCGCCTTCCCGGAGGCGCACGGCACCGGTGTGAACACGCTGATCGCGACCGGCCTCATCCTCTTCGTCGTGACCTTCGCGGTCAACGCGCTGGCGCGCTGGATCGTCGCCCGCCGCGCCGAGTTCTCGGGAGCGAACTGACATGACCGCCCTCACCAGCGCTCCGCCCGCCGCGAGCACCACCGCCCTCACCTCCGGCCGCCTGCCGAAGTGGGCTCCATGGGCCCTCCTCGGCGTCTCGTTCGTCGTGTCCGCCGCCGTCTTCGGTGTCGCCGCCGCCGGCTCGGACACCCCGCTCGCCGACTTCAACATCGCGGGCACCGTCGTCGTCGGCATCCTGCTCTACATGGTGATCATCACGGTGATCTCCTCCATCGCGGAGAGCCGTCGCAAGGCCGTCGACCGCCTGATGACGGCCCTCGTCGCCACAGCCTTCCTCATCGCCCTGCTGCCGCTGATCTCCCTGCTGTGGACCGTGGTGGCGAACGGCCTCGAGCGCTTCGACGCCGAGTTCTTCACCTACTCGATGCGCAACGTCGTCGGTGAAGGCGGCGGTATCGTGCACGCCATCTGGGGCACGGTCCTCATCACGCTGACGGCCACGATCATCTCCGTGCCGGTCGGTCTGATGACCTCGATCTACCTGGTCGAGTACGGCCGCGGCAAGATCGCCAAGGCCATCACGTTCTTCGTCGACGTGATGACGGGCATCCCCTCGATCGTCGCCGGTCTGTTCATCTACGCGGTGTTCGCCCTCCTGATCCGTCCCGGGATCTCCATGGGCTTCATGGGCGCTCTCGCCCTCGCCGTGCTGATGACGCCTGTCGTGGTGCGCGGCAGCGAGGAGCTGCTCCGGATCGTCCCGAACGAGCTGCGCGAGGCCTCCTACGCCCTGGGCGTGCCGAAGTGGCTCACGATCCTCAAGGTCGTCCTGCCCACCTCGATCGCCGGCATCATGACCTCGGTCATGCTCGCCATCTCCCGCGTGATCGGCGAGACCGCGCCGCTGCTGCTCACCGCCGGCTTCACGCAGAGCCTCAACACGAACATCTTCGACGGCCAGATGATGACCCTCCCGGTGTTCGCCTACAACCAGTACATGAACCAGGGCACGAGCCCGGACGCCGCCGTCGCGCGCGCCTGGGCCGCCGCCCTCACCCTCATCCTCATCGTCATGGTGCTGAACCTGCTCGCCCGCCTGATCGCGAAGCTGTTCGCCCCGAAGGTCAACGGCCGCTGAGCGCCCGACCACTCAGAATAGGAATCCACGTGTCCAAGAGCATCGAAGTCAACGACCTCAACGTCTACTACGGCAACTTCCTCGCGGTCGAAGGCGTCTCCCTCGACATCCAGCCGCGCAGTGTCACGGCCTTCATCGGCCCGTCGGGCTGCGGCAAGTCCACCTTCCTCCGCACCCTGAACCGCATGCACGAGGTGATCCCCGGCGCCCGCGTCGAGGGCGAGGTGCTGCTCGACGGCAAGGACCTCTACGGTGCCGGCGTGGACCCGGTGCTCGTGCGTCGCCAGGTCGGCATGGTGTTCCAGCGGCCGAACCCGTTCCCCACGATGTCGATCAAGGAGAACGTGCTCGCCGGCGTGAAGCTCAACAACAAGCGCATGTCGAAGAGCGAGCAGGACGACCTCGTCGAGAAGTCGCTCACCGGCGCGAACCTGTGGAACGAGGTCAAGGACCGCCTCGACCGTCCGGGCTCCGGGCTCTCGGGCGGCCAGCAGCAGCGTCTCTGCATCGCCCGCGCGATCGCCGTCTCCCCGGAGGTGCTGTTGATGGACGAGCCGTGCTCCGCCCTCGACCCCATCTCGACCTACGCGATCGAGGAGCTGATCGGCGAGCTCAAGAACGAGTTCACGATCGTCATCGTGACGCACAACATGCAGCAGGCGAGCCGGGTCTCCGACAAGACCGCGTTCTTCAACATCGCCGGCACCGGCAAGCCCGGAAAGCTCATCGAGTACGACGACACGACGAACATCTTCACCACCCCGTCCGTGCAGGCCACGGAGGACTACGTCTCCGGCCGTTTCGGCTGACCCGTCCCCCGCCCCACCCC
>NZ_QCXO01000119.1:0-48627 GCF_023383675.1 Microbacterium sp. ER1
CCCCCGACGCCCCCGCACGAAGGAGCCCATCATGGCCGGCCCCCGCCACGACCCCACGCTCTACCGCGATCGCGACACCGTGCCGATCCGGCGCGCTCTCGTCTCGGTCAGCGACAAGACCGACCTGCTCGTGCTCGCCGCCGCGCTCGCCGAGGCGGGCGTCGAGATCGTCTCGACCGGGTCGACGGCGTCCACCATCCGCGACGCCGGCTTCGAGGTGACCGACGTGGCCGCGGTCACGGGCGTCGCCGAGATGCTCGACGGCCGGGTCAAGACGCTGCACCCGAAGGTGCACGGAGGCCTGCTCGCCGACCTGCGCCTGGAGGACCACGAGCGGCAGCTCGCTGAGCTCGACATCGCGCCGTTCGAGCTCGTCGTCGTTAACCTCTACCCGTTCGTGGAGACCGTGGCCTCCGGCGCCGAGGGCGACGACGTGGTGGAGCAGATCGACATCGGCGGCCCCGCCATGGTGCGTGCGGCGGCGAAGAACCACGCCAACGTCGCGATCGTCGTGTCGCCGCAGTCCTACCCGGCGATCATCGCGGCCGTGGCACAGGGCGGCACCTCGCTCGCGCAGCGGCGGGAGCTCGCGGCGCGGGCGTTCGCGCACACCGCGGCCTACGACACGGCCGTCGCGCAGTGGTTCGCCGAGGGCACCCTCAACGACCCGGGCGACCTCCCGGCGCACCTGACGATCCAGGCCGAGCGCCTCGCCACCCTCCGCTACGGGGAGAACTCCCACCAGCGCGGCGCCATCTACACCCGCGCGGGCGGCCACGGCATCGCCCAGGCCACGCAGCTGCAGGGCAAGGAGATGTCGTACAACAACTACGTCGACGCGGACGCCGCCCTGCGCGCCGCCTACGACATGGTCAAGCCGGCGGTGGCGATCATCAAGCACGCGAACCCCTGCGGGATCGCCACGACCGCGCCGAACGCCCTCGACCCGATCGCCAGCGCGCACCTCCGCGCCCATGAGTGCGACCCCGTGTCGGCGTACGGCGGCGTGATCGCCGCGAACGGCACCGTGACGCTGAAGATGGCCGAGAACCTCAAGGACATCTTCACCGAAGTCATCGTCGCGCCGTCGTTCGAGCCCGCGGCCCTCGAGGTGTTCAAGGCGAAGAAGAACCTACGTCTGCTGCAGCTCCCCGAGGACTGGCAGCAGGAGCGCATGGACGTGCGCCTCGTGTCCGGCGGCCTCCTGCTCCAGGACGCGGACCGCTTCCCGGACGACATCGTCTCCGTCGCCAAGAACTGGGAGCTCGTGTCGGGGGAGCGTCCGAGCGACGAGGAGATGGAGAACCTGATCTTCGCGTGGAAGGCCTGCCGGGCCGTGAAGTCGAACGCGATCGTGCTGGCGAAGGACAACGCGACGGTCGGCGTCGGCATGGGCCAGGTCAACCGCGTCGACTCGTGCCGCCTCGCGGTGGAGCGTGCGGGAGATCGTGCCGCCGGATCCGTCGCCTCGTCCGACGCGTTCTTCCCGTTCGCCGACGGTGCCCAGGTGCTCATCGACGCGGGTGTCACGGCGATCGTGCAGCCCGGCGGCTCCGTGCGGGACGAGGAGGTCGTCGATGCCGCGCGCAAGGCCGGCGTCACGATGTTCTTCACGGGGGAGCGTCACTTCTTCCACTGACCGAGACCCCGGTCTTCCGCCGAGGCCCCGGCGTGCGCACGTCTGCACGCCGGGGCCTCGGCGCGTAGGCGGGGTCTCGGGGAAGGAACCGCGATGTCCGATTTCCGCCAGCCGTAGCCGTGCGGGGATGAGAGAGTGGAGGACATGAGCCCCTCCTTCGACGAGCGCTACCGGGCGATCAGCGCTCGGGACACCCGCTTCGACGGGCAGTTCGTCACCGCCGTGCGCTCGACGGGGATCTACTGCCGGCCCAGCTGCCCGGCCCGCACGCCGAAGCCGCAGAACGTCACGTTCTATCCGACGAGTGCCGCGGCGCACGAGGCCGGCTACCGCGCGTGCAAGCGGTGCCTGCCGGAGGCCGCCCCCGGGTCGCCCGCGTGGGACGTCCGCGGAGACACGGCCGCGCGGGCCATGCGCCTGATCGCGTCCGGCGTGGTCGAGCGCGAGGGTGTGCCAGGACTCGCGTCGCGACTCGGCTACTCGAGCCGTCACCTCACGCGGCTGCTGACGACCGAGCTCGGCGCCGGACCGCTCGCACTCGCGCGCGCGCACCGCGCCCACACGGCCCGCATGCTCCTCGTGGGCACCGACATGCCCATCGCGGACGTCGCCTTCGCCGCCGGTTTCCACAGCGTCCGACAGGGCAACGACACGATCCGCGAGGTGTTCGGTCTCACGCCGGGGGAGCTGCGCGCCCGCCGCCGCACGCCCTCCGCGGCCGTACCCGGCACGATCGACCTCGTCCTGCCGTACCGGGGCCCCCTGGATGCGGCCGGGGTCTTCGCGTGGATGGCCGCGCGAGCCGTGACGGGCGTCGAGGAGGCCACGGCGACGTCGTTCTCCCGTCATCTCCGGATGTCGGGCGGCCCCGCGTGGTTCGAGGTGCGTCAGGAGGAGACGGAGCGGCTGCATCTCCGGGCCCGCGTCGCGCAGCTCGGCGACCTCGCGCCGCTGGTGGCCACGGCGCGCCGCATCTTCGACCTCGACGCCGACCCGCTCGCGGTCGACGAGGCCCTGGCCGCGCACCCGCCCCTCGCCCCCCTCGTGGCGCGGACCCCCGGCATCCGCGTGCCCGGGGCTGCCGATCCGCACGAGATGCTCATCCGCGCGATGATCGGGCAGCAGATCACGGTCGTCGCCGCCCGCACCGCGCTCACCGCCCTCACCGACGCGTTGGGGGAGCGGACCCCCGACGGCCTGCTGTTCCCGACGATGTCGGCCATCGCGGAGCACGGGGCGGAGGTGCTGCGCGGCCCCGCCGCCCGGATCCGCGCCGTGACGGGAGCCGCCGCGGCCCTGGCGGACGGGAGCCTGACCCTCACCGTGGGCGATGACGGCCCGACGCAGCGCGCCGCCCTCCTCGCGATGCCGGGGATCGGACCCTGGACCGCCGATTACGTGCGGATGCGGGTGCTCGGCGATCCGGACGTGCTGCTCCCCGGCGACGTGGCTCTCCGTGCCGGTGCCGCGGCCTCCGGGCTGCCCGCCGACCCGAAGACCCTCACCGCCTGGGCGGAGCGCACCGCACCGTGGCGGAGCTACCTCAGCGCGCATCTGTGGCGTGCCGCCCCGATCCGTCCCGCCGGACCGCGGCGCAAATCCGCCGTCCGGCCCGCCCGCGACATCGCATCCGACACCGAGGAGACCTCATGACCGCTCTCATCCAGACCCTCGACACCCCCGACGGTCCCTTCACGATCCTCGCCGACGAGCGCCAGCGGGTGCTCGTGTCCGGGTGGACCGACGACGTCGAGGCGATCCTCGGCCGTCTTCCCGCCCGGGTGCGCCCCGATGCCGTGCGGGAGGCCGAGACGGACGCGGCGGGAGCCGTCGGCGCGTACTACGCGGGTGACGTCGCGGCGATCGACGGGGTCGCGGTCGCGCAGACGGGCACCGCCCTCCAGCTCGCCGGCTGGGCGGCGCTCCGCGGTATCGCGCCGGGGGAGCCCCTGACCTACACCGGCTTCGCGGCCCGGCTCGGCAATCCGCAGGCGGTGCGGGCCGCGGCGTCGATCTGCGCCCGCAACGCCCCGGCGCTGTTCGTGCCCTGCCATCGGGTGCTCCGCACGGACGGCTCCCTCGGCGGCTTCGCGTGGGGGCTCCCGGTGAAGGAGAGCCTTCTGGCGCGGGAGCGCGCCGCCCGCTGACCTCCCGATCCGAGGAGCCCGCCCCGCACGGAGCGGGCTCTTCGGCGTCCCGGGAATTCCCCTTGCGCTCAGCTGGTTCACAGGAATAGGCTGATGGGCTGTCGCGCCAACCGGACGACCTCGCCGAGCCCTTGAGGAGGACACCATGACCACGATCGCCACCGCGCGGATCGCCACCCTCGGCTCGACCCCGGCGCGCCCGCTCTCCTAGAGCCTCCGCCCCTCTTCTGCACCGGATGCCGGGCTCCGTGAGCCCGCTCTCGCATCCGTTCCCCGCTCTTCTCCCCTTCGACTCCTCTGAGAGACATGTCTTCCTCGTCTTCCGCGCAGAACCCGTCCCCCTCGTCCTCCCTCTCCACGCCCGCCGCGCTGTGGCGGCTCAAGCCGTTCGTGAAGCCCGTCATCTGGCGCCTCGCCGGCGGTGCCGCCAGCGCGCTCGCGGCCGCGCTCATCGCCCTGATGATCCCCATCGTGCTCGAGCAGATCATCGGCGGGCCGGTGCAGTCCGGAGCGCTCGACGCGATCATCTGGGGAGCGCTCGCCGTGTTCGCCCTCGGCCTCGGCGAGGCGCTCATGGTGTGGCTCCGCCGGCAGTTCGTGCTCTTCCCCGCCACGCAGGTGGAGTACCGCATGCGCACCGAGCTCTACGCGCGCCTGCAGACGCTTCCCGTCGCGTTCCACGACCGGTGGCAGTCCGGGCAGCTGCTGAGCCGCATGATGCAGGACATCGGCCTCATCCGCCGGTGGCTCGCCTTCGGCCTCGTGCTCCTCGTCGTGAACGTGCTGACGATCCTCATCGGCTCGGTGCTGCTGTTCCGCTGGCACTGGCTGCTGGGCACGATCTTCCTCGTGACGGCGGTCCCGCTGTGGATCCGCGGCTACCTCTTCGAGAAGCGCTACGGCGCGCTCACCCGCCGCAGCCAGGACCAGGCGGGCGATCTCGCCACCAGCGTCGAGGAGAGCGTGCACGGCATCCGCGTGCTCAAGGCGTTCGGCCGCGGCACGCACGCCCTCCGCCGCTTCAGTCGTCAGGCCGAGACGCTGCGCGAGACCGAGATGAGCAAGGCCGGGGCCATCGCCTCGATCTGGTTCTGGCTCGACCTCATGCCGCAGATCGCCTTCGGCCTCAGCCTCATGTCGGGCATCTGGCTCATCTCGCAGGACGCGATCACGTCGGCGGAGCTCTTCGCCTTCTTCGCGATGGCCGTCGTTCTGCGCTGGCCGATCGAGTCGATCGGCTTCCTGTTCTCGTTCATGCTCGACGCGCGCACGGCGACGGACCGCGTCTTCGACATCTTCTCGGAGACGAACACCATCACCGATCCGGAGAACCCGGTGCACATCGAGAACCCGCGCGGCGAGCTCGCGTTCGAGAACGCGCACTTCCGGTACCAGGACGCGGCCGCCGACGAGCGGGACCTGCTCGACGGGATCGACCTCGTGCTGCGGCCGGGGGAGACCATGGCGCTCGTCGGGCTCACCGGCAGCGGCAAGACGACGCTGACGACGCTGCCGACGCGGCTGTACGACGTGACGGGAGGCCGGGTCACGCTCGACGGCGTCGACGTGCGCGACCTGACGCTCGCCGAGCTCCGGGAGCACATCGCGATGGCGTTCGAGGACGCGACGCTCTTCTCGGCGTCGGTCCGTGAGAACGTCCTGCTCGGACGCGCCGACCTCGACGTGCACAGCCCCGAAGCCGAGCGCGTCCTGCGCGAGGCGCTCGACGTGGCGCAGGCTTCCTTCGTCGACACGCTCCCCGAGGGTGTCGAGACGGTGATCGGCGAGGAGGGACTGAGCCTGTCCGGCGGACAGCGCCAGCGGCTCGCCCTGGCCCGCGCCGTGGCCGCCAACCCCCGCGTGCTCGTCCTCGACGACCCGCTGTCGGCACTGGACGTCGACACCGAGGCGCTCGTCGAGGAGGCGCTGCGGCACGTGCTCGCCGACACCACCGCGATGATCGTCGCGCATCGTCCGTCCACCGTGGCTCTCGCCGATCGCGTGGCGCTGCTCGAGGACGGCCGGATCACCGCCGTCGGCACGCACGCCGAGCTGCTCCGGACGAGCCGGCACTACCGGCACGTCATCTCCAGTCTGGAAGCCGAGGAGGCCGCCCGCACCGGGGCCATCCCGATCATCCGCGACGAGCAGGCCGAGATCCACGAGACCGTGCAGGACGGCATCCGCGAGGAGGCCGATGACGAGGCGCCGGGAGGCGCCCCCCGATTCGCAGGAGAGGAGGTGCAGCGATGAGCTCCCTCACCGGAACCCAGGACGAGGACCGCTCCCGCCTCACCACGGAGGAGAGCAGGGCGATCCGCCGCCGCTCGCTGCGGCTGCTCGGCTCGCTCGTGCGTCCGCTCAAGCCGCAGATCGTGCTCGCCGCGACCGTGCTCGTCATCTCGACGGCGCTGCAGGTGGCGGGGCCGATCCTCATCAGCATCGGCCTCGACCGGGCGCTCCCCGCGGTGCTCGACGACGCCGACTGGATGCCGACGTTCGTCGTCGGCGGCATCTACCTGCTCGCGGGTGCTCTCGCCGCCGTGCTCATCGCCTGGTACGTCATCATCGCGGCGAAGCTGACCCAGGCCGTCCTGCTGGACCTGCGCAAGCGCATCTTCCTGCACACCCAGCGCCTGAGCCTGGAGTTCCACGAGTCGTACACCTCGGGGCGGATCATCTCGCGCCAGACGAGCGACCTGGACTCCATCAAGGAGCTCCTCGACGGCGGCCTGAACGAGCTCGTCTCCGGCGTGCTCTTCGGTGTCTTCACCTTCATCGCGCTGTGCGTGTGGGACTGGCAGTCCGGTCTCATCCTCGCGATCGGCGGCGTGCCGCTGTTCTTCCTCATGCGCTGGTTCTACTCGCGCTCGCAGCTCGTGTACCGCGAGTCCCGGGTGATCAGCGCGAAGGTGATCGTCCAGTTCGTGGAGACCATGACGGGCATCCGCGCGGTCAAGGCCTTCCGGAAGGAGCCGCGCAACGACGAGGCCTTCCAGGGCGTGGCCGGCGAGTACCGGGACGTGAACCGTCGCTCGATGCTGCTGTTCGGCACGTTCGAGCCGGGCCTCATGGGCGTCGCGGCGCTCGTGCTCGGGGTCGTCGTGCTGTGGGGCGGCATCCGGGTCTCGGAGGGAGCGCTCACGGTCGGCGTGCTGCTGTCCGCCGTGCTCTACGTGCGCAACTTCTTCGCTCCGATGCAGGAGATCGCGATGTTCCTCAACTCCTATCAGTCCGCCACCGCCGCACTGGAGAAGGTGTCGGGCGTCCTGGAGGAGGTCCCGACGGTGCCGGACCCCGAGAAGCCGGTGGACCTCTGGGAGTCCCGCGGGCACATCCGCTTCGACGAGGTCACGTTCGCGTACAACGAGGACAAGACGATCCTGCCGAACTTCTCGCTCGACATCCCGGCCGGGCAGACCATCGCGCTGGTCGGGACGACGGGGGCGGGCAAGTCCACGCTGGCCAAGCTCATCTCGCGGTTCTACGACCCGTCCGCGGGGACGGTGACGCTCGACGGCGTCGATCTGCGGTCGCTGCACCCGAAGGATCTCCGCCGGGCGATCGTCATGGTCACGCAGGAGGCGTACCTGTTCAGCGGGACCGTCGCCGACAACATCGCGCTCGGGCGCCCGGACGCGACGCTGGACGAGATCCGCGAGGCGGCACGGGCGGTGGGCGCCGACGCGTTCATCTCGGCGCTGCCGGACGGGTACGACACCGACGTGAACAAGCGCGGCGGTCGTGTCTCGGCGGGGCAGCGCCAGCTCATCTCGTTCGCCCGCGCCTTCCTCGCCGACCCGGCGGTGCTGATCCTCGACGAGGCGACGGCCTCGCTGGACATCCCGTCCGAGCGGCTGATCCAGGACGCGTTGCAGACGCTGCTGGCCGACCGGACGGCGATCATCATCGCGCACCGGCTGTCGACGGTGGCGATCGCGGACCGTGTGCTCGTGATGGAGCACGGCCGGATCATCGAGGACGACACCCCGGCCGCTCTGATCGGCGGCACCGGGAAGTTCGCCCAGTTGCACGCGGCCTGGCAGGAGACGCTCGTCTGAC
Source organism: Microbacterium sp. ER1 (assembly GCF_023383675.1). Taxonomy (NCBI): domain Bacteria; kingdom Bacillati; phylum Actinomycetota; class Actinomycetes; order Micrococcales; family Microbacteriaceae; genus Microbacterium; species Microbacterium sp. ER1. Next base: position 7,849 of record NZ_QCXO01000119.1, read on the forward strand.
GCGCTGACGCGACTGAGGCCCCGGCATCCGCACGGATGCCGGGGCGCTGCGTCCGGGCGCGGGCGCGCCGCGGTCGGTAGCATCGAAGGATGGACCCCTTCCTCCTCGTCGCGGAGTGGTGGTGGCTCGCGCCGACCGCCGCCGCCGGGGTGACCGCGGGCGCGATCGGGGTGCGTCATCGCAACACCCGCAGCGGCCGCCGACTGGAGTACGACGCCGCGCGGCACGACCTCCGTGAGGCCCAGCAGCGCGCGGTGGTCCGACGGACGGCTCTGAAAGTGGCACGAGCCGACCTCGCGAGGGTCTCCGCCGAGCGGGCCGCGCAGCGCGCGAGCGCCGAGCAGGTGGCCGGCGCCCGGCGCATGCTCAAGGAGCGTGAACGCGATGCCAGGGCGGCGGCGGCCGACGTCCGCGCCCGACGAGTCCGGCTGAACGCGGCTCGCGCCGCGATCCCCGCCGGCTCCGCCCCGCGGCCGCTGGAGCGGCTGTATGCGGAGCACGAGGCAGTGACGGCGCGGTGGATGCGATACGAGACCGACCCCGCGCTGCAGATCACCTATCCCGAGATGACGGACGTGAAGCGCCCGGAGACGGCCGCCTACCTCCGGGCCGCCGGCGCGGCGGTCGAGGCGCGTCGGCAGACGACGGGCCGCGTGACCGCCGCCGAGTACGCGGCCTACCGCGACGCCGTCGCCGAGCTGGAGCGGGCGTTCGAGGCCGCCGAGCACGCCGCGAAGGTGCAGACGGGGGAGGCGCCGCCGACTCCGGCCTGGCAGGACGCTGCGCAGGACATGCTGCACCGGTCTGCGGAGGCCATCGACCGGGCGGCCGGAGCTGCCGCGTCTGCGCTCGCCGCGTGGAACAGCCGTCGGGGGAAGGGCACGCCTCCCGGCGACAGCGGTCAGCGCTGAGAGGGATCGAGGTCGCGCCGCCCGGCGGAATCCGAGGGCGACGGAGTCTCGATGGGGGAGGGGATTCGAGACCCCGCCGCCGGTCTCAGGAGGGGACCCGGATCTCGGCGATGACCTCGCCGTAGGCCGTCTCCCCGACGGGGGTGAAGCCGACGCGGCGGAAGAACGCCTCCGGGCCGTCCTCGCCGGCTTCGTAGATGACGTTGACATGGTCGACGCCGCGGTTGCGTGCTTCGTCGATGAGACTCTCCACGGCGAAGCGGCCGACGCCGCGACCCTGGTCGTCCGCGTCGACGTTGATGCGCCACAGCACGGAGCGGAAGTGCTCCTCCGGGGCCTCGTCGTCGAAGTTGGCGCTCACGAAGCCCACGACCTCGTTGCGGTCCAGGATCACCCGCTGCCAGGAGGTCTGCGGGTTGATGACGGTGGCCGCGATGCCGTACGAGACGGGGGCGAGGAACTGCTCCTGTCCGGGCTTGAGCGACAGGTTGTTCACGGCGACGATCGTCGCGGCGGAGAGTTCGACCATGCGCAGTTCGGACATGTCCCCAGGCTAGCCCCTCCGGTCACCGCATTCATCACTCGGGAGGACTTTTCACGGACCGGGCGCCTCCCTCGGGGCCGCCGCTTCGGGGCCGACCCCGCTCAGGTATCTTGGTATCGAGACAAATAGACCTCGTGAACGGAGAACCTCCCGGTGACCGACGACGCCATCATCTACACCTACACCGACGAGGCACCGGCACTGGCCACCGCCTCGTTCCTGCCGATCGTCCAGGCCTACACGGGCCAGGCGGGCATCGAGTTCGAGACGCGGGACATCTCTCTGGCCGGCCGCATCCTCGCCGCCTTCCCGCAGAAGCTCGCCCCCGAGCAGCAGGTCGGCGACGCGCTGGCGGAGCTGGGCGGCCTCGCCACCCTCCCCGAGGCCAACATCATCAAGCTGCCGAACATCTCGGCGTCGATCCCGCAGCTCAAGGCGGCCATCGCGGAGCTGCAGCAGCAGGGGTACGACATCCCCGACTTCCCGGACGAGCCCTCGTCGCTGGAGGAGAAGGACATCCGCGCCCGCTACGACCGCATCAAGGGCTCCGCCGTGAACCCGGTGCTGCGCGAGGGCAACAGCGACCGCCGGGCGCCGCTGGCGGTGAAGAACTATGCCAAGAAGCACCCGCACCGCAACAAGCCGTTCGCGGAGGGCTCCAAGACCCGCGTCGCCACCCTGGGCCACGACGACTTCAAGCACAACGAGCGCTCGTGGGTCGCCGCTCACGACGACGTCCTCTCCTTCCGCCACACCGCGAAGGACGGCACCGTCACGGTCCTCAAGGAGGGGCTCAAGGTCCTCCCGCGCGAGATCATCGACGCGACCTTCCTGTCCGCGAAGGAGCTGGACGCGTTCCTCGCCGACACCCTCGCGGAGGCCAAGGCCGACGACGTGCTCTACTCGGTGCACCTCAAGGCCACGATGATGAAGGTCAGCGACCCGATCATCTTCGGTCACGTCGTGAAGGCGTTCTTTAAGGACGTCTTCGACCAGTACGGCACCCAGCTCGCCGAGGCCGGGCTCAGCGCGAACGACGGCCTCGGCTCGATCCTCGCCGGCCTGGCCACCGTCGCGGGTGGCGAGGAGATCGCCGCGGCGTTCGACAAGGCCATCGCCGAGGGGCCGCGCCTGTCGTACGTGAACTCCGACAAGGGGATCACGAACCTGCACGTGCCGAGCGATGTCATCGTCGACGCATCCATGCCCGCCCTCGTCCGCAACGGCGGGAAGCTCTGGGGCAAGGACGGCGAGGAGGCCGACACGATCGCGGTCATCCCCGACTCCTCCTACGCGAGCGTCTACCAGGCCGTGATCGACGATGTGATCGCGAACGGCCCGCTCGACCCCGCCACCATCGGCACCGTGCCGAACGTGGGTCTCATGGCGCAGGCGGCCGAGGAGTACGGCAGCCACGACAAGACGTTCGAGATCGCGGCGGACGGCATCGTCCAGGTGCTCGACAGCGAGGGCACCGTCCTCATCGAGCACGAGGTCGGCAAGGGTGACATCTGGCGTGCGACGCAGACCAAGCACATCCCGGTCATGGACTGGGTCAAGCTCGCGGTCGGCCGCGCCCGCGCGACGGGTGCCCCGGCGGTGTTCTGGCTCGACGCGAACCGCTCGCACGACGCGCAGATCATCGCGAAGGTGCACCAGGGTCTCGCCACGCTCGACACCAAGGGCCTGACGATCACGATCCTCGCGCCGGAGGAGGCGACGCGGTACACGCTCGCCCGCATGCGTCACGGTCTGGACACCATCTCGGTGACCGGCAACGTGCTGCGCGACTACCTCACCGACCTGTTCCCGATCCTCGAAGTCGGCACGAGCGCCAAGATGCTCTCCATCGTGCCGCTGCTCGCCGGCGGCGGACTGTTCGAGACGGGTGCCGGCGGCTCCGCGCCGAAGCACGTGCAGCAGCTGGTCGAGGAGAACTACCTGCGCTGGGACTCGCTGGGCGAGTTCTTCGCGCTGGCCGCCTCCCTCGAGCACTTCGCCGACCGCACGGGCAACGAGAAGGCCCGCGTGCTCGCGGAGACGCTCGACGCCGCGACCGGTACCTTCCTCGAGGAGGACCGCTCGCCCGGCCGCGCTCTCGGCACGATCGACAACCGCGGAAGCCACTTCTACCTCGGCCTGTACTGGGCGCAGGAGCTGGCCAAGCAGACGAAGGACCCGGAGCTCGCCGCCGCCTTCGCGCCCATCGCCGAGAAGCTCGCCGCGAACGAGGAGACGATCGTCTCCGAGCTGAACGCGGTGCAGGGCTCCCCGGTGGAGATCGGCGGCTACTACCGTCCGGACGAGAAGCTCGTCGAGGCGGTCATGCGCCCGTCCACGACGCTCAACGAGATCGTCGACGCCCTGCGCTGAGACGACGAGAAGGGGGCGGATGCTGCGGCATCCGCCCCCTTCTGCTGTCTTCCCCAGCCGGGTTCGCCCGGTGCAGGGCTCCGGATCAGTTGTAGACGGAGACCTCGAGGCCCACGGGGGACCAGTCGTAGACGTACTTGGCGAGGTCGATCGGCAGGTTCACGCAGCCGTGGCTCATCCGGTTGCCGAAGTTGTTGTGCCAGTAGGTGCCGTGGAAGCCGATGTTCGGGGCGAACCACGTGATCCAGGGCACGTCCTCGGTGCAGTACGGCGCGCCCTCGTAGCAGCCCATGTCCTGGATGGCGGTGTGCGCGAACACCTTGAAGTTGCCGGTCGGCGTGGGCGTTCCGGGAAGACCGGTCGACACCGCCCAGGACTGCACGACCTTGTCGTTCTCGAACAGGTAGGCGCGCTGCGTGCTGAGGTTGATCTCGGCGCGGCGGAACAGGTTCGTCGTCTCGAAGGGGGTCTCCGTCACGGAGAGGGCGAAGACGCCGTCTCCCGCGGCGAGTTGCGTCGCGAAGTCGTCGGCGATGTCCGCGGTGTCGCCGAGGGCGCGTCCGGTGGCGCCCTCCTTCTCGGCGCGCAGCACGTTCCCCGCGGAGTCCACGATGTTGGTCGCGTTGACGGGGGCGCGGTCCACCGCGGCGGGCAGCGTGTCCACCGTGGCCTGGATCGCCTCGGGGTCGGCCTCGATGCGGAGCTGGCCGTCGTCGTCGACCACGGTCAGCCAGGAGGCCGCGACCTCGGGGGAGACCGGGACGGTCCGCTCCTCGCCGACGTAGAAGCCGATGGTCGAGAGCATGGTGTTGAGCGTGGTCGCGGTCGCCGTGGCGTCGTCGTCGGACACGGCGGGCGCGGCCTCGGCCGGACCACCGGGGTACTCGAACGTCGTGCGGCCGTCGCCCACGGCCTCGACGAAGGCCGCGTTCAGTGCGGTCACGTCGATGCCCGTCCCGGGCGTGGACGGCGTGACGGCGTAGGTGCCCTTCGCGGCGTCGAAGACCACTCCGGCGTCGACCGGGTCGACGAAGCTGCCGGGGACGGCGCTGCGGAGCGCCGCGGCGGCGGTCTCCTGGTCGAGCACGATGTCGGCCGGCACGGGGTCGCCCATCCACGCGCCGAGGTTCCACATCGGGTGTGCGGCGAACGCGGCGTCGGCGAGCGCGGTGGCATCGGCGGTGGCGCCCAGGTCGGCGCCCGTGAGCACGGCGTCGTCGCCCTCGCCCGTGAGGGTCACCTCGGTCTGCGCGAGGCGGGAGCTGATCGCGTCGGCGGCGGCCCCGGGGGTCATCCAGCCGACCGGGATGCCCGCGACGGTGGTGCCGGGGGCGATGAGGATCATCGAGGCGGCGCCGGCGCCGAGCGCGACCACGCCGAGGCCGAGACCGATCCACAGGCCGAGGCGGCGCTTCTTCGGGGCGGGCTCGACGGGAGCCCAGGCCAGGGGCTGCTCGCCGGTCTGCGGCGGGGCCGTGTCGGTCGCCGCCTCCGGCGTCAGGACGCTCGTCGGTGTCGCATCGTCGGGCTGTGCCCCCGTCGCAGTGCCCGGCGTGGAAATCAGATCGGTCACGAACTACACCCCCCGCAGTCTCGACGTGTCCTGTCGTCCATGGTACGGGATGGCTGGTAACGGGGAGGCAACGGTCCTGATAAGGTGCCTCCCCGTTCGCCAGGGGTGTCGGGGGTCAGTCGACGACGGCGAGTCCGTCGATCTCGACGAGCATCTCCTCGCGGGGAAGTCCGGTGAAGACGGTGGTGCGGGAGGGCAGCACGCCGCTGGTCGTGTGGGCCTCGACGAACGCGCCGTAGGCCTCGTTCATGATCGGGAAGTCCTCGCGCTTGGTGAGGTACACGCGCAGCATCACGACATCGTCGAACGTGGCGCCGGAGGCCTCCACGATGGCCTTGACGTTCTCGAGCGTGCGGGTGGTCTGCGCCGCGACGTCGCCCGGGTACAGGTACTCGTTGGTCTGCGGGTCGACGGGGCCCTGGCCGGAGACCTGGACGATCGGGCCCTTGCGGACGCCCTGCGAGAAGGTGTGCGCGGGAGCGGGGGCGGCGTCGGTGGAAACTCGTGTCTTCGCGGTCATGCCGCCAGCCTAGTAGCCTTGTTAGATGCCTCTACAAATTCCGGATCCCGTCCTCGGCGCCTGGGCGAAGGGGTTCCCGGCGCACGCCGCGGGGCTGCGTCTGTCGGAGGTCGGCGCGGCCGGTCTGCACCTGTCGGACCTCGGCACCCCGGTGCTCACGGTGCACGCCGACGCGATCGCGCACAACGAGGACACGGTGTTCGGCTGGGCCGCGCGCGAGGGCGTCCGCCTCGCCCCCCACGGCAAGACCACCATGGCGCCCGCGCTCTGGCAGCGGCTGCTCGACGCGGGAGCCTGGGGGATCTCGGTCGCCACACCCTGGCAGGCCCGCGTCGCCGTCGACGCCGGTGTGCCCACGGTGCTCATCGCCAACGGGGTGACGGACGGCGCCGCGGCCCGGGAGCTCGGAGCGATGCTCGCGGCCGACGAGGGCCTGCGGATCCTCTGCGGCGCGGATTCCCTCGCCGGTGTCGCGATCCTCGCCGACGCCCTCGCCGGCGCCCCCCGACCGCTGGACGTGCTCGTGGAGCTCGGCGGCGCGCAGGGCAGGACGGGCGCGCGCACGGTGGCGGAGGGTGAGCGCATCGCCGCGGCGATCGCGGCCGCCCCTGGTCTCCGCCTGGCCGGGGTGACGGGCTACGAGGGGCCCTTCGGTCCCGATCGCTCCGCGGCCTCGGTCGCCGCGGTGGACGGCTTCCTGGCCACGCTCGTCGAGCTGCACAACCGTCTCGACTACCCCGACGGCGTCCGCCCCGTGCTCAGCGCGGGGGGCAGCTCCTTCCCCGATCGCGCCGCCGCGGTCCTCGGCGCTGCGGGAGGGGACGCCGAGGTCGTGCTGCGCTCCGGTGCGTTCCAGATCCACGACGACGGCTTCTACTCCCGCATGTCGCCGTTCGGTCCGCTGACGGACACCGCCCCGCTGCGCTCTGCGATGCACGCGTGGTCACGGGTGGTCTCGCAGCCCGAGCCCGGCCTCGCCCTGCTCGACGCCGGGCGGCGAGACGTGCCGTTCGACATCGACCTCCCGGTGCCGCAGTCGGTCGCCGGCGCCGTGACCGCCCTGAACGACCAGCACGCCTTCCTCCGACCCGCCGACGGGGCGACCGTCGCGGTCGGCGAGGTCGTGCGGCTGGGTCTCTCGCATCCGTGCACCGCGTTCGACAAGTGGCGCGTCGTCGCCGTGATCGACGACCCCGACGCCGAGGACCCCCGGGTGATCGACGCGGTGGCGACATGCTTCTGAGCGCCGAGAAGGCCGCGGCCGGCCTGGTGCGCGTCTATCGTCGGGCGACCGTCGTCGACGGTACCGGTGCTCCGCGCGTCGTCGCGGACGTTGCGGTGGAGGGGGCCAGGGTCGTCGCCGTCGTCCGCGACGGCGACGGGACGACGCTCGAGCTGCCGGACGGCGCGGTCGAGGTCGACGCGTCCGGCCTCGTCCTGGCGCCCGGTTTCATCGACATGCACGCGCACAGCGATCTCGCGGTGCTCCAGGGGGCCGCGCACGACGCCAAGATCCGTCAGGGGGTCACGACCGAGGTGCTCGGGCAGGACGGCCTGGGCTACGCGCCGCTGGACGAGGCGACAGCCGCCGTCATCCCCGCGCAGATCGCAGGCTGGAACGGGCGGCCGTCAGTGGTCCCGTGGCGGTCGATGGACGACCTCCTGCGGGCGATCGACGCTGCCGCGGTGGCCAACGCCGCGGTGCTGGTGCCGCAGGGCAACCTCCGGATGATGGTGGTCGGACACGACGACCGCCGGGCGACCCCTGCCGAGATCGCGGCCATGGCCGACCTGCTCGGGAAGGCCCTCGACGCGGGGGCCTTCGGCATGTCGAGTGGCCTGACCTACACCCCGGGGATGTACGCCGACACCGCGGAGCTCGAAGCCCTCTGCCGGGTGGTGGCGGAGCGCGGCGGCTACTGGGCGCCGCACACCCGCAGCTACGGGCGGGCGGCGCTGGACGCGTACCGCGAGGCCATCGAGATCGGCCGCCGCACCGGGTGCCCGGTCCATCTCACCCACGCGACCATGAACTTCGCCCCGAACCGCGGTCGCGCCGCCGAGCTGCTGGCGCTCGTCGACGCGGCGACGGCCGACGGCGTCGACGTGACCCTGGACACCTACCCCTATCTCCCGGGGGCGACGACCCTCGCCGCGCTCCTGCCGAGCCGGCTGGCGGCGACCGGCGACCTGCTCGGCGTCCTGGCAGCCCTCGACGCAGAGGGGCGCGAGGCGGTCCGGGTCGAGCTGGAGGAGATCGGCTGCGACGGGTTCCACGGCGAGGCGGCGGACTGGTCGGCGATCCAGATCTCCGGGACCGCCCACCCCGATCTGGCCGGGCTCGTCGGCCGGACGATCGCCGACATCGCGGCGGAGACCGGGCAGTGCGCCGTCGATGTCGTGATCGACACGATCCTCGCCGATGCCGGCGCCACGGGTGTGCTCATGCACATCGGCGACGAGGACAACGTCCGCGCCATCATGCGGCACCCCCGGCACTCCGGCGGCAGCGACGGCATCCTCATCGGCGCGCGCCCGCACCCGCGCGGCCGTGGCACGTTCCCCCGTTACCTCGGGCACTACGTCAGGGAGCTGGGGGTGCTGAGCCTCGAGGAAGCGGTGCGTCATCTCTCCGGCAACCCGGCCGCCCGCCTCCGCCTCGACCGCAGCGACGCACCGCGCGGCGTGATCCGCGAGGGCGCCACCGCCGACCTGGTGCTCTTCGACCCGGAGACGATCGCAGCCGGAGCCACCTTCGACGACCCGCACGGCGCGCCGCAGGGCGTGCATGAGGTGCTCGTCGGCGGTGTGCCGGTCGTCATCGACGGCGACCCCACGGGCGCCGTCGCCGGCCGTGCGCTGCGGATGCCTCCGTCCGCGCCGCGGGCGACGGTGCCGCACATCCCCGCAGAGATCGACTCCCTGGCTCCTGGCTTCCGGTGGACGCCCTCGACCCCGATCCTCGGCGCGCCGGAGCTGGCGGCCGCGGTCGCACGGCTCGGCGGCGGGGGAGCGGACGACACCCTGCCCGCGATCCGCCTCGTGATCGACGAGGAGCTGGGCGCCGCGGCCTCCGCCGCGGGGCGCCACGGTGCCGAGGCCTTCCGGGTGACCGTGACGGCCTCCGGGATCGAGATCGCGGGGGCGACGCCGGAGGGGGTCTTTCGCGGCGCGACCACGCTCCGGCAGCTCCGCGACCCGGATCACGACCCCGCCCTCCCCGCGATCATCCCGGCCGGGCGCTGGGAGGGCGCTCCCGCCTCCGCCTGGCGCGGTGCGATGCTCGACGTGGCGCGGCACTTCCGCCCTGCGGAGGACGTGCGTCGCCTCATCGACCTGCTCGCCGACCACCACCTCAGCATCCTGCATCTGCACCTGACGGACGATCAGGGCTGGCGCTTCGAGGTGCCCGGCTACCCGCGCCTGACCGAGGTCGGCGCGCGGCGCGAGGCCACCCAACGCGGTCACGGACCGGAGGCCACGGTCGAGCCCGGCGTGCACGAGGGCTTCTACACCTCCGCCGAGCTGCGCGATCTCGTGCGCTACGCGGAGGAGCGCTTCGTGACGCTCGTGCCAGAGGTCGAGCTGCCGGGACACATCCAGGCCGCGCTCGCCGCCTATCCGGAGCTCGGCAACTGCGACGTCGGGACGCCGCCCACCGGGCCGTGGGAGCGCTTCGGCGTGAATGCCCGCACCCTCGCGCCGACTCCGGAGGCGCTGGCCTTCGGCCGTGCCGCCATCGACGCGCTGTGCGACGTGTTCCCGTCCGCGTGGATCGGGATCGGCGGGGACGAGGTCCCGGTGACCGAGTGGGCGGAGAGCGCGGCCGCCGCCGCGCGCATGCAGGAGCTGGGGCTGGCCACGGCGCACGACGTGCAGCCGTGGTTCACGGCGCAGTTCGTCGACCACGTCCGCCGCCGCGGTCGGACCGCGCTGGCCTGGGACGAGGTGCTGGAGGGCGACGTGCCCGACGGCGTCCGCATCCTCGCCTGGCGCGGACCGGTCGCGATGCGCGAGGCGCTGCGCCGGGGGATCCCGGTCGTGGGGTGTCCGGATCTGGAGGTCTACCTCGACTACCCGCAGTCGGAATCGACCGAGGAGCCCATCCGCGTCGGTCCGCCGCTGACCATCGAGCGCGCGTACTCCTTCCAGGTCGTCGAGGGGGCGGTCGGCGGGCAGGCGAACGTGTGGACGGAGCACCTGCCGAGCAGGGACCGGGTCGACTTCGCGATGTTCCCGCGTCTCGCCGCGATCGCGGAGCGGCTCTGGGACGGGGGAGAGCCCGCCCCGTTCGCCGACTTCGCGCGGCGGCTGCCCACGCACCTGCGGCGCCTCGCCGCGGCGGGGGTGCGGTATCGTCCGCTGGACGGTCCGTCGCCCGAGCAGCGGCGCCCGGGGGTCCCCGGCAAGCCCATGACCGTGGAGACGCGGGAGGCGATCGTCGCCGGCCTCGTCGAGCGCCTCCTCCGCCGGGCCGCTGACGAGGATCCGCGGTCGGCGTGATGTCACGTTTCGGTAACCCTGCCCGCGGAATCGCGCGGAACAGTTGCACAATTCCTGTTCGTAAGGTCTACTAACAAACATGTCCGTTTCGGATGATCAGCGCCCCGCGGCGACGACAGACTTCGTCGCCGCGAACGCGCACGCCTTCGGCCCCGCGCGGCATCTCCGTTCGCGCACCAAGGTGCTCCCCGAGCACGCGCGCGGTCATAACCGCGCCCTCGTGCTGCAGACGCTCTATCACTCGGGGGCGATGAGCCGCGCCGACCTCTCCCGAGAGACCGGCCTCACGCGCGTCACGATCTCCGACCTCGTCGCGGAGTTCATCGCCGACGGCATCGTCGTCGAGATCGGCGTCCGCGAGGCGGTGGGCCCCGGAAAGCCGCCGATCCTCATCGACATCGACCGCGTGGGGCATCAGATCATCGGACTCGACCTGTCCGGTCCGACCGCCTTCGAGGGGGCCGTGCTCAGCCTCGACGGCGACGTGCTGGAGCGGCGTCAGGTGCCGCGTCCCGCGACGCCCGACGGCGATGCCGCGTACGACGCCCTCCGCGGCCTCGCGCAGACCCTCGTCGAGATCGCCACGCAGCCGGTGCTCGGCGTCGGCATCGGCACCCCGGGTGTCGTGCGTCCGGACGGCCTCGTCCTCAGCTCGCCCAACCTCGGCTGGACCGACTTCCCGTTGGAGGCGAAGCTCAGCGCCGAGCTCGACCTCCCCGTGCTGGCGCGCAACGACGCCAACGCCGCGGTGCTCGCGGAGTACACGTTCGGCGAGGCGGAAGCCGACTTCATGCTGATCAAGATCGGCCGCGGCGTGGGTGCCGGGCTCATCACCGGCAGCCAGCCGCTCCTCGGCAGCCGTTTCGCGGCGGGGGAGATCGGTCACGTCGTCGTCGGCACGGACGGCGGCCCCCGCTGCGCGTGCGGCAAGATCGGCTGCCTGGAGGCGTGGCTGAGCGTGAGCCGCATGCAGGAGGCGATCGACGCCGACCCGGCCGCGCGCGAGGAGATCCTCCGCGACTCCGGGACCCGCATGGCGATCGCGATCGCCCCGATCGTCGCCGCCCTCGACCTGTCCGAGGTCGTGCTCTCCGGACCCGCCGAGCTGCTGGACGGCACGCTCATCGACGCGGCCGTCGAGACGCTCCACGCCCGCACGCTCGAGGGCGTCTTCGAGGACGTCATGGTGCGGCTCACCCGCCAGGACGACATCGTGCTCCGGGGCGCCGCGGTGATGGTGCTCTCCGGGCAGCTGGGGGTGTCGTGATCTTCGCGACCATGACCGGGAACGGCATCCGATGATCGTCCCCGCCTCCGCCGACCGCGCCGGTCGGCCCCTTCGCGTGGGCCTCGACGTCGGCGGCACGAAGATCGACGCCGTCGCCGTCGACCCGGCGGGGACGATCCTCGCCCGCCTCCGCCGCCCGACCGGGTGGGGAGAGGACGCCGTCGTCGACAGCATCGTCTCGACCGTCGCCGCGCTCGCCGAGGAGAGCGGGCTGCCGCTGTCCGCCGTCGGATCCGCCGGCATCGGCATCCCCGGCCTCGTGGACGCGGAGACCGGACGTGTGCTGCACGCCGTGAACCTCGGCGTGGAATCCCTCGACCTCGCGGCGCGCGCCGAGCAGGCGCTGGGCGTCCCCTTCCGGGTAGAGAACGACGTGAAGGCGGCCGCGCTCGGCGCCGCCGTCCTGAGCGACGTCGCCGGATCGATGGCCTACCTGAACCTCGGCACCGGCGTCGCGGCCGGCATCGTCATCGACGGCCGCATCTGGCGCGGGGCGCGGGGGACCGCGGGCGAGGTCGGGCACCTCTCCGTCGACCCCCGCGGGCGTCTGTGCGGCTGCGGACAGCGCGGCTGCGTGGAGACGTTCTGCGGCGGCGGGGCGCTGGCCAAGGCCTGGGGACGCCCCGGCGCGCTCCCGGTCAAGGACATCGTGGAGGCGGCCGACGCCGGCGATCCGCACGCCCTCGCCCTGCAGGCGGACCTCTTCTTCGGGGCCGCGGCGGCCGTGCGCGTGCTCGTGCTCTCGGCCGACGTCGAGACGGTGGTCATCGGCGGCGGTCTCACCGCGCTCGGCGGTCGTCTCGCGGACGGCATCCGCGCGGCCCTGCATGCGGGTGCCCAGGCGTCACCGTTCCTGAAGTCCCTGCGGCTGGATGAGAGAATCGAACTGCTCCCCGCGGGTTCCCCCGCCGCCGCTTTCGGCGCCGCTCTGGTGGGCGCATCCATTTCTGAGAAGGAGATCGTTCCGCATGGCTGAGGTCGTCATCGTCGAGAATGCCGAGGCCGCCGGGGCCCTGGTCGCCACCGAGATCGTCGAGCTCATCGACCGCCGCCCCGACGCGGTGCTCGGACTCGCGACCGGCTCCACGCCGCTGCCGGTGTACCAGGCTCTCCGCAGCCGCCTCGCGGGCCGGGACGTCTCGCAGGTGCGGGGCTTCGCACTCGACGAGTACGTCGGGATCGACCCCTCCCACCCGGAGAGCTACCGCTCGGTGATCACCCGCGAGGTGGTGGAGCCGCTGGGCCTCGACCCGGAGCGCATCCACGTGCCGAACGGCGCGGAGGCGACCATCCAGCACGCGGGTGAGGACTACGACGCGGCCATCGCCGCGGCCGGCGGGGTCGACCTGCAGATCCTCGGCATCGGCACCGACGGGCACATCGGGTTCAACGAGCCCGGGTCCTCCTTCGCCTCCCGCACCCGGGTGAAGACCCTGACGGAGCAGACCCGCGAGGACAACGCCCGGTTCTTCGACTCGATCGACGACGTCCCGATGCACTGCATCACGCAGGGGCTGGGGACCATCCTGGAAGCGCGTCACCTCGTGCTGCTGGCGTTCGGCGCGGGCAAGGCCGAGGCCGTGGCCGGTGCGGTCGAGGGGCCGCTCACGGCCCTGCTGCCTGGTTCGGCCATCCAGCTGCACCCGCACGCGACCATCGTCGTCGACGAGGCCGCCGCGTCGAAGCTGCAGCTCGCCGACTACTACCGCTACACGTTCGCGAACAAGCCGGCCTGGCAGGGCATCTGATCCGAGGCGCTAGCGCGCTCCGGCCGGCCACGCGAGCGGCAGCAGATGCTCGACGCTCAGCGGGGCCAGCGGGAGCGCCGCGGCGTCCTCCGGGGTGATCCAGCGCAGCTCGGCGAGCTCGGCCTGCACGCGGACCCCGTCGGGATCGATCGAGGCCGAGAACGCGTCGGCCACCACGCGGTGCCCCGGCTCGTTGGCGGCCGCCGACACGAAGCGCCCCAGGGGCCGGAGGTCGGCGTCCGTGAGCTCGAGCCCGAGCTCTTCGTGCAGCTCGCGGATGAGGGTCTCGACGGGGGATTCGCCCGGCTCCGGCTTGCCCCCGGGCTGCATGAAGCGGGTGGTGCCGTGCTTGCGTACGACGAGGACCCGCCCCTCCGCATCGACGATCACGGCCGCGCTCACGTGGATGTCAGGCATCGAGAGAGAAGACCTTTCCGGGGTTGAGGATGCCGAGGGGGTCGAACACCGCGGCGATGTCGCGCTGGAGGCGCCATTGGTCGTCGCCGAGCTCGTCGGCCAGCCAGCGCCGCTTGAGGACGCCGATGCCGTGCTCGCCGGTGAGGGTGCCGCCGAGCCGGATCGCGGCGCGGAAGAGCTCGTCGGCCGCCGCCCACACCTGCGGCGGGGTCTCCGGACCCTCGAAGATGAAGTTCGGGTGCAGGTTGCCGTCGCCGGCGTGGGCCACGGTCGGGATCACCATGTCGAACTGGCGCTCGATCCGGGCGATCTCGTCGAACATCGCGGGCATGGCGCTCCGCGGCACCGAGACGTCCTCGATGAGGGTGGTCCCCAGCGACGCCATCGCGGCGTGCATCGACCGCCGGATCGCCAGCAGGCGATCGCCCTCGACGGGGTCGTGCGAGACCACGGGGACGCCCTCGTGGGCGCTCAGGATCGCGGCGATGGCGTCCGCCTCCGCACGCGCGGCCGGGCCGTCGGTCTGAATCGTCAGCTGTGCGGCGCCCGGGGTCGGCGCGGGGAGGGCGAGCAGGGCGTGGACGGCGGCGAGGCTCGCGGCATCCATGAGCTCCATGATCGCGGGCTGGATCCCCGCGGCGGTCACGGCCGCGGAGCCTGCGGCCGCCGCCCGGACGCCGGGGAAGGTCGCCGTCACGGTGCAGGTCTCGCCCGGCACCAGGCGGCGCAGCTTGAGCGTGGCTCCGACGACGACGCCGAGCGTTCCCTCCGACCCCACGACGAGGGCGGTGAGGTCGAGCCCGGTCACGCCCTTCACGCTGCGGTGCCCGAGGTGGAGCAGGCGTCCGTCGGCGAGGACGAGATCGACGCCGAGGACCGCATCGCGGACGACGCCGTACTTCGCGCAGAGCAGTCCGCCGGCTCCGGTCGCGATGTTGCCGCCGACGGTGGAGATGTCACGACTGGCGGGGTCGGGCGGCCACCACAGTCCCTGGGCCGCCAGGTGCGCGTTGAGGTCGGCATTGAGGATGCCGGGCTCGACCACGGCGAGGAGGTCGTCCGGCCGCACCTCGACGACGGCGTCCATCCGGCGGAGGGAGAGGACGATCTCCCCCTCACCGGCGTTGGCGGCCCCGGCGAGCCCGGTCCCGGCACCGCGAACGACGACGGGCGTGCGCGTGGCCGTGGCGATGCGCAGGGTCTGCTGCACGTCGTCCACGCTCTCGGCATGGACGACGGCCAGGGGGAGGCCCACCGCGGCATGACCGGAGCGGTCGGCTCTGGCCTCGCGCCGCGCCTGCTCGCTGACGTCCACGCGCGCCCCGAGGGCGTCGCGGAGCAGCGAGACGACGCTCACGACCGTGCGCTCATGCCAGCGCGCGGCGTCCGCTGAGGACCCCGGCGACGACGGCCACCAGCGCGAACGCCGTGCCGATGAGGGCCTGGCCCATGGACCACCACGCGATGGTCACGCCGACGTAGATGAAGAGCTCGACGACCGCGCGAAGGAAGGGGTGCACGCGGAGCACCGGGCGCGGGGAGAGGAACAGCGCCCACAGCAGGAGGGCGACGACGGGGGCGCCGACGCCGATCACGATGTTCCACGGCAGGTCCCAGCTCGCGAACCCCCACAGGGCGAGCGAGGCGATCGCCGCGATGAGGACGACGACGCGCACGATGTCGAGGGCCGTGAGGGCCGGACGGTCGACGCCGGCGACAGGGGCGGAATCCGGGGTCATACGACCAGTCTATTCCGCGGGCGGGGCGTCCTCGGCCGGGGCTTCCGTCGCGGCGGCGTCTGCGGTCGGGGCATCGGTGGCCACGACCTCGGCGGGGGCGGCGTCCGTCGGTGCGGATTCCGCGGGTGCCGGTTCGGCGGAGGCGGCGTCGGTCGGGGCCGCGACCTCGGCGACGGGGGCCACGGTCTCGGCGACGGGCGCTTCGGGCGCCGGCGCCTGCTCGGCCTCCTCGATGACGACCGCCGGCTGCTCCTCGGCCGCCGTCGCCGCTGCGCGCTCGTCGGCGCCTGCCTCCTGGGGTTCGAGCGAATAGAGCGAGGTGGTGGCCGACGGGCCGGCCTCGCCGGACGGCAGCACGTAGCGGAAGGTCACCGGCACGAGGCTGGCGAACAGGAACTGGTCGAGGGAAGCCCGCAGCTGGACGATCCCGGTGCCGTCCTCGCCGAGGACGACGCTGTCGCCCTCCTGGCCGCCGAGCAGCGCCTGCACGACGGTGCCCGGCGCACCGGAGACCGGCACGACGTAGTACCAATGCAGGTCCTCGCCGAGCCAGAAGTCGGCGGTGCTCCACGTGGGCGGATCCGTCGGGATCGCGGGGTCCACGGGATCGACGGGGTCCACGGGATCCACGGGGTCGACCGGGTCCACGGGGTCCACCGGGTCCACCGGGTCCACAGGGTCCACGGGATCGACGGGATCGACCGGGTCCACGGGATCGACCGGGTCCACCGGGTCCACCGGGTCCACGGGATCGACGGGGTCCACCGGAGCGACGGGCGGCACCGTGGCCTCGGGGAGCGCGGGGACGACCACGGGCGCGGCGGGAGCCGCATCGGGTCCGGCCTCCGAGGACACCGGCGGGGCCGTCTCGTCCTCCGCCGGGGGAGACGGCGGCTGCGTGGCATCCGGCGTCTCGATCACCACGGGCTCGTCGAGGTCGAGGGAGGAGTCGGGAGCGATGTCGGTCGTGATCGACGACGGGTCGGTGTCCGAGGCGCTGGGCAGGGAGGTCGCGGGGTTCGCGCCCGCGAGCCCGGGGACGATGGCCGCCGCGGCGACGACTCCGGCCACCACGAGGGCCGCCGACCCGGCGCCGACGACGGCGCCCATGCCCGTGAAGACGCCGCCCGTGCTCGCGCCCGTGCCCGCACCGCCGGCGGAGCCGGCTCCCGAACCCGCGGCGCCGACCCCGGAGGTGGCCGCCGCGGCCTGTCCGATGCCGCCGTCGCCGACGAACACCGCACCGGGGATGGTGGACGCCGCGCCCGCCACCGCCAGGACCGGTGCACCGCCCTGGAGGGCGGCGAGGTACCCGGAGGCGCCGGTGGCGCCGAGGACGAGCGGGAGCAGCACGAGGGCGAGGCGCTTGGAGACGTCCTTGGCCTCGGCGGCGACGATCATGCAGCGCGCGCACTCGTCGAGGTGCAGCTCCAGGCGACGGTGGTCGCGGGTGGCGAGGTTGCCGCGCGAGTAGGCGCCGAGATGCTCGATCGTCCACTGGCACTCGGAGCCGGGGCTCGCGCTGCGCAGGTGCGCCTGGATCCACGCCTCGCGGAGCCCTTCGCGGGCCCGGAAGGCGAGCTGCGACACCGCGCCGGCCTTCATGCCGAGGAGCGGAGCCACCTCCTGGGGCTTCATCTGCTCGATCTCGGTGTACCAGAGAACTTCCTGCCACCGGGAGGGGAGGCTGCGGAACGCCTGGGCCGTGAGGCTGCGGTCGAGCGCCTCGTTCGTGGCGTGCTCGGTGCTGTCCGGGTCGGCGACCGTGTCGAGTTCGTCGATCGCGGTCTCGCGGCGTGCTCGTCCCCAGGCGGCCGCCGTGTTGCGGATGCTCGTGAAGAGGTAGGCGCGGAACGAGCCGTTGGGGCCGCCGCCCTTGAGGATCGCCTGGTAGATGCGGGTGTAGGACTCCTGCACCAGGTCGTCCGGATCGATCGAGGAGGTCACCGAGCGTGCGACCGCCATTCCGGACGGGTAGTGCCGCCTCCAGAGTTCCCCGAACGCCCCCTTGTCGCCGGAGCGGACGCGGAGGATCAGGTCGGCATCGCCGATGGTGTCGTCTGGTGTGGTGTTCTCTCGGTGCACGGTCATCCATCTGGTCCCGGGGCACACAACCGTCCCCAGGAGGAGAGACGCGAGAAGGCGTCTTTCATTACGCGGTCCCTCCATTGTCTCGCGAAATCGGCATGCTGGCCAGCCCCAGGACGGACTCGGAGCCGATGCTCGGGATCGGCTCCTCGAGCGCGGTGACGACGCCCGCGGAAGGGAGCGGCGAAGAATTCTCAAACTTTTTCGGAGAACCGCGTAATGAACCGGGGGCACCCTCGTCTCTTCCGGTAGAGACAGCCGAAATGGACTCCACCGGGGGGCGGAGTTCCGGCGCTGGTGCGGGGGGTACTGCACCAGTGGGCGGGTCGGGATCCTCGGGGGAGGAGCTCCCGGCCCCGCCCGCTCGAGCGGGAGGGAATGGGCCGCCGATCTGGGGAGAACGGCGGCCCACCACTCCCACACCTGCGAGACGCACGTCACCGATCTGGGGAGTCCGGTGACACCGTCTCGTCCGATCGACCGGAGACCGCAGTGCTGCGCGTCGCGCGGAGCGCTGTCGTCCTAGGCGGGCAGCGCCGGTCCCGTCCAGACCCGCGCGACGCGCAGCTCCGCGTCCAGGAGCACCGCATCGCCGAGCAGGCCGGGGCGCAGCGCGCCGAGGTGGGCGTCACGTCCGATCGCGCGGGCCGGGGTCTCCGTGAGCGCCCGCACGACCTCCGGCAGCGGCACGTCCGCCGCCACCGCCCGCTGCAGCGCGATGTCCTGGGTCAGGGTGGAGCCGGCGATCGAGCCGGTGTCGTCGGCGCGGGCCACGCCGTTCTCGACGGTGACCTTGACCGCACCGAGGTCGTACTTGCCGTCGGCGCTCCCGGCCGCGGCCATGGCGTCGGTGATGAGCGCCACGCGCTGCGGCGCCGCGTCGAACACGAGCTTGACGACGTGCGGGTCGAGGTGCACGTCGTCGGCGATGGCCTCCAGGATCACCCGGTGGTCGGCGGCCGCAGCCAGCACCGGTCCGGGCGCGCGGTGGTGGATGCCGGGCATCGCGTTGAACGCGTGGGTCAGCAGCGAGGCACCGGCCTCGAAGGCGGCGACGGCCATCGCGGCGTCGGCGTCGGTGTGCCCCACCGCGGCCGCGGCACCCGCCGCGACGATCTGACGGACCGCGTCGATCCCTCCGGGGAGCTCCGGCGCGATGGTGACCTGACGGACGGTGCCTTCTCCGGCATCCAGCAGACGGGCCACGTCGGCCGGGACGGGGTGCCGCAGCAGCGAGGGCTCATGGGCGCCGTGGTGCCCGGGGTCGAGGAACGGGCCCTCCAGGTGCGAGCCGAGGACGTCCGGGTCGGTCCTGGTCAGGGTGGCGATCAGGGCGACGCTGCGGGCGAGGTCGTCGATCGTGCCCGTGACGAGCGAGATGACGGCCCTGGTGGTGCCGTGCTCGCGGTGCAGATCCCGCCCGGTCCGGATGGCGTCCACCCCGTCGTCGTACGCCGCACCCGCCCCGCCGTGACCGTGGATGTCGACGAAGCCCGGCGTGAGCAGCGCGCCCGCGCCCGCCACGGCGGTCGCGTCCACGACCTCCGTCGCGGGCTCCCAGTCCGTTCCGGTGCCGCGGGACGCCACGACGCCGTCCTCGATGCGCACCCAGCCGTCCTCGACGATCTCCCCGCGATCGACGAGGCGGGCGGAGTGGATGACGAGGGAACCGGTCGCGGAGGAGAGGGTCTTCAACGGGCGCTCCAGGGGATCTCGGGGGCGGGGTGGAAATCGACCCCCTCAGCCTTCCACAGCGGCGCGAGGGCGCCGACCCGGGCGCGGAAGGACTCCCACGTGCGGCCCTTGCCCTCGCGCGGCGACCAGGCGATCTCGGCCTGCGCGGCGGCACGGGGGAACACGAGCTGCTCCACCTCATCGAGCGTGCGGGTGGTCTCGGACCACAGCGGCGCCTCGATCCCCAGGATCGCCTCGTCCGGCACGTCGAGGACGGCGGTCGGCTCCCACTCGTACGCGCGGCGGACGTCGATGATGGCGGCCCAGGTGAGTCCGAGCGGGAACTCGGCCGTGTACTTCATGTCGAGATAGGTCGCATCCGCCGCCGACATGATGAGGGCTCCGCCGCGCTCGACGAAGTGCGCGGCCTCCTCGGCATGCGTGCCCGTCGGCGTCGTCATGCCCCAGTACTGCCCGATCGTGCCGCGGGCGATGCCGGCCGCCGACCCCATCTCGTGCCACGCGACCGGGGTCTTGCCCTCCTCGACGACGATCGCCGTCGCGCGCTCCGCGAAGAGGTCGAAGTCGGCCTGGGGCGTGCCGAGGGACTCGTCGCCGCCGATGTGGATGTAGGGCCCCGGGGTCATCTCGGCGAGCTCGCGGACGACGTCGCGGACGAACCGGTACGTCTCCTCCTCGTGGATGCGCACGCTGGAGTGCCCGACGCCCCAGCCCAGGTAGGGCTCTCCGGCCACGGGGAGCGGCTGGCCGAGCTGCTCGGACTGGGCGACCAGCGCGTCGTTCAGCACCGGGGCCTCGACCAGCTCCGGATAGGCCACGCCGATCGCGTGGGTGTGGCCGGGGAGGTCGACCTCGGGGATCACGATCATGTGGCGCGCCGCCGCGTACGCCACAATCTCGCGGTAGTCGTCCTTGGTGTAGAAGCCGCCGGGGGCGCCGTCGGCCGCGGTGGCGGCGGCGCGCTCGGTGAGCAGCGGCCAGGAATCGATGTGCACGCGCCAGCCCTGGTCGTCGGTGAGGTGCAGGTGCAGGTGGTTGAACTTCAGCGCGCTGGTGCTGTCGATGAACCGCTTCACGTCGTCGACCCCGAAGAAGTGCCGCGCCACGTCGAGCATCACGCCGCGGCGGGCGAAGCGCGGGGCGTCGGCGATGTCGGCGCGGAGCAGCGCCCAGCCGGCGTCGTCCTCCCGGAGCAGCTGCAGCAGCGTCTGGACCCCGTAGAAGAGCCCCGCCTCATCGGCGCCGATGAGGATGGCGCGGTCGCCGACCTCGAGCGTGTAGCCCTCCGGCGCGGACGAGGCCGCGTCGACGAACAGCTCGATCTCGGCGGGGCCGGAGTCCACCGCGGTGAGGCGGAGGCCGGTGCGGCGTTCGACGGCGTCGATCAGCTGTCCGGCGGCGGGGGAGGTGCCGAGCACGCGCGTCGTCGCGGCGAGCGGCAGACGTCCCTCCCTGGCCTTCGCGGACACCGGAGCGGGGACGAGGGGCAGATCAAGAGGTAGGACCATGAACAAAACCTAGCCAACGAAACGCCGCAGGGGAACAGGGGGATCGAAACGATTCTGCAGACGGTGGGCACGATGCCCGAAACGACCGCGTGCGCGGCGTCGCGCATCGGCTATGCTCGTAACCGTCGCGACTGGCGTCTGGGTGGACAACCACCGGGGAGCGACTGACCACGGAATTCGACCGCGCGCCTGGGCCGATAGGAACACCCTTTTCGAATCCGTCGTCAAAAGGAGCACGTCATGACCGACCGTTACTTCAACGCCCCGCTGTCCGAGGTCGACCCGGAGATCGCCGAGGTCCTCGATCGCGAGCTGAAGCGTCAGCAGACCTTCCTCGAGATGATCGCCTCGGAGAACTTCGTCCCCGTCTCGGTCCTGCAGTCGCAGGGCTCGGTGCTCACCAACAAGTACGCCGAGGGCTACCCCGGCCGCCGCTACTACGGCGGCTGCGAGGAGGTCGACGTCGCGGAGGAGCTCGCCATCTCCCGCGCCAAGAGCCTGTTCGGCGCCGAGTTCGCGAACGTCCAGCCGCACTCCGGTGCGTCCGCGAACGCCGCGGTCCTGCACGCGATCGCCCGCCCCGGCGACACCCTGCTCGGCCTCTCGCTCGACCAGGGCGGCCACCTCACGCACGGCATGAAGATCAACTTCTCCGGCCGCCTGTACGACATCGTGGCCTACGGGGTCGACGCCGAGACCTCGACGATCGACATGGACGAGGTCCGCCGCCTCGCCATCGAGCACAAGCCCAAGGTCATCATCGCCGGGTGGTCCGCCTACCCGCGGACGATGGACTTCGCCGCGTTCCGTGCTATCGCCGACGAGGTGGGCGCGATCCTCTGGGTCGACATGGCGCACTTCGCCGGCCTCGTCGCCGCCGGCCTGCACCCCAACCCGGTACCGCACGCGCACGTCGTGTCCTCCACCGTGCACAAGACCATCGGCGGCCCCCGCTCGGGCTTCATCCTCACCAACGACGCCGACCTCGCCAAGAAGATCAACACCGCGGTCTTCCCCGGCCAGCAGGGTGGTCCGCTGATGCACGTGATCGCGGCGAAGGCGACCGCCTTCAAGCTCGCCGGCACGCCGGAGTTCAAGGAGCGCCAGGAGCGTGTGCTGCGCGGGGCGAAGCTCATCGCCGAGCGCCTGTCGCAGCAGGACGTGAAGGACGCCGGCATCGCCGTGCGCTCGGGCGGCACGGACGTGCACCTCGTGCTCGTCGACCTCCGCGACGCCGAGATCGACGGCAAGCAGGCGGAGGACCTCCTGCACGACATCCACATCACCGTGAACCGCAACGCCGTGCCGAACGACCCGCGTCCGCCGATGGTGACCTCGGGCCTGCGGATCGGCACGCCCGCGCTCGCGACCCGCGGCTTCGGCGACGCCGAGTTCACCGAGGTGGCCGACATCATCGCCCTCGCGCTGCTCCCCGGTGCCGACATCGAGGCGCTCCGCGCCCGCGTGGACGCGCTCGCCGCGGCCTTCCCGCTCTACCCGGACCTGCAGCAGTGACCGCGGTCGTCCTCGACGGCAAGGCGGCGGCGGCCGAGATCCGCGCCGAGCTGACGGAGCGGGTCGCTGCGCTGAAGGAGAAGGGCGTCACCCCCGGCATCGCCACGGTGCTGGTGGGAGCCGACCCCGCCTCGCAGCTCTACGTGGGCATGAAGCACCGGCAGTCCGAGGCGATCGGGATGAACTCGATCCAGCGCGAGCTGCCGGCTGACGCCACCCAGGCCGACGTCGAGGCGCTGATCGACGAGCTCAACGCCGATCCCGCCTGCCACGGGTACATCGTGCAGCTGCCGCTGCCGAAGCACCTCGACACCGACGCGATCCTGGAGCGGATCGATCCGGCGAAGGACGCGGACGGGCTGCACCCGACCAACCTCGGGCGCCTCGTCCTCAACGTGAACGCGCCGATCCACACGCCGCTGCCGTGCACCCCGCGCGGGGTCATCGAGCTGCTGCTGCGCAACGACTACGACCTCAAAGGCAAGCACGTCGTGGTCGTCGGTCGGGGTGTCACGATCGGGCGTTCGATCGGGCTGCTGCTGACGCGTCGCGACCTCAACGCCACGGTCACGCTGACGCACACCGGCACGGTCGACATGCCGCGTTACCTCCGCGAGGCCGACGTGATCGTGGCGGCGGCCGGCGTGAAGCACCTCATCCGCGCCGAGGACGTCAAGCCCGGAGCCGCGGTGCTGGATGTCGGCGTGACCCGCGAGACCGACCCGGAGACCGGGAAGAACCTCGTGTTCGGTGACGTCGCTCCCGAGGTCGCCGAGGTCGCCGGTTACCTGTCGCCGAATCCGGGAGGGGTGGGGCCGATGACCGTCGCCCTGCTCATGACCAACGTCGTCGAGGCGGCCGAGCGGACGGTCTGATCTCCGCACCGCGTCGCAGATTCACGCGAACGCCGCAGGGATCCCGGGGATCTCTGCGGCGTTCGTGCGATTCTGCGGACTCAGCCCTGGCCGTGCAGCGAGCTCTCCACGCCGCTGATCCGGGCCTGCTCGTCGAAGCGGATCGTCGCGGTGCCCGAGGCATCCGTCACCGTGGCGCCGGAGAAGGACTCGTCCGTCCAGGTGAGGGTCCAGCCGGCGAGACGCGCGAGGTCCCAGACCGCCGTGCGGGCGTCGGGGAGGGGCGTCTGCGCGAGGGTGCGGGGCAGGGCCACCACCGTGTCGGCGACCGTGAGCGGGGCGAGCGGGGCGTCGAGCAGGAACACCGCGCGGGTGCCGCCGTCGACGGGGGCCGAGTAGTAGGGGGAGCGCCCGGTGAGCTCCACCGCCACGCCGCCGATCGTGTGCGCCGCGCGGGCGATCCACTCCGCATCGCCCGAGGCATCGGCCGGGAACGGGACCTCGGGGGCGGTGAGCTCGGCGATCCCGTGCTGCTCGCCGTACGCGCGGAGCTGCGCCGCGACACCCTGGGGGTCGCCCTGGGGGTGCGCCCATGCCCACAGCAGCGAGCGCGGGCCGGGGGCGATCGTGGCGATGAGGTGCGCGCGGGTCACGAGCTGCCGGGTCGGGTCGTCGTTCGCGGTGAAGGTCAGCGTTCCCGCCGCGAGGTCGGCGTCCCACCGGTGCTCGCCGAGCGCATCGGCGGCCGCGGAGAGGGCGTCCTGGCGGAGCGCGGTGAAGAGGGCGGCACGGTCGGCGAGGGGCTGCAGCGGGGGGAAGGTCATGCCCACAGTCTCCCCGGGATTGCTATGAATCCGCCACTCCCGCGCGCTCCGCGACGGCCGCCGCGGGCCGCCCCATCCGCCACACCGTGGGGACGAGCAGCGTCACCAGAGCGATCGCCGCATAGAGGACCGCGGAGGTGGTGAGCACGGTGGCCGGCTCCGCGTGCGTGATGAGCCAGCCGTACACGAGCGTGCCGATGGGCATCACGACGAAGCTGCCGAGCATGTCGTAGCTCGCGACCCGCGAGAGCTTCTCCCCGGGGATGTTCTCCATCATCGCGAGGTTCCAGCCGGTCGCGAAGACCTCGGCTCCGGCCCCGGCGACGAACGCGGCCATCGCGAGCATGACCACGGCCGGGTGCACGCCGAGGAGGGTGAGCGGCAGGGCGAACGCCGCCATCCCGATCATCCCGTAGCGCAGGGGCCGGCGGAGCGGGAACCACATCAGCAGCAGGGTCATCACCAGGACTCCTGCGCCCTCCGCGCTCACGACCCACCCCCAGCCGGAGATGCCGAGGCGATCGTCGTTCTTCGCGATGTACGGGCCGACGACGCCCCAGGCGCCCACGTGGATCGCGTTCATGATCATGAAGGCGAGCACGATGGTCCACAGCCAGGAGCGGCTCCAGAACTCGTGCCACCCCACCCGGAGGTCGTGGAACATCGTGGTGCCGCCGGAGGCCGCGGGCGGCGGGAGCTTCACGAGCGCGAGGACCGGGACCGCGAGCAGCCACCCCGCCGCCTGCACGACCATGGCCCACGCGGGTCCTGCGGTGGCGACCAGGACGCCCGCGACGACCGGGCCGCCGATCGTGACGGCCGAGCGGACGAACGACAGCATCGCGTTCGCCTGCTGGAGGTGCGCGGGGGTGGTCAGCTGCGGGATGATGCCCTGCATCGCGGGGAGCACGAACGCGGACGAGGCGCCGTTGATCGCGGAGAGCACGGCGAGGAGCGGGACCGTGGCCGTGCCCGTGAACAGGAGAGCCGCCATCGCTCCGACCGACAGGATGTCCACGACGTAGCAGGACTGGATGATGAGAGCGCGGGGGAGGCGGTCGGCGACGACGCCCCCGAACAGGACGAACACGATGTTGCTGATCGTGAAGGCGGCCAGCACGATCGCGAGCGACCGGGCGTCGTTGTCGATCTCGAGCACCGCGAACGCCAGGGCGATGGCCGACATCGAGCCCGTGACGAGCGTCAGGGCGCGCGCGAGGAAGAACCACCGGAAGTTGCGGTCCTGCATCGCCGCCAGTCTGTGCACCGGCTCATCCTTCCCGGCCGCTTCGAATCGCGCAAATGGCCCCATTCCGGCCGCGGATGGAGCCAGGTGCGCGACTCGAAGTCAGTAGCTGGGGCGGCCGGAGGCGTCGGAGCGGGGGAGGAAGCGGGCGGCGAGGGCCTCGGAGGCGCGGGCGAGGAGGGCGACGTCGGCGCCCACGGCCACGAAGTCAGCCCCCGCCGCGAGATACGCGTCGGCGGCGGAGGGGTCGAACGCGTTCACCCCCACGGGCTTCCCGGCGGCACGCACTGCGGCGAACACCGACTCCACGGCGGCGACCACGTCCGGATGTGTCTGCTGTCCGAGCAGGCCCATCGACGCGGACAGGTCGGAGGGGCCGACGAACACCGCGTCCACCCCGTCGACCGCGGCGATGTCGGCGGCGGCCCCGACCCCCGCGGCCGTCTCGATCTGCACCGTGAGCGACACGTGCTGCGCCGACTCCTGCAGGTAGCGGTCGACGCGGTTCCAGCGGGCGCTGCGGGCGAGGGCGCTGCCGACGCCGCGGACGCCCTCGGGGGGATAACGGGTCGCGGCCACGGCAGCCCTGGCCTCGTCGGCGGACGACACCATCGGCACGATGAGGTTCTGCGCGCCGAGGTCGAGCACCTGCTTGATCGCGACCGCATCGTTGAAGGGCACCCGGACGAGCGGGGCGACCGGATAGGCCGCGACCGCCTGGAGCTGGGTCAGCACGGACTCGAGCGTGTTCGCCGAGTGCTCCATGTCGATGAGCAGCCAGTCCAGCCCGGAGCCCGCGGCGACCTCGGCGAGCAGCGGGCTCCCGGAGCACACCCACATCCCCACGAAGGGACGATCGGACGCGGCGAGCTGCGCGCGGAAGGACGGGTCTAGACGAAGCGGCATGTGATGGTCCCCATCGGTCCGTAGTCGCACAGCACCTCGTCGCCGCGCGACACCCACATCGGGCGTGTGAACGATCCTGCCAGGATGATCTCGCCCGCCTCCAGACGCGCGCCGTGCTGATGGAACTTGTTCGCGAGCCACGCGACCCCGGTGGCCGGATGCCCGAGCACGCCGGCGGCGACACCGGTCTCCTCGACCTCCCCGTTGCGGGACAGCACGCCGGGCACCCAGCGCAGGTCGATCTCGTCCGGGCGCTTGCGCACCGTCCCCAGCACCATCGCCCCGTACGCGGCGTTGTCGCTGATGGTGTCGACGATCGTGCGGCCCTCGAGCTCGATGTGCGAGTTCAGCACCTCGAGGGCCGGCACGGCGTAGTCGATCGCGGCGAGGGCGTCTTCCAGTGTGCAGTCGGGGCCCTCCAGCGGTTCCTTGAGCACGAACGCCAGCTCGACCTCGATGCGGACGTTGGAGAAGTGATCCGTGGGGATCTCCGCGCCCGACTCGTACACGGTGTCGTCGAACATGACGCCGTAGTCGGGCTCGGTGATCCCCGTCGCCTGCTGCATGGCCTTCGACGTCAGGCCGATCTTGCGCCCGACCAGCCGGCGGCCCGCCGCGACCTGCGAATCCCGCCACACGCCCTGGATGGCGTAGGAGTCCTCCACGGTCGCCTCCGGGTACCGCGCGGTGATGCGCGGGATCACCCCGTGCGTGCGGTCGGCTTCCGCGAGCTCCGCGGCGATCTGCGCGATGGTCTCCTCAGGCAGCATGAGCGTCTCCTAGAGCTGGTGGCCGAGCTTGTACTCGCCCTGCTTGTACTCGGGCATCGAGGTCTCGCCCTCGTCCGCGCGGGTGTAGGAGAAGCCGTCGGCGCCGATCGTCACGGCCATCTCGCTGGAGTCCGTGCGGGCGACGACGGGCTGCGGGTTGCCGTCGAGGTCGAGCACGAGCGAGGCGTCGGTGTACCAGGAGGGCACCACCGGGGTGCCCCACCAGTCGCGGCGCTGGTTGTCGTGCACGTCCCACGTGACGACCGGGTTGTCCGGGTCGCCGGTGTAGTAGTCCTGCGTGTAGATCTCGACGCGGTGGCCGTCCGGGTCGCGCAGGTAGAGGTAGAACGCGTTGGAGACGCCGTGCCGGCCGGGGCCGCGCTCGATGGCGTCGGAGCGGCGCAGCGCCCCGAGCTTGTCGCAGATCGCGAGGATGTTGTGCTTCTCGTGCGTCGCGAAGGCGACGTGGTGCATGCGCGGACCGTCGCCGCCCGTCGCCGCGGTGTCGTGCACGGTGGGCTTGCGGCGCATCCACGCGGCGTACACGGTGCCCTCGTCGTCCTGGATGTCCTCCGTCACGCGGAAGCCGAGGTCCTGGTAGTGGCGCACCGCGCGCGGCACGTCGGGGGTGACCTGGTTGAAGTGGTCGAGGCGCACGAGCTCGCCGGGGGTGTGCAGGTCGTACCGCCAGGACAGGCGCTCCACGTGCTCGGTGGCGTAGAAGAACTCGTACGGGAAGCCCAGCGGATCGACGACGCGCACGGAGTCGCCGATGCCCTTCACGAAGCCGTTCTCCTGACGACGGACGTCGCAGCCGAGCTCGGTGTAGAACTCCACGGCGCGGTCGAGGTCCTCCGCGGCGCGCACCCGGTATGAGAACGCGGCGACCGCGGCGAGGGGCCCCTGACGCAGCACGAGGTTGTGGTGGATGAACTCCTCGGTCGAGCGCAGGTAGATCGCCTCGTCGTCCTCCTCGGTCACGTACAGGCCCAGGATGTCGACGTAGAACTGCCGCGAGGCGGCCAGGTCGGTCACGACGAGCTCCATGTACGCGCAGCGCAGGATGTCCGGCGGCGTGCTCTTCGGCGTCGCGACGGGGTTGTCGCTCTGGATCGGGGCCTCCTGGCTCACGTAGTAGCCGGAGGAGGTGAGGGTCTTGGCGGTCTTGTCGGTCATGTCAGCGTCCTTGCTTGTGTCCGGCGGGCGTCAGTTCTTGCCGAACGTCGGGTTGTGCGGGGTCGAGGCGAGCGTGATGTGCACGCTCTGCTGGTCGGTGTAGAAGTCGATGGAGCGGTAGCCGCCCTCGTGGCCCAGGCCCGACGCCTTCACGCCGCCGAACGGCGTGCGGAGGTCGCGGACGTTGTTGCTGTTCAGCCACACCATGCCGGCCTCGACGGACTGCGCGAACGTGTGGGCGCGCTTGAGGTCGTTCGTCCAGATGTAGGCCGCGAGGCCGTACTTCGTGTTGTTCGCGAGCGCCAGCGCCTCCTCGTCGGAGTCGAACGGGGTGATCGCGACGACCGGGCCGAAGATCTCCTCCTGGAAGATGCGGGCGTCGGGGGCCACGTCGGCGAACACCGTCGGGGCGACGAAGTTCCCCTCTTCGAAGCCCTCGGGACGACCGCCGCCGGCGACCAGACGGCCCTCGGTCTTGCCGATCTCGACGTAGGACATCACCTTGTCGTAGTGCTCGGGGTGCACGAGAGCGCCGACCTCGGTCTCGGGGTCGTGCGGGTAGCCGACCTTGACGCGCTGCGCCTGCGCGGCGTAGCGCTCCACGAACTCGTCGTAGATCGAGCGCTCCACGATGATGCGGGACCCGGCGGTGCAGCGCTCGCCGTTGAGGGAGAAGACGCCGAAGATGGTCGCGTCGACGGCGGCCTCCAGGTCGGCGTCCGCGAAGACCACGGCGGGCGACTTGCCGCCGAGCTCCATCGACAGGCCCTTGAGGAACGGCGCGGCGTTGCCGAAGATGATCTGCCCCGTGCGGCTCTCGCCGGTGAAGGAGATGAGCGGCACGTCGGGGTGCTTCACCAGCGCGTCGCCGGCGTCTTCGCCGAGGCCGTTGACGAGGTTGAAGACGCCCTGCGGCAGGCCCGCCTCCTCGAAGATGCCCGCCCACAGCGAGGCGGAGAGGGGCGTGAACTCGGCCGGCTTGAGGACGACCGTGTTGCCGGTGGCGAGCGCGGGGCCGAGCTTCCAGGACTCGAGCATGAACGGCGTGTTCCACGGGGTGATGAGCCCGGCGACGCCGATCGGCTTGCGGTTGACGTAGTTCATCTGCTTGCCCGGCACCTTGAAGGCGTCGTCGGCCTGGGCGACGATCAGGTCGGCGAAGAAGCGGAAGTTCTCGGCGGCGCGGCGGGCCTGACCGAGGGCCTGCGTGATCGGCAGGCCGGAGTCGTACGACTCCAGCTCCGCGAGCCGGGCGTCGCGCGACTCCACGATGTCGGCGATCCTGTGCAGCACGCGCGAGCGCTCACGCGGGAGCATCCGCGGCCAGGGACCTTCGTCGAAGGCGCGCTTGGCGGCGGCGACGGCCCGCTCGATGTCGGCCTTCTTGCCGGCGGCGGCCGTCGTGTAGGTCTGGTTCGTCACCGGATCGAGCACGTCGAACGTGTCGCCGTCGATCGAGTCGACGAAGGCGCCGTCGATGTAGTGCTGGATGTGGTCGGGCAGGTCGGCGGGGATGCGGGAGTCGGTCATGATGCTTCTCCTTCGGCGGGGACGGAACGGGTGTGCAGGGCGTCGAGGAACGCGTCCCTCGTGCGCCACCGGTGGTTGCGGGCGGCGAGCTCGATCTCCAGCGGCTCGGCGCCGTCGCGGATCAGCTCGAGGATCTGGGTGTGCTCGTCGACCGAGTGGTGGGCGCGGCCGGGCACGTAGGCGAAGGTCGAGTCGCGGATGCCGGACAGCCGGGCCCAGCCGCGGTGCACGAGGTCGAGCAGGTGCGGGTTGGGGCACGGCTCGAACAGCACGGAGTGGAACTGCCGGTTGAGCTCGGTGAACGTGTGCGGGTCGAAGTGGTCGAGCAGGCGGCTCATGCGCTCGTTGACCTCGGCGGCCTGCGCGAGCGCGTCCGCGTCGAGCAGGGGAGCGGACAGCGCGGTGGCCGCCCCTTCGACGAGTCCGAGCGTCTGCATCGTGTGGGCGTACTCGCCCTCGTCCACGAGGGTCACGCGGGCGCCGACATTGCGCTCGAAGGTCACGAGCCCCTCGGCCTCCAGGCGGCGGATCGCCTCGCGCACCGGGACCACGCTCATCCCCAGCTCCTCGGCGATCGGACCGAGGACCAGGCGGTAGCCAGGGCCGTAGGTGTGCGCCGAGATGCGCGCGCGGATCCAGGCGTACGCCTGCTCCGACTTGCTGGCGCTCTCGACCGTGCTCACTTCCGCTCCGCTCCGGTGCCGGTCGCCTGCTCGTAGCGGGCGCGCCATTCGGCGTTCATCGGGAAGAGGCCGTCGACCGGGTGCCCGGCGGCGACCTGCTCGGCGATCCAGGCGTCCTCGATCTCCTGGGCCACGGCGTCGGCGGCGACCTCGGCGGCGAGAGCCGGCGGGATCACGATCACGCCGTCGCTGTCGCCGACGATGATGTCGCCGGGCTGCACGGTGGCACCGCCGCACGAGATCGTCACGTCGACGTCCCACGGCACGTGCTTGCGGCCGAGCACCGAGGGGTGCGCACCCTGCGAGAAGACGGGAAGCCCGATCTCGGCGACGGCCTGGAAGTCGCGGACACCGCCGTCGGTGACCACTCCCGCCGCGCCGCGGGTCTGCGCGCGCAGGGCGAGGATGTCGCCGAGCGTGCCGGTGGACGCGTCGCCGCGGGCCTCGATGACGATGACCTCGCCTTCGGCGACCGCGTCGAACGCGCGCTTCTGGGCGTTGTACCCGCCGCCGTGGGTGCGGAACAGGTCTTCGCGGAACGGCACGAAGCGCAGGGTCTTGGCGGTGCCGACGATCTTCGTGCCCGGGAGGTTGGCGGAGACCCCGTCGATGAAGCAGGAGTGGTGTCCGCGCTTGCGCAGCTGGGCCGAGAGGCCGGCGGTGGGGGCTTCGAGGAGCTGGGCGCGGAGCTCGGGGGTGAGCGTGGGCGCGGTGTCCTCGGCGGGCAGGCCGGCGAGCTCGCGGGAGCCCCAGGCCTCGGTGCGCTGGAGGTCGTCCACCGCGGGGAGCGAGCCGAGGTCGCCGTCGAAGGGGACATCCCCCTGCGTGACCGTCGTGACCAGGCGGCCGGACGTGGGGGCGCCGGGGGCGTCCGGGGCGTCGACCTCGATCTCGACCACGTCGCCGGGGACGATGACCGACGAGCCCGCGGGAGTGCCCGTGAGGATCACGTCGCCGGTCTCCAGCGTGAAGTGCTGGGAGAGGTCGGCGACGAGCTGGGCCAGCGGGAAGATGAGGCCGGCGGTGGTGTCGTCCTGGCGGAGCTCGCCGTTCACCCAGGCGCGCACGCGGAGCGCCGCCGGGTCGACCGTGCGGGCGTCGATCAGCTCCGGACCGAGCGGGGTGTACCCGTCGCCACCCTTGGAGCGGACGTTGGAGCCCTTGTCGTTGGCGCGCAGATCGTAGAGACCGAGATCGTTCGAGGCGGTCACCCACTGCACGTGGTCCCAGGCGTCGGCGAGGGCGACCCGGCGGGCCGGGGCGCCGATGATCAGCGCGATCTCCCCTTCGAACGCGAGCAGCTCGGTGCCGGCGGGGCGCTCGACGGTGCCGCCGGAGACCCCGACCGAACTGGCCGGCTTGAAGAAATAGGAGGGGTGGGCGGGGCGTCGACCGCGCTGGTCGGCCCGCGAGGCGTAGCTCAGGTGGATCGCGATGATCTTCCCCGGGCGGGCGATGGTGTCCGTCACGGATGCGCCTCCTCGCGCTGGTCAGGACGCGTTGTGCGTCGTATCCGAAATCATATATCATCGTCTCACCCCTCGGCAAGCAGATCGGATTCACGTCCGGGCGCGCCGTGACAACGCGGTCACAAGCACAAAGGAGACACCCCATGAGCGGGCAGTCACAGGGTGGGTTCACGCCCACCGGAACCATCGCGACGGCGGCCGACCGGCGTCGTGTCGTCTTCGCCACCGTCGTCGGGACCACCGTCGAGTGGTACGACTTCTTCATCTACGCCACGGCGGTCGGGCTGGTCTTCGGACAGCTCTTCTTCGCACCGCTCGGCGCCAACAGCGCTCTCGTCGGCTTCGCCACGGTCGGTGTGAGCTTCCTCTTCCGGCCCCTCGGCGCGTTCCTCGCCGGCCACTACGGCGACAAGCTCGGCCGCAAGGCCGTGCTGATGTGGACGCTGATCCTCATGGGGGCCGCGACCGCCCTGATCGGTCTGCTCCCCACGCACGAGACCATCGGCGTCATGGCGCCGGTCCTCCTCGTGCTGCTGCGCATCGTGCAGGGCATCTCGGCCGGCGGCGAGTGGGGCGGCGCGGTGCTGATGGCCGTCGAGCACGCCCCGCGCAAGAAGCGCGGCATCTTCGGCGCCTCCCCGCAGATCGGCGTGCCGCTCGGCCTGCTGCTCGCCTCGGGCGTCATGGCGCTGATGACCGCGATCGCTCCGGGGGACCAGTTCCTCGCCTGGGGCTGGCGTGTGCCGTTCCTGCTGAGCGTCGTGCTGATCCTCGTGGGCTACTACGTCCGCCGTCGCGTGGAGGAGAGCCCGGTGTTCGCCGAGCTCGCCGAGCGCAAGGAGAAGGCGAAGATGCCGATCGTGCAGCTCTTCCGCAAGCACCTGCTGCTCGTCATCATCGCCGCCCTCGTCTTCGCCGGCAACAACGCCGTGGGCTACATGACCACCGGCGGCTACATCCAGGGCTATGCCACGAACCCCGAGGGGCCCATCGGCCTCGAGCGCGGGCCCGTGCTGTGGGCGGTCACCGGATCGGCCGTCACCTGGCTGCTCACCACGCTGCTGGCCGGCTGGGTGTCCGACCGCATCGGCCGTCGCACGACCTACCTCATCGGCTGGGTGCTCCAGCTCGTCGGCGTGTTCACGCTGTTCCCGCTCGTCAACACCGGCGAGGTGGGGCTGCTGTTCGCCGGTCTCGCGATCCTCACGATCGGCCTGGGCTTCACCTACGGGCCGCAGGCGGCGCTGTACACCGAGCTGTTCCCCGCGAGCATCCGGTTCTCCGGCGTCTCCATCTCGTACGCGATCGGCGCGATCGCCGGTGGCGCCTTCGCGCCCACGATCGCGACGTTCATCGTCGATCAGACCGGCTCCACCGAGGCGGTCACCTGGTACCTCGCGGGCATGACCCTCCTCGGCCTCGTCGCCACGCTCCTGCTGCGCGACCGCTCGGGCATCCCGCTCGGTCCGGACCACGAGGAGGAGCAGTCCGTCAGCCCGATCCGCGGGCTCGCGAAGGTCTGACCTCCCTGCCACGAGAGCGCGCGTCCCTGAGGGGCGCGCGCTCTCGTGCGTTCCGGCTCAGCCCTCGAGGGCCTCGCGGATGAGGTCGGCGGAGCGCCGGAGGCGCGCGGCGATCTCCCCGTCGTCCAGGTCGGTCGCGACGTGCACGACCGCGATCGCGGCGGGACGCTGGCCGCGCAGACGCAACGGGACGGCGACCGACTGGACCGTGGGGATGACCTCGTCGTGGCTCGTGGCGTAGCCGCGCGCGGCGGCGCTGTCGACGTCGGCGCGCAGGGCGGGGGAGATGGCGACGGGAACCTCCGCGCCGTCGAGCTGTGCGAGGATCGCCTTCCCGGGGGCGCCGACCGTGACGGAGTGCCGCGCGCCGGGCCGCTGGGCGACGCTGGCGACGGCGTGCCGCGGCTCGACGCTGGCGAGGGTGATGCACTCGGCCCCGTCCAGGACGGCGAGGAAGCAGGTCATGCCGAGCTCGTTCGCGATGGCGGTGAGCTCCGGCAGGGCCTCGGCCTGGAGGTCGTGGGCGACACCGGCGGCGAGGGCGGCCATGCGGGCGCCGAGGCTCACGGCGCCGCTCGCGTCGCGGGTGACGAGACCGTGATCCTCGAGGGTGCGGAGGAGCCGGTAGGCGATGGAGCGATGCACTTCGAGGCGGCCGGCGATGTCGTCGATGGTCAGCGCGCCGCGGGCGTCGGCGAGCACCTCGAGGATGCGGATGCCGCGGCTCAGCGTCTGCGAGGCGGGGGCGGCGGGGCGCTCGGACATGGCTCTCCTTGCGATGCGCGAGGCACCGGTCTAGGCTGTGTTCAATAGTAGAACACTGTGTTCGAATATAGAACACGGTGTTCCTGGGCGCAACACCCGACGAAGACGTCCGGAAGGAATCGACGACGATGCAGTTCCACCACCACGGCTATGTGTCCGGAGACCCGCGCGTGCAGGACGCCGCCGGCACCGGGATCGACCGCCCCGCCGCCCTGCCCGACGAGGTCGACGTCCTCATCGTCGGCTCCGGGCCCGCGGGCATGCTGCTCGCGGCACAGATGTCGCAGTACCCCGACATCACGACCCGCATCATCGAGAAGCGAGAGGGCCGCCTCGTCCTCGGACAGGCCGACGGCATCCAGCCCCGCAGCGTGGAGACCTTCCAGGCCTTCGGCTTCGCCGAGCGCATCATCGCGGAGGCCTACAACATCGGCTGGATGAACTTCTGGGGCCCCGACCCCGAGCACCCCGATCAGATCGTGCGGACCACCCGCACCGCCGACTACGCCTACGACATCTGCGAGTTCCCGCACCTCATCGTCAACCAGGCCCGCGTGCTGGACTACTTCGCCGAAGCGGCGGCCGACGGCCCCGGACGGATCGTGCCGGACTACGGCGTCGAATTCCTCGGGCTCACCGTGCACGAGGAGGGCGAGTACCCGGTCGAGGTGCGCGTCCGCCATGTCGGCGAGGCCGACGAACGCGTCGTCCGGGCGAAGTACGTGGTGGGCTGCGACGGCGCCCGGAGCGGCGTGCGTCAGGCGATCGGACGCACGCACGTCGGCGCGAGCGCCGCGCACGCCTGGGGCGTCATGGACGTGCTCGTCAACACCGACTTCCCGGACTGGCGCACGAAGTGCGCGATCAACTCGAAGGCCGGCAACATCCTGCACATCCCGCGGGAGGGCGGCTACCTCAGCCGCATGTACATCGACCTCGGCGAGGTCGCGGCGGACGACGACCACCGCGTGCGCCAGACGCCCATCGAGGAGATCATCCGGCGCGCCAACGCGATCCTCCACCCCTACACGCTCGATGTGAAGCAGGTCGCCTGGCACAGCGTCTACGAGGTCGGCCACCGTGTGACCGACGGCTTCGACGACGTCGACCCCGGCGCCGACCGCAGCCCGCGCGTCTTCCTCACCGGCGACGCCTGTCACACCCACAGCGCCAAGGCCGGCCAGGGCATGAACGTGTCGATGCAGGACGGGTTCAACCTCGGCTGGAAGCTCGGTTCCGTGCTGAGCGGCCGTGCGCCCGAGTCGCTGCTGGCCACGTACGGCGCCGAGCGTCGTCCCGTCGCGCAGCAGCTCATCGACTTCGACCGCGAGTGGTCCAGCCTCATGGCGCGCAAGCCCGAGGAGATCTCCGACCCGAACGAGCTGGCCACGTACTACCTGGCGACGGCCGAGTTCCCGTCCGGGTTCATGACCCAGTACACGTCCTCCATGATCACCGGCACGGACGCCCACCAGGCGCTCGCCGTCGGGTACCCGCTGGGCAAGCGCTTCAAGTCGGCGGAGGTCGTGCGGGTCGGGGACGGCAACGTCGTCCACCTGGGACACCACGCGAAGGCCGACGGCCGGTGGCGGGTCTACGCGTTCGGCGACCGGACCGGGGAGGCCCTCGCAGCGTGGGCGGAGGCCGCCGCGCCCGTGTTCGCACGGTTCACCCCGGCGGACGCCGACGCCGACGCCGTGTTCGACGTGAAGGCCGTGTATCAGCAGCCCTTCGAGGAGGTCGAGGTCACGACGACGCCCGAGCTCTTCCAGCCGAAGACCGGCCCGCTCGGACTCACCGACTGGGAGAAGGTCTACGCGGCCGGCCCGAGCAAGTGGTGCGGCACGGACATCTTCGAGGCGCGGGAGCTGTCCCGTGACGGCGTCGTGATCGTCGTGCGCCCGGACCAGTACGTCGCCGCGATCCTCCCGCTGGACGGGGTGGACGGCGTGGACGAGCTGGCGGGCTTCCTGGACGGGGCGCTGCTTCCCGCGCGCTGAACCTCGGCATGACACGTGTCATGCCGAGGAGATGACACCGCCCTCCGGACGGCCGCGCGCTCCGGCGCGAGGCTGGAGGCATGAACGAGACATCCGTGCAGGAGGCGGCACCGCGCGTCGCGTCGTCCTCCGCGTCCCCCGCCGTCGATGACAGACCCGTGGCGCTGGAGCTGATCGACGTGCGCAAGCACTTCGGCACCGGCGAGCGCCGCGTGCCGGCCGTCGACGGTGTCGACCTCTCCATCCGGCGCGGCGAGGTGGTCGCCCTGCTCGGCCCCAACGGCGCGGGCAAGACCACCACGCTCGACATGCTCCTCGGGCTCACCGCCCCCAGCAGCGGGACCGTGCGCGTGCTCGGGGCGGCTCCGGAACGGGCCACCGCGAACGGGGCCATCGGAGCCGTGCTGCAGACCGGGGGGCTGCTCGGCGACCTCACCGTCGGCGAGACCGTGCGGCTGATCGCCTCGCTGTACGGGCGGGAAGCCCTCGCACGCGTGCCGGAGGTGATGCGCCGTGCCGACCTCGCCGGTCTCGCGCGCCGCCGGGTGTCCAAGTGCTCGGGCGGCGAGCAGCAGCGCGTGAAGTTCGCGCTCGCGATGATCTCCGATCCCGACATCCTCGTGCTCGACGAGCCGACCGCCGGTATGGACGTCACCGCGCGGCGCCACTTCTGGGACGTGATGCGTGCCGACGCGGACGCGGGGCGCACGATCGTGTTCGCCACGCACTATCTGGAGGAGGCGGAGCAGTTCGCCCGCCGCACGGTGGTCATGCATCGGGGCACCGTTGTCGCGGACGCGCCCACCGCCCTGCTCCGTGCGAGCCTGGGCGAGCGTACGGTCTCGGCCACCGTGCCCGCCGTGTCGGACGCGCTGGTCGCCGCCCTGACCGCCGCGGAGGGCGTGACCGGTGTGCGCGTCGACGGGGACCGCCTCAGCCTCCGCGCCACCGACTCCGACGCCGCCGCCCGGCTGCTGCTCGACGGGGGAGCGCGCGACCTGGAGATCGCCGCCCCCACGCTCGAGACCGCCTTCACCGCCCTCACGGAGGACTGACATGACCACGACCGTCTCGCCCACCATGCTGCGCATCGAGGGGCTGCGCCAACTGCGCAACCCCTACACGCTCGCCTTCACCCTCGCCATGCCCGTGGCCATGTACCTGCTCTTCGGTGCGGGCATGGGGTACGGCACGCTCTCCGCCGGCAACGGCAACGTCTCCTTCTCCGTGATGGTCTCGATGGCGGCCTACGGCACCGCGGTGGCGATGAGCTCGCTCACCTCGCTCGCGGCCACCGAGGCCAAGCAGGGGTGGGGAAGGCAGCTCGCGATGACGCCGCTGACGACCACCGGGTACGCCCTGACGAAGCTGCTCACCGCCGTGTCGTTCGCCGCGCTCGCCCTCGTCGCGGTGTTCGTCGCCGGGCTGCTCACCGGCGCGGAGGCGGACGGCGCCTGGCGGTGGGTCGTGACCGCCGCCCTCATCCTCGGCATCGGCCTCATGTTCGGCCTCTACGGGCTCGGGGTCGGCCTGTTCTTCGGCTCCGACTCCGCCGCCGCGCTCGCGTCCATCTCGATGACCTTCTTCGCCTTCTTCGGCAACGTGTTCATGCCGCTCGACGGCGTCATGCTCGACATCGCCCGATTCACCCCGTTGTACGGCTTCGTCGCCCTGAGCCGTTGGCCGCTGACGGAGGGCGTGCTGACGACGGGGCAGACGGATGAGCTGTGGATGCTGCTCCTCAACGTCGCGGTCTGGCTCGTCGTCTTCGCGGTGCTGGTGACGGTGGGCGTGCGGCGCTCGCGGTCACGACGGTGAGCGCCCCGGCGCGACAGTAGGTTGGACGGATGACGATGCAGGAAGGCCGGGAGGCGGACGCCCGATCCGGGACGGGCAAGGACCCCTGGGCGCGGTTCGGCTGGCTGATGGCGGTCGTCTGGCTCGTGTTCCTGATCTATCCGGTCCTTGCGTTGCTCGCCTCCGCCGCTCCGCCGGCGTGGGTCGTCACGGGGTGGGTGGCGCTGGTCGCGTTCATCGTCCTCTATGTGACGGGGTTCCTGCACGGCATGCGCGGCGGAGGCGGCCTCGGTCGCACCCCCTCGCGGCGACAGTGGATCACGTTCGCCGCGCTCATCGCGTGCGCGCTGGTCACGATCCCCGCCGTGGGCGGGTCGGCGCTGAGCTTCCTGCCGTTCATCATGTCGTTCGCCTCGTACGGACTGACCCGTGCTTGGCACTGGATCACGACCATCGCCGCGCTCGTGGTGGCGGCCGGCTGCGTCTTCCTCATCCCCGACAACCTCTCCTACCTTTCCGTCCTCGCGATCGTCGCCCTCCTCGGCGTCGTGAACACGGTCTCGACCTGGCTCATCGTGCGCTCGGCGGAGGCGGAGCGGCTGGGCAGGGAGCTGGCGACCAGCGAGGGGCGGGAGGCCGTGGCGCGCGACGTGCACGACCTCATCGGCCACTCGCTGACGGTCGTCGGACTCAAGGCCCAGCTCGTGCGGCGGCTGATGGACTCCGACCTGGAGCGCGCCAAGGCCGAGCTCGCCGACATCGAACGTCTGACCGCGGAGGCCATCGCCGGAGTGCGGCAGACCGTCGCCGGTGCGCGGGCGACGACCCTCGTCGAGCAGCTCGCGTCGACCGAGGACTCGCTGCGCGCCGCGGACATCGCGCTCGTCGTGGACGGGACCCCGGACGCCCTCTCGCCGGTCCAGGCGATCACGGCGAGCTGGATCCTCCGCGAGGCGACGACCAACACGCTGCGGCACTCCGGTGCCGCGGCCGTCCGTGTGCGCATCGCTCCGGGCGTGCTCACCGTGGAGGACGACGGTGTCGGGCCCGCGTCCGCGACCGGGCATCGCGAGGGCAACGGCATCCGGGGGATGCGGGAGCGCGCGGCGGCGGCCGGCGCCGGGTTCGCCGTGCGGCCAGGCGAGGCGGCGGGCACGCGGGTGGAGGTGACGTGGTGACGGCGGCCCCGACGGTTCCGATCCGGCTGCTCATCGCCGACGACCAGGCCCTCGTCCGCGGGGCGCTCGGGGCCCTGCTCGACCTGGAGCCGGATCTCGAGGTGCAGGGCCTGGCGGCGGACGGCGCGGAGGCGCTGCGCCTGGCGGAGGAGCTGCAGCCGGACGTGTGTCTGATGGACATCCAGATGCCGGGGGTGGACGGCGTCGAGGCGACGAAACGGATCCGCGCGGCCAGCCCGCAGACGCGCGTGCTCGTGGTGACCACGTTCGCGCGACCCGGGTACCTGCGCGCGGCGCTCGACGCCGGGGCGAGTGGGTTCGTGGTGAAGGACACCCCGGCCGAGGAGCTCGCCGCGGCCGTGCGCCGCGTGCACGCCGGACTCCGGGTGCTCGATCCGAAACTCGCCGAGGAGAGCCTGTTCGAGGGAGCCAACCCGCTGAGCGACCGGGAGCGGCAGGTGCTGCGGCTGGCCGCCGACGGACGATCCGCGGCGGCCATCGCGGCGGAGGTCTTCCTGTCGGCGGGCACGGTGCGCAACCACCTCTCCGCCGCGATCGGCAAGACCGGCGCCGAGAACCGGGCGCAGGCGGTGCGGATCGCGTCCGACAAGGGCTGGCTCTGACGCCTCTGGCGGGTGTCGGAGGCCGCGCGTACTGTGAGGGCCGACGGGTGACGGAGCCCGACAGGAGGAGTGCGTGATGGACTGGAAGATCGAACTCATCTTCGTGCCGGTCAGCGATGTCGACCGGGCGAAGGACTTCTACGTGAAGATCGGTTTCCACGCCGACCATGATCAGGTGCCGTACGAGGGCCTGCGCTTCGTGCAGATGACCCCGCCGGGATCGGCCTGCTCGATCGCCTTCGGCACGGGGCTGACCAGCGGCTTGGAGCCCGGGCAGCAGAACACCATCCAGGTGGTCGTCCCCGACGCCGACGAGGCTCTCGCGCACCTGAGGGGTCTCGGCGTGGAGGCCGAGGGCGTGGACGAGCAGGACTGGGGCCGTTTCGTGCGCTTCGACGACCCGGACGGCAACACCTGGACCCTGCAGGAGCTCCCGGACTACAGCGCCCAGGGGTGACGACGGTCCCCGGGCCGGGTCTAGGGATGGGGTCGGGTCCGGTTCGGATTCGTCCCGGGTCTGGTTCGGTTCCGGGGGCTGGGGGTCCTGTGCGGTCACAGATGCACGACCTCGGGACGCATGCACGACCGGCGACAGTGTCTGGTCGTGCAGATGGAACGGGGTAGTGCATCTGTAGGCGGGCTCGGGACGCGGGTCCCCGTCGGGGCGGAGACGTACGACCTGGGGACGAGTGCACGACCCGGGTGACGGATGCACGACCAGGGGACGAGTGCACGACCCGGGTGACGGATGCACGACCGGGTGACGGATGCACGACCGAGGGTGGGTATCGGTCGTGCGGGCGGAACCGGGGCGTGCGGGCCGAACCGGGGACGTCCGCGCGGAACCGCGTCGTGCGGGTGTGCCTGAGCCCGGGGGTAGGTCCGGAGTCGGGAGACGGGTGCACGACCGGGCGACGGACGCACGACCTGGGATGTGTATCGGTCGTGCGGGCGGAACCGGGTCGTGCAGGCGGTCCGGGATCAGGGAGGTCCGGGGGGTCAGGGGAGGCGGG
>NZ_QCXO01000012.1:0-11147 GCF_023383675.1 Microbacterium sp. ER1
GGACGGGACGGGGACGGCCCGGGGTCTCGCGGGGAGACACCGGGCCGTCAGGAAGATCGGGTCACTCGGGGCGGAGGCGGAGCTGCGCCATCCCCCCGTCGACCTCGATGAAGGTGCCCGTGGTGGAGCCCGCGGCGGGACTCACGAGGTAGGCCACCGCGGCGGCGACCTCGTCGGGGCTCACCAGGCGTCCGTGGGGCTGTCGTGCCTCCAACGCGGCCCGCTCGGCGGCGGGGTCGGCCGCGGAGTCGAGCAGTCGTCCGACCCAGGGCGTGTCCGCCGTGCCGGGGTTGACCGCATTGACGCGGATGCCCTCGCGCAGGTGGTCGGCGGCCATCGCGCGGGTCAGCGCCGACACGGCGCCCTTCGACGCGGAGTAAAGGGCCCGCTGCGGGAGCCCGGTGGTCGAGGCGATCGAGGCCGTGTTGCACACCGCGGCGGCCGGGGACTTCCGCAGCCAGGGCAGTGCCGCCGACGTCACCCGCGCGATGCCGGTGACGTTGATGGAGAGGACGCGCGCCCACTCGTCGTCGTCGTTCGCGGCGATGTCGCCCTGTGCGCCGATGCCGGCGTTGTTGACGACGATGTCGATGCGGCCGAAGCGCTCGGCGACGGCGGCGACGGCGGCGTCCACGCTCGCGCGGTCGGAGACATCGGCGGTGAACGCGGCGAAGCGCTCGTCGGCGTGGGTGGTGTCGCGGTCGAGGACCGCGACGGTGACGCCGTCCGCGTGCAGACGATCGGCGATCGCCGCACCGATGCCGGACGCGCCACCGGTGACGATGGCCACGAGTCCTTCCGTGCCGCCGTCGGGTCCCTGAGCCTGTCGAAGGGTCACTTCTCTGCCTCCCATGCGATGAAGTCCTGGCGCTGGCGGCCGAGGCCGTCGATCTCGATCTCGACCACGTCGCCCGCGCTGAGGTAGGGGTATTTGCCGGACAGAGCCACGCCCTGCGGGGTGCCGGTGAGGATCAGGTCACCGGGCTCGAGCGTCACATACTGCGACAGGTGGTGCACGATCTGCTCGACCGTGAAGATCATGTCGCTCGTGTTCGAGTCCTGTCGCGGCTCGCCGTTCACGAAGCTGCGGAGGCCGAGCGCCTGGTGGTCGACCTCGTCCGGCGTGACCAACCACGGACCCGTGGGGTTGAAGCCGAAGGCGATCTTGCCCTTCGACCACTGCCCGCCGGAGACCGCCATCTGGAAGTCGCGCTCCGACACGTCGTTCGCGGCGACGAAGCCGGCGACGTGCGCCATCGACTCGTCCGGGGAGTCGAGGTACGCGGTGCGGGTGCCGATGACGATGCCGAGCTCGACCTCCCAGTCGGTCTTCTCGCTCCCCCGCGGGATCGTCACGGCGTCGTTCGGGCCGACCACCGTGTTGGGCGTCTTGAGGAAGATGATGGGGATGGTCGGCGGCTCCGACCCCGACTCCGCGGCGTGGGCGGCGTAGTTCATCCCGATGCAGATCACCGCGCTCGGGCGGGCGATCGGGGCGCCGATGCGCATCGTCGCGGCGTCCGGCAGCTCGGAGAGCTCCCCGGCGTCGCGGGCGGCGGCGACGCGGGCGACGAAGTCCCCCGCAAGGAAGTCGCCGTTGACATCGGATGTCACCGGGCGGAGGTCGAGGTAGCGGTCACCCTCCAGGAGGACGGGGATCTCCGCCCCCGGGGTGCCGAGCCGCGCGAACTTCATGATTCTCCTGATCGTTCGGGAGGCCGCTGCTCAGCGGCCGGTCTCGTTGACAGTATAGACATCGGATGTTTACACTCCAAGAGATCCGCGCGGAAGAATGACCCGCGCATGGAGAGGAACCCCGTGAGCCGTATCGTCGCCCTCGACACCACCGACATCCGCTTCCCCACGTCGCTGAGCCTGGACGGCTCCGACGCGATGAACCCGGACCCCGACTACTCCGCCGCGTACGTCATCGTCCGCACGGACGCCGGCGACGGCATCGAGGGGCACGCCTTCGTCTTCACGATCGGCCGCGGCAACGACGTGCAGGTCGCCGCCATCGACGCGCTCGCCGGGCACCTCGTCGGGCGTGAGATCGAGCCGCTGCTCGACGACATGGGCGGCACGTTCCGCGAGATCATCGGCGACTCGCAGCTCCGCTGGCTGGGACCGGAGAAGGGCGTCATGCACATGGCCATCGGCGCGGTCGTCAACGCGCTGTGGGACATCAAGGCCAAGCGCGCGGGCCTGCCGCTCTGGCAGCTGCTCGCCCGGATGACCCCGGAGGAGCTCGTCGACCTCATCGACTTCCGCTACCTCACCAACGTCCTCACCCGCGAGGAGGCACTGGAGATCCTGCGCGCGGCGGAGCCCGGCCGGGCCGAGCGCGAGCAGCAGCTCCTCGCCACCGGCTACCCCGGATACACGACCAGCCCCGGCTGGCTCGGCTACTCCGACGAGAAGCTCGAGCGCCTCGCCCGCGAGGCCATGGCCGACGGCTTCACGCAGATCAAGCTCAAGGTGGGCGCGGACCTCGACGACGACATCCGCCGCTTCCGCAAGGCGCGGGAGGTGTGCGGCCCGGACTTCCCCATCGCGATCGACGCGAACCAGCGCTGGGAGGTGTCCGAGGCGATCGAATGGGTGAACGCGCTCGCCGAGTTCGACCCCGCCTGGATCGAGGAGCCCACGAGCCCCGACGACATCCTCGGCCACGCCGAGATCGCCCGCGGCGTCGCGCCCATCCGTGTCGCCACCGGTGAGCACGCGCAGAACCGGATGATCTTCAAGCAGCTCCTGCAGGCCGACGCGATCTCGGTCATGCAGATCGACGCCGTCCGCGTCGCGGGGGTCAACGAGAACATCGCCAACCTGCTGCTCGCGGCGAAGTTCGACGTGCCGGTGTGCCCGCACGCCGGAGGCGTGGGGCTGTGCGAGGCCGTGCAGCACCTGTCGATGTTCGATTTCGTCGCCGTCTCCGGCACCCGCGAGGGCCGCCTGATCGAGTTCGTCGACCACCTGCACGAGCACTTCGTCGTGCCGACCGACATCCAGGGCGGCTCCTACATGGCTCCCACCGCACCGGGCACGGGCATGGAGATGAAGGCCGACAGCATCGCGGAGTACACCTGGACGGGTGCGCATGTCCACGCCTGACCGCCTGACCGTCCCGACCCTCGGCTACGGTGCCGCGAACGTCGGCAACCTCTTCCGTGAGCTGTCCGACGACGACGCGTGGGCGGTGCTGGACGCGGCATGGGAGAGCGGCATCCGCTTCTACGACACCGCTCCGCACTACGGCCTCGGGCTGTCCGAGCGTCGCCTCGGAGCCTTTCTGCAGACCAAGCCGCGGGACGAGTACGTGCTCTCGACCAAGGTCGGCCGACTGCTGCGCCCGAACCCCGACCACGCCGGCGGCCTCGACACCGCGAACGACTTCCACGTGCCGGACGATCTCCAGCGCGTGTGGGACTTCTCGGCGGACGGCATCCGGACGAGCCTGGAGGAGTCCCGCGAGCGGCTCGGCATCGAGCGCATCGACCTCCTGTACCTGCACGACCCGGAGCGGCACGACCTCGACCTCGCGCTCGCCGAGGCCCTTCCCGCCCTGGAGCAGCTGCGCGCGGACGGCGAGGTGACCGCGATCGGCATCGGGTCGATGGTGTCGGAGGCTCTCGCGGCATCCGTGCGCTCGGCCGACCTCGATCTCGTGATGGTGGCCGGTCGGTACACGCTGCTGGAGCAGCCCGCCGCGGTCGACGTGCTGCCCGCGTGCCGCGAGACCGGGACGGGGATCGTCGCGGCGTCGGTGTTCAACTCCGGACTCCTGGCGGCGAACGAGCCGCGGAGGGACGGCCGCTACGAGTACGGACAGCTCCCCGACGAGCTGTGGGACCGCCTCGTGCGCATCGCTGCGGTGTGCGCCGATCACGACGTGCCCCTGCCGGCCGCGGCGATCCGGTTCCCGCTCCAGTCCGACGTGGTGCGCTCCGTGGTGGTCGGCGGCAGTCGCCCGGCGCAGCTCCGGCAGAACGCGGAGTACGCTGCCCGGGAGATCCCGTC
Source organism: Microbacterium sp. ER1 (assembly GCF_023383675.1). NCBI lineage: Bacteria > Bacillati > Actinomycetota > Actinomycetes > Micrococcales > Microbacteriaceae > Microbacterium > Microbacterium sp. ER1. The sequence goes on from NZ_QCXO01000012.1 coordinate 4,021, forward strand.
GGCCCTGTGGGAGAACCTCGCGGCCGAGGGCCTGATCCCCGCCTCCTGACCTCCATCCACCGAGAGGAGCCGCCGTGCTCGAAGGAATCCACCCGCTGCTGACCGGGGAGCTGCTGCTGCATCTCGACCGGATGGGGCACTCCGACGCCGTGGTCGTCGCCGACGCGCACTTCCCGGCCTGGGGTCTCGGGGCGCGCGTGGTCGATCTTCCCGGCACCACCACGCCCGAGGTCGTCGCGGCCATCCGCAGCGTGCTGCCGCTCGACGACGCGCCGGGCATCGATCTGATGACCTCTGCCGACGGCGAGGTGCTGGACGTGCAGCGCGAACTCATGGCCGCCGCCGGCACGGAACTCGACACCACGCGCTTCGTCGAGCGCTTCGCGTACTACGAGGTGGCGAAGGAGACGTACCTCATGGTGCGCACGGGAGAGACGCGCAAGTACGGCAACGCACTCCTCCGGAAGGGTGTGGTCGGCCACCCCTCGGCCTGACCCGGGGGTTCAGCGCCCGACGGTCGACTCCCGCACGATGAGCTCGGCGGGGAACGGCGTGGGTGCCGGAGGCGCGGCGGTCGGATCGGCGAGGAGCTGCAGCAGCGCGGCCCCGGCGGCGCGACCGATCTCGTAGCCGGGCTGCCGGATGCTCGTCAGCGGCACCACGCCCTGGTGTGCGGCGGCCACGTCGTCGAACCCGACGAGGGCGATCTCCTCCGGCACCCGGATGCCGTGGCGGAGCAGCTGTGTCAGCACGCCGAGGGCCACCCCGTCGTTCGCGGCGAAGACCGCGTCGGGACGCTCTTCCGCCGGGAGATCCGTCAGGTGCGCCCCGGCCCGGAGGCCGTCTTCGGTCGTGAGATGCTCGACGTCGAGGACGGAGATACGGGCGTCGGTCCCCGCCACCGCGTCGCGCAGCCCGGCGAGACGATCGTTCGACTGGCTCACCGTCGGGGCTCCGAGGAACAGGATGCGGCGACGGCCGAGGGAGAGCAGGTGCTCGCCGGCCAGCCGTCCGCCGCCGCGGTCGTCGAAGGTGACCGCGGCGACGGAGGGCGAATCCCGGATGGGGCCGACGACCACCGAGCGGATCCCGCGAGTCGCGAGCTGTTCCAGCCGTGGCACGACATCGCCGCGCGGGTAGATGACGATGCCCTGCACCCGGTGGGCCTCGAACATGTCGATGTTCTGCTCCTCGCGGGCGGCATCGCGGGCGCTGTCGCTGAAGAAGAGCGACCAGCCGCCCTCACGGGCCACGTCGTCGACGCCGCGGGACAGGTCGTTGAAGTAGGGCAGCCAGGCGTCGAGGAGGATGAGGGCGAGGGCCTTGCTCGATCCTGCGCGGAGCTGGCGGGCCGACTCGTTCGGCACGAAGCCGAGCTCGGCGATCGCCGCCCGCACCCGCTCCCGGCTGGCGGCCCCGAGGACGTGCGGGTGGTTGAGGTAGTTCGACACGGTCGATGCCGACACCCCCGCGAGAGCCGCGACATCCTTCACGCTCGCGGACATGGGCCTCCTTCGGCGATGGACCGCAGGCGCGGCCGGATGAGGCCCAGGCTAGCGGACCAGTTGTAACGTGCCAAGAAAGTTCTTGACACCCCGACGGATGGCGACGTAGCGTGACTCGCACACCGGGCTTGTAACGTGCCAAGTCCGCGCGGCGACGGTGCCGGACACCCGCCGGAGGAGCGCTCATGAACACCGGCTGCCACGGACTCGTCTGGACGGGGACCTTCGACGCGGACGGCATCCGGCTCGCGGTCGAGAAGACGAAGCAGGCGGGCTTCGACCTCATCGAGTTCCCGCTGATGGACCCGTTCTCGTTCGACGTCGCCGCCGCCCAGGCCGCCCTCGCGGAGCACGGACTCGCGGTCAGCGCCTCGCTCGGGCTCTCCGACGAGACCGACATCACGAGCGGTGACCCTGTCGTGGTCGCCGCGGGCGAGGCGCTCCTGCTCCGCGCGATCGACGTGCTCGCCGAGCTCGGCGGTACGCACTTCTGCGGGGTGATCTACAGCGCGATGAAGAAGTACATGGATCCGGTCACGCCCGAGGGTCTCGCATCGAGCCGTCGCACGATCGCCCGGGTGGCCGACCATGCCGCCGAGCGGGGGGTCTCGGTCTCGCTCGAGGTCGTCAACCGCTACGAGACCAACGTGCTGAACACCGCACGGCAGGCGCTGGCGTTCCTCGGCGAGGTCGACCGCCCGAACCTCGGGATCCACCTGGACACGTACCACATGAACATCGAGGAGTCGGATATGTTCGCGCCGGTGCTCGATGCGGCTCCCGCCCTGCGGTACGTGCACATCGGCGAGAGCCACCGCGGCTATCTCGGCACCGGGACGGTCGACTTCGACACGTTCTTCAAGGCGCTCGGGCGCATCGGCTACGACGGCCCCATCGTGTTCGAGTCGTTCTCCTCGGCGGTGGTGGCGCCCGACCTCAGCCGCATGCTCGGCATCTGGCGCAACCTCTGGACCGACAACGACGAGCTGGGTGCGCACGCGAACGCCTACATCCGCGACAAGCTCGTAGCGGTGGACTCGATCCGCCTCCACTGACGCTCGGGCGGCGGTTCGAGACCAAGATGTTATTACAGGTCTTCCCTCGCCGCCGATCGTTAGATACATTTAGATACAACTTGCACTGACCCGGGTGCAGGTCGCAGAATTGATCCGATGTTTACGGCGGAACGGTCCGCCGCAATCGCGACAGAACCTTCAAGGAAGCAGGTGAGCGCATGAGTGGACCCATCCTGAGGGTCGAGGGGATCAGCAAGGGATTCCCCGGTGTCCAGGCGCTGAAGGACGTGCATCTCGAGGTGCGCGCCGGCGAGGTGCTCGTGCTCGTGGGTGAGAACGGTGCCGGCAAGTCCACCCTGATGAAGATCCTCTCCGGGATCTACACCAAGGACGAGGGCACGATCACGTTCGAGGGGCAGGAGGTCGAGCTCACCAGCCCGCTGCAGGCGCAGGAGCTGGGGATCACGATCATCCACCAGGAGCTCAACCTGATGCCCGACCTCACGGTCGCGCAGAACATCTACGTCGGCCGCGAGCCCACGACGGGCCCGTTCCTGTCGGAGCGGAAGCTCAACCGGCAGACGGCCGAGCTGCTGCAGCGCCTCGACATCCACCTCGACCCGCGCCAGCGCGTGGGCGAGCTGACGGTGGCCGAGCAGCAGATGGTCGAGATCGCCAAGGCGCTGTCCTTCAACGCCAAGGTCCTCATCATGGACGAGCCGACGTCGGCCCTCACCGACAGTGAGGTCGAGACCCTCTTCGTCCTCATCGAGCAGCTCAAGGCCCGTGGTACCGGCATCGTGTACATCTCGCACCGCATGGACGAGCTGCGCCGCCTGGCGGACCGGGTGACCGTGCTCCGCGACGGCACATACATCGGATCACTCGACAAGTCCGAGATCACGATTCCGACGATCATCGAGATGATGGTCGGCCGCGTGATCGACGAGGGCACCCGCCCGCAGGCGCGGGAGCACCTCAATGACCCGATCGTGCTCGACGTGCAGGGGCTCTCCACGCGGAAGCTCCTCAAGGACGTGTCGTTCCAGCTGCACAAGGGCGAGATCCTCGGATTCGCCGGCCTCATGGGCGCCGGCCGCACGGAGACCGCCCGTGCCGTCATCGGCGCGGACCACCGTGACGGCGGCACGATCACGATCGGCGGGCGTACCGTCCGCATCGCGCAGCCCGCGGACGCGGTCAAGCACGGCGTCGGCTACCTCTCCGAGGACCGCAAGCTGCTCGGCCTCATGCTCGAGCAGGACGTCACCTTCAACACCGTGCTCGCGTCGCTCGGCTCCTACGCCAACGGCATCGGGTGGATGGGCGACAGCAAGGCCAAGAACCGCACCAAGGAGTACGTGCAGCAGCTGCGGGTGAAGACCCCCTCGGTCAACCAGGTCGTCAAGCTCCTCTCCGGAGGGAACCAGCAGAAGGTCGTCATCGCCCGGTGGCTGATGCGCGACTGCGACATCCTCATCTTCGACGAGCCGACGCGAGGCATCGACGTCGGCGCGAAGGAGGAGATCTACCGCCTCATGCAGCAGCTCGCCGACGCGGGCAAGTCCATCATCGTCATCTCGTCGGAGCTCCCCGAGATCCTCCGGGTCGCGAACCGCATCGCCGTGTTCGCGAACGGTCGCATCACCGGGACGCTCCGCAACGAGGAAGCCAGCCAGGAGAAGATCATGCAACTCGCAGCCCACGGGGAGGAAGACTGATGAGCACCCCACAGCAGTCCGGATCGTCGACGACGACGATCATCCAGACGGCCGTCAACGAGGACACCGACAAGCGCGACGTCGCCGGGTTCCTCAAGCGGCAGTTCCAGCAGTCGCTCGCGTTCGGCACCCTGATCGTCCTGGTCATCTTCTTCTCGATCGCCAGCCCGAACTTCTTCACCTTCAGCAACATCGCCACGGTGCTGCTGTCGACCGCGGTCATCGGCATCCTCGCCCTCGGCACGACGTTCGTCATCATCACGGGCGGCATCGACCTGTCGATCGGCACCGGCATGGCGCTCTGCGCGGTGATGACCGGTGTGCTCATCACCAACCTCGGCCTGCCGGTGTGGGTGGGCGTGCTCGGCGGCATCGCGACCGGTGTGCTCATGGGGCTGGTGAACGGCGTCAACATCACGTTCCTGCGACTGCCTCCGTTCATCGCGACCCTGGCCATGATGATGATCGCGGGCGGCCTCGCCCTCGTGATCTCGAACGTCGCGCCGATCTACTTCTCGACCTCGGCTCCCGACTTCAAGAAGATCGCGCTCGGCGTGCTCATCCCCGGCATCCCGAACGCGGTGCTCATCACCGCGGCCCTCGCGATCGTCGCCTGGCTCGTGCTGTCGAAGACGCTGCTCGGCCGGTACACCTTCGCGATCGGATCGAACGAGGAGGCCACGCGCCTCTCCGGCGTCAACACCCGCCGCTGGACGATCCTCATCTACATGTTCGCCGGCGCCTTCACCGGCATCGCGGGCATCGTGATCGCCGCCCGCCTCGACTCGGCGCAGCCGCAGATCGGCACCGGCTACGAGCTGCAGGCCATCGCGGCCGTGATCATCGGCGGCACCTCGCTGCTCGGCGGCCGCGGCTCGATCCTCGGCACCGTGATCGGTGCGCTCATCATGAGCGTCCTCGTCAACGGCCTCCGGATCATGTCGATCCAGCCCGAGTGGCAGAACATCGTCGTCGGCGTCGTCGTCCTGCTGGCCGTCTTCCTCGACTCGCTGCGCAACCGCCAGCGGACCTGAGACACGGCGGCGGCGAAACCCGTGCCCGCCGCCGTCCCCGGCTCCGGCCGGACCCCGCGGAACCCTCCGCACAGGCACCACGAATGTCCACCCGCCGGTCCTGGCCGGCACCCACACAGAACAACGGAGTTTCCATGAAATTCGGCAAGAAGACCGCATTCGCGGCACTCGTGGCCGCATCCGCGCTCGTGTTCGCCGGCTGTGCCGGCGGCGGCGACGTGATCGAAGAGGGCTCGGGCGGCGACACCGGCAGTGGCGACGGCGAGATGTACATCGCCATGGTCTCGAAGGGCTTCCAGCACCAGTTCTGGCAGGCCGTCAAGAAGGGCGCGGAGGAGAAGGCCCAGGAGCTGGGCGTCAAGATCACCTTCGAGGGCCCGGCCGCCGAGACCGAGATCGCGCAGCAGCTCGAGATGCTGACCGCCGCGATCGACAAGAACCCGGACGCCATCGCCTACGCCGCCCTCGACCCCGAGGCGTGCGTCGCCCCGCTCGAGCAGGCGAAGTCGAAGGACATCCCCGTCGTCTACTTCGACGCCCCGTGCAACGGCGACGTCGGACTCAGCCTCTCCGCGACGGACAGCAAGGTCGCCGGCGCGCTGGCGGCCGAGCACATGGCCGAGCTGATCGGCGGCGAGGGCGAGGTCGCCATCGTCGGCCACTCGCAGATCAACTCGACCGGTGTCGAGCGTCGCGACGGCTTCGTCGAGAAGATCGAGGCGGACTACCCCGACATCGAGATCGTCGACATCCAGTACGGTGACGGCGACCACCTGAAGTCGGCCGACATCGCCAAGACGCTCATCGCGGCCCACCCCGACCTCAAGGGCATCTACGGCACCAACGAGGGCTCGGCCATCGGCGTCGTGAACGCCGTGAACGAGCTCGGCCTCGAGAAGGGCAAGATCACCATCGTCGGCTTCGACTCCGGTGCGGCCCAGATCAACGCCATCAAGGACGGCACCATGGCCGGCGCCATCACGCAGGACCCGATCGGCATCGGCGCCCAGGTCGTGCAGGCGGCCTACGACGCGGCCAACGGCGACGACGTCGAGGAGTTCTACGACACCGGTTCCTACTGGTACGACAAGAACAACATCGAGGACGACAAGATCGCCGCGGTCCTCTACGAGTGACCCGCACGACGGAGCCCCTCGCCTTCGGGCGGGGGGCTTCGTCGTGTCCGGGGGGACTCCGGTCCGTGGGTCCGTGGTCCGTGGTCCGTGGGTCCGGGTGCACGACCCCGGGGTGACTGCACGACCGGATCCCCGGTTTCCTCGTGCACCCGTATCGGGGTCGTGCAGACGAACCGGGTCCGGAGTCGGGTGGGTCTGGGGTCTAGGTCTGCGCCCGGGATGGGTCTGGGGTCTGGGTCTGGGTCTGGGAAGGGACACGACGAGGGACGAATGCACGACGCGGGGACCGATGCGTGGCCGGATGGGCGGTTCGGTCGTGCAGTCGTGACAGGGGTGTGCAGGTGAAACCGGAGGGCCGAGTGGAGTCGTTCGGCACGGGGGCGGTCGGCCTGAGGGATCCACGACTGTGAGACGGATGCACGACGTGGGGACCGATGTGTGGCCGGATGGGTAGTTCGGTCGTGCAGTCGTGGCAGGGGTGTGCAGGTGAAACCGGATGGCCGAGTGGAGTCGTTCGGGCCGGGGACGGTCAGCCCGAGGGGACCGTCCCCGGGGGACGGGGCACGACGAGGGACGGATGCGCGACGGGGGGACGAGGGCACGACGGGGAGGCCGGAACGGGCGTGCGGGCGTGGCGAGGTCGTGCAGGTGAAACGGGGAGACAGGACGAGACGGAGACGGAGGGGAGGAGGGGGAGACGGAGACGGAGTGGGGG
>NZ_QCXO01000120.1:0-52872 GCF_023383675.1 Microbacterium sp. ER1
GTTCTTCCCGTCGTCCCCGTCGCCCGCGGGATCAAAACCGCCCCGCCAGCGCTCGCCCCGCGCACGTTCCTGATCCCGCACCGTCCCCCGCCCCGCGCGCGGGATCAAGAACGCACCCCTGACGCCCTTGGCAGGTGCAGTTTCGACCCCGCACCGACGAGCGGCACGCCCTGCACGGAAGGGCACGACTCCCGTGCACCGGAGGTACACCGCGTTCGGGTGCGGGATCAGGAACGGGCCTCATACGCGTCCGGCAGGGGCGTTTCCCGTCCCGCACCGGGGCGGCCGCACGCGGGACGCCGGTGCGGGATCAGGAACGCACTTCACCCGCGTCCGGCAGGGACGTTTTCGATCCCGCTCCGATGAAAGGCACGCCGTGCGCGGAAGAGCGCGACTCCCGCGCGCCAGAGGACACGACTGACTCCCGCGTGCGGGATCAGAAAGGCACCCCATCCGCGTCCGGGAGGGGCGTTTTCCGTCCCGCACCGGGGCGGCCGCACGCGGGACGCCCGTGCGGGATCAGGAACGCACCCCAAACGCGTCCGGCAGGGGCGGTTTCCGTCCCGCACCGGGGCGGCGGCCGGTGGGACGCACCGGTGCGGGATCAGGAACGGGCCGCCGTTGGGCGCGGCAGGGGCGGTTTTGATCCCGCACGGGGGCCGGGGACGGAACCGGGAGGGCGAAGCTCCGCGGGGGCGGGACTTGCCCGGGAGGGCACGCCGGTTGACTGTCGGTGCGGGATGGACTCCGCGCGCTTGAGGGCTCCCCCGGGCCGGCCGGAGCATGAGGCAAGCGCATCGCGACGACGCGGTGCCCGGGGCGACGAGGCCCCGCCGTGTGCGACGTCAGGACCCTCATGACCGACATCTCCACCGACCCCGCTCTGGACGAATGGCGCACGTACGACGAGTTCGCCGCGGGCATCGACACCTTCCGCCTGCCGAGCACGACGCTCGCCGGAACCGCGCTCTCGCTCACCCTCGATGACGACACCACGCTCGCGCTCCGCTTCGACGAGGACTCCGTGACCTGGGAGGGACTGGGCTCCTCGGGACGCGACACGTACGACGCGGTCCGCGTGCGCGACGACGTCGTCTTCGTGAACATCCCCTTCGAGACCCGCGAGCGCGAAGCCCTCACCGTCGTCTTCTCCACCACGACCCACCGCGCCACCGTCATCCGCTCCCGCATCGCGGCGGAGGCCGTCGAGGGCACGCCGCAGGTCGGGCAGGACTTCTGGGCCGCGACCACCGACGCCGGCCCCGCGACCGGAGAGGTCCCCGGTCCGAGCCGCGACCTCATCGGCAAGCGGAACGTCTACCGCTACAGCCCCCACCACCTGTACGAGCACGTCTACGTCTCCAGCCAGCGCTACGCGTGGCAGTGCCTCGAGGGCGTCCAGCGCGGTCACGGCGACATGGACCTCTCCACGGTGTGGAAGTTCGCGGACGGTCTCTACCTGTTCTGCTTCCGCGAGTTCCGGATCGCGGTGGCGAGCGTCTGGCTCCACGACCTCGGCTACCAGCTCATGACGACGGGGATCTTCCTCGGACTCAACGGCGACGGCGAGTCCGAGCACTCCCGCGCCGGCGGGCACATCTACCCCCTGGGCGCCGTCGCCTACCCCGACGCGCAGCCCGTCTGACCCTTCGACCCTTCGACCCTTCGACCCTTCGACAGGCTCAGGGACCCAACCTTCGACGGGCTCAGGGACCCACCCTTCGACAGGCGCAGGGACCCACCCTTCGACAGGCGCAGGGACCCACCCTCGACGGGCACAGGGCCCCGGAACGAAAGAGAGCACATGAGCAACGCAGACCTCATCCGCGACCACTACGCCGCGAACGACCGGGGCGACCTGGACGGCATGCTCGCGCCCTTCGCGGCCGACATCGAGTGGACGGAGGCCGCCGGGTTCCCCTACGCCGGGACCTACATCGGCCCGGACGCGGTCGCCGAGAACGTCTTCGGCCGCATCCAGGAGGAGTGGGACGACTACACCGTCGCGATCGACGAGGTCGTCGACGGCGGCGATGTCGTGGTCGGCATCGGCACATACTCCGGCACCTACAAGCGCACCGGGCGGTTCTTCGCCGCCCGGGTGGCCCACGTCTGGCGCGTGGCGGGCGGCGAGATCGTCGCCTTCGAGCAGTTCACCGACACGGAGCTCGTGAACCGCGCCCTGCGCGCACCGTCGACGAGCACCGACACCCAGCCTTCGAGCTGACAGCACGACCCGAACAGGAGAGGCAGGAAGCACATGAACAGACGAGCATCCGGCACCGCGGCGGTCATCGCCGTGGCCGCCCTCGCTCTCGCCGGCTGCGCCGGTGGCGACGGAGCCGGGGGCGAGGGCGCCCCCATCGTCGTCGGCTCCGTGAACACGATCAGCGGTCCGGCGACGTTCCCGGAGGCCTCGCAGGCGGCCGCCGCCGTCTTCGACGCGTTCAACAAGGAAGGCGGCCTGGACGGCCGAAAGATCGAGTACAAGATGCTCGACGACAAGGGCGACCCCGCCACGGCCACCGCCTCGGCGCGGGAGATCGTGGGCAGCGACGAAGCCGTCGCACTCGTGGGCTCCGCGAGCCTCATCGAGTGCGAGATCAACGCGAAGTACTACGAGCAGGAGGGCATCCTCTCGGTGCCCGGCATCGGCGTCGACACGGGCTGCTTCGACAGCGAGAACATCTCGCCGGCCAACGTCGGCCCGTTCAACGACATGACCCTCACGCTGCAGTACGGCTCCGAGGTGCTCGGACTCGACGACATCTGCATCCTGCTGGAGATCGCCGGCTCCACCCGTCCGACCTACCAGGCGGCGATCGACACCTGGACCGAGATCACGGGCAAGGAGCCGAAGTACGTCGACGACACCGTGCCGTACGGCGCCTCCGACTACACGCCCTACATCGTCAAGGCGCGCGATCAGGGCTGCAAGGCCCTCGCGATCAACCCGGTCGAGCCCGACGCGATCGGACAGGTCAAGGCCGCGAACGCGCAGGGCTGGGACGACGTGACCTGGCTCTACCTCACGAGCGTCTACAGCGAGAACTTCGCCGACGCGATCGACGACGCGGGTGCCGGCATCTACGTCCCCGCCGAGTTCTACCCGTTCACGGACGACAGCGACATCAACGCGGACTGGCGGGCGCTGATGGAGGAGAACGACATCCCACTCACCTCGTTCAGCCAGGGCGGCTACCTCGCGGCGACGTACTTCATCGAGGTGCTGAAGAGCATCGACGGTGACATCACCCGGGAGAGCGTCTCCGAGGCGCTGAAGGGCATGGACCCGATCGAGAACCCGATGGTGGGCACGCCCTACGCCTTCGGCACGCAGAACACCGCGGGCTGGCCGATCATCCTGAAGTCGGGCACGAACGCCTGGGAGAAGGTCGCCGACGACTGGCTCCGGATCGGCGAATAGTCCCGCGCTTCGACAGGCTCAGCGACCCACCCGGGGTCCCGCGCTTCGACAGGCTCAGCGACCCACATCTGGGTCCCTGAGCCTGTCGAAGGGCCCCTCACCAGAAAGGACGCCTCATGCTCCAAGGCGCCATCGCCGGTCTCGCCGCCGGCGGCCTCTACGCCGTCCTCGGCGTCTGCCTCACCCTCATGTCGCGCCTCGTGCGCGTGGTGAACTTCGCCCAGGCCGCGACCGGCATGTTCGGGGCCTTCACCGCCGTGTGGTTCGTCCGCGAGATCGGGCTGCCCATCTGGCTGGGCTCGATCCTCGGCGTCCTCGTCGCGGGCGTGCTCGCCGCAGCGATCGGGTTCATCGCCGCGACCTGGCTGTCGGAGGCCTCGACGACGACCCGCTCGGCCATGACGGTCGGACCGCTCCTGCTGCTCATCTCCCTGTCGTTCATCCTGTTCGGCAACAAGCCGCAGCCCTTCACCCCGATCATCGCCGGCCCCGCGTTCTCCTTCGGCGGCGTGGTGATCAGCCAGGTCACCGTCGCGACGGTGGCGATGGCGGTCGTCACCGCCGTCGCCGTCCGCATCGTGCTGCGCCGCACCCGGGTCGGCACCCAGCTGCGCGCGCTCTCGGAGCGGCCGACCACGGCGGAGCTGCTCGGCATCCGCTCCCGGCCGCTGTCGATCGCCGTCTGGTTCGTCACCGGGATCATCAGCGCCATCGCGATCATCATCGTCGCGCCCTCGCAGTCGAACGACGCCACGAGCCTGTCCATGCTCATCGTCCCGGCTGCGGCGGCCGCGCTCCTCGGCGGCTTCCGCCGGCTCGACCTCGCCGTCGTCGGCGGGCTGCTCCTCGGCGTCCTCGGCGGACTCGTCGCGCAGATCGACGAAGTGGCGCTCGTGCGCAACTTCCTGCCGTTCCTGTTCATCGTCGTCCTGCTGCTGTGGACGCAACGCAAGGAGGTGTGGGATGCCGCTCGCTGACCGCCCCTGGTTCCGGATCACCTGGCCGTTCGCCGTCGCCGTCGTCGGCATCGGCGTGGGCGCGCTCCTCAGCGCCGCCCTTCCCGGCTACTTCGTCTTCCTCGCGATCAGCGCCGTCACGGCCGCGATCGCGATCCTCGGCCTCGGCATCGTCACCGGCTCGGCCGGCATGATCGCCCTCTGCCAGCTCACGTTCGCCGCGGTCGGGGCGTGGATCGTCTCGCTGCTGAACGTGATGCAGGCGCCGGGCGGCTTCCTCGTCTGGCTCGTGCTCGGCGGTGTCGCGGCCGGTCTCGTCGGCATCCTCGTCGGGCTCCCCGCCCTGCGGCTGCGCGGGGTGAACCTCGCGGTGGTGACGCTCGGCTTCGCCGCGGCGGCCGACGTCACGCTCGTGCAGATCCAGTTCCCCGGCTCCGCGGACGGCATCGCGATCGAGCGCCCGGCGCTGTTCGGGAGCGACCGGGAGTTCTTCTTCCTCTCCATCGTCGTGCTCGCCGTCTGCGGTCTGGCGGTGTTCTTCCTGCAGCGCGGACGGTGGGGCGCGAGCTGGAAGGCCGTCGCGTTCTCCGAGCGGGGCACGGCCGCGGCCGGGCAGAGCGTGCGCACCGCGAAGCTCACGGCGTTCGCGGTGTCGGCGGCCCTCGGCGGCATCTCCGGCGGGCTGCTCGCCGGTCAGGTGCAGCTCCCCTTCGCCTCGAGCTTCACACCGCTGCAGTCCCTCGCCCTGTACGTGCTGGCCATCATGTCCGGCGCGCACCTCATCGACATGGCCATCTTCGGCGGACTGCTCTGGGTGCTCGTGCCGGAGCTGCTCAAGCGCTGGGGCGTGCCGCAGGACTGGGGCTTCGTCGTGTTCGGCGTGCTGGGGGTGCAGGCGCTCACGAGCGGCACGAACCTCGGCCAGGGCATCCGCAACCTCCTGTACCGGCGGGCCGACCGGCGCACGGCCACCGCGGAGCTCACGGCGCTCCCGCCGGACGCGGGAACCGATGCGACGGCGATCACCACGACCACGACGGCCACCGTCGACGAGGCCGCCCTCGACGGCGCCCCGGTGCTCACGGTCGACGGCCTGACCGTGCAGTTCGGGGCGCTCAAGGCCCTCGACGACGTCTCGTTCACGGTGCCCGCCGCCTCGATCATGGGGCTCATCGGGCCGAACGGCGCCGGGAAGTCGACCTTCGTCGACGCCATCAGCGGCTTCCTCCCCCAGCACGAGGGCCGCGTGCTCCTCGGCGACCGCGACCTCGCCGGGCTCTCCCCCACCCGGCGCGCGCGACTCGGACTGCGACGGACCTTCCAGCAGGACCGCGTGCCTCCGGCGCTGACCGTGGGTGGCTACGTGCGCTTCGTGGCCAGACGGCGGCTCGCCGCGGCGGACATCGACGAGGTCCTCGCGTTCTTCGGGTGCCCGCCGGCCCGGGCGCGCCTCTCGAGCGTCGACGTCGGCACCCGGCGGCTCGTGGAGGTCGCGGCGAACGTCGCCGCCCGCCCGCGCCTGCTCATCCTCGACGAGCCCGCCGCCGGCCTCTCGCACGAGGAGCATCTGGCGCTCGCTGCTCGCCTCCGCGAACTTCCCGGGCGCTACGGCGTGGCCCTCATCATCATCGAGCACGACCTGGATCTGGTCCGCTCGGTGTGCCCGACCCTCACGGTCCTCGACTTCGGCCGCGTCCTGGCGAGCGGCCCGCAGGCGGAGGTCCTCGCGAACCCCGACGTCGTCAAGGCGTACATGGGAGAGACGGAGCTGCTAAAATGAGCGCACTGGTGCTCGACGGCGTCACGGTGAGCCGCGGCGCCGGGCCTGTCATCTCGGACGTCTCGCTGCGGGTCGCCGGGGGCGAGGTCCTGGCCCTGGTCGGCCCCAACGGGGCGGGCAAGACGAGCCTGATCGAGGCCGTGTCCGGCGTGACGCCGCACTCGGCGGGGTCGATCCTGCTGGACGGGGAGCCGATCGACCGGCTCTCCCGCGTGGCGCGGGCCCGGCGCGGGATCGTGCACATCGAGCAGGGGCGGGCCGTGTTCCCGTCGTTGACCGTGCGCGAGAACCTCTCCCTCACGGCGCGCACCGCCGGGGAGATCGAGGCCGTGCTCGCGCAGTTCCCGGAGCTGGAGAAGCGCATCGACTCCCCCACGGCGCTGCTGTCGGGTGGGGAGCAGCAGATGGTGGTGCTGGCACGCGCGTTCGCGGCGAAGCCCCGGGTACTGCTCATCGACGAGATGTCCCTGGGCCTCGCGCCGGTGGTGTTCCTGCGCCTGATGCCGATCGTGTCGTCGATCGCGGAGTCCGGGGTGGCGGTGCTGCTGGTGGAGCAGTTCACGCAACTCGCACTCGGTCTCGCGCAGGAGGCGGTGGTCGTCGCCGGCGGCCGTGTGTCGTTCCAGGGTGCGCCGCAGGCCCTCCAAGACGATCCCGCCCTCCTCCACCGCGCCTACCTCGGGGGCTGACTCCCCGTCGACCCACCCCGTTGCGTTCCTCCCGGCCCCTTGCGCGCGTTCGCAGGGGGCCGGGGCGTGCGAAAGGGGGTGGGTCGACGGCGTGGGGGTTAGCCTGAGGGAGTGACCGAGATCCTCCACGCCCGCGCCGCCCTCCTCGACATGGACGGGACCCTCGTCGACTCGACCGCCGTCGTGGAGCGCCTCTGGCTCGCCTGGGCGGAGCCGCACGGGATCGACCCGGAGACCGTGCTCCGCACCGTCCACGGGCGCCAGGGGCACCAGAGCATGGCGATCCTGCTCCCCGAGCGCGACCACGCGATCAACCTCCGCGAGAACGAGGTCATGCTCGCCACCGAGGCCTCCGACGTGGACGGTGTGATCGGCATCCCGGGCGCCGATGAGCTGCTCGCCGCGCTGCAGCCGTTCCCGCACGCGGTGGTCACCTCCGCCAACGTCGCCCTCATGACCGCGCGGATGGGCCAGGCCGGGCTCACGGTCCCCGAACTCGCCGTGACGGCGGAGAACGTCTCGGCCTCGAAGCCCGATCCGGAGGGCTTCCTCCTCGCCGCCCGCACCCTCGGCATCGACCCCGGGGACTGCGTCGTGTTCGAGGACTCCGGCGCCGGCATCCAGGCCGCCCACGCGGCGGGCATGCGCGTGATCGGCATCGGTCCGTACGCCGGCGCCCACGCCCCGACCGTGCACGTCGACGACCTCACGCACGTCGCCGTGGTCCCGACCGACGAGGGCTTCGAGCTCCGCATCGACTGACGCGCGGGGCCGGAACCACCCCGCCGACTAGGCGGCGGAGCGGTCGGCGGCCGGACGCCGGCGGAGCACCGGCTCGAGCACCGCCGGCGGGTTGTACTGCTGGTCGAGACGACCGACATCGGAGCCCGGCGGGACGATCTCGTCGATGCGGTCGAGCAGCTCGTCGCTCAGCGCCACGTCGACGCCCTCCAGCAGGTCGTCGAGCTGCTCCATCGACCGCGGCCCTATCAGCGCGCTGGTCACGCCGGGATGCGCGATCGCGAAGGCCATCGCGAGGTGCGTCATCCGGATGCCGCTCTCCTCGGACAGGGCGACGATCTGCTCCACCGCGTCGATCCGACGCTCGTCCTGGTTGTGTCGGAACATGGTCGCCCGCGCGAGATCGGTCTGCTGTCCCTTCCGGAACCGCCCGGTCAGCATGCCGCCGGCGAGCGGGCTCCAGACCAGCGTTCCCAGGCCGTACCGCTGCGCGACCGGGAGGACCTCGCGTTCGATGCCGCGGTTGAGGATCGAGTACGTCGGCTGCTCCGTCCGGAAGCGCTCGAGCCCGCGGCGCTCGGACGTCCACTGCGCCTCGACCTGCATCGAGGCCGGGAAGTCGGAGCTGCCGATCGCGCGGACCTTGCCGCTGCGGACGAGGTCGGTCAGGGCGGAGAGCGTCTCCTCGAGGTCGACGCTGTCGTCGGGACGGTGCGCCTGGTAGAGATCGATGTGGTCGGTGCGGAGCCGACGGAGCGAGTCCTCGACGGCGCGCATGATCCAGCGGCGGGAGTTGCCCCGGCGGTTGGGGTCGTCTCCCATCGGCCCGTTGAACTTCGTGGCGAGCACGACGTCGTCACGGCGCCCGACGAGCGCTTTGCCGAGGAGCTCCTCGGACCCGCCCTGCGAGTACCGATCGGCGGTGTCGATGATGTTGATGCCCGCGTCGAGGGCCCGGTGGACGATCCGGATCGAGTCCTGTTCGTCGCCGTTGCCGATGCGGCCGTCGGTGCCGAGCATCATCGCGCCGAGCGCGAAGGGGCTGACCCGGATGCCGGTGCGGCCGAGGGTGCGGTAGTGCATGAGCGGTTCCTTTCGTGGCTGGCATCCCGTCGTCCGGTGTCCTATCGTTGACCGAAGCGGAACGCTCTTCCGGAAGCATACGGAACACTGTTCCGTTTAAGCAACCCCTGGGAGGATCCATGCGCGCCGATGCCCGCCGCAACACCGACGCCCTCATCGACGCCGCGCGCGAGGTCTTCGCGACCGACGGGGTCGACGCACCCGCCAGGGCGATCGCGGATCGGGCCGGCGTCGGAGTGGGCACGTTGTACCGACGATTCCCCCAGCGCTCGGATCTGGTGGTGGCCGTCTTCCGCACCGCGGTGGATGCCACGGAGCAGGCGGCCTCCGAGCTCGCCGCCGCGCACGCGCCCGACAAGGCGCTCGCCCTCTGGCTGCAGCGGTTCACGCAGTTCATCGCGACGAAGCGGGGGCTCGCCGCCGCCCTGCACTCCGGCGACCCCGCCTTCGAGGCACTGCCGGCGTACTTCACGGCTCATCTCGGGGGCGCCCTCGACGGCCTGCTGCGCGCCGCCGAAGCGGCCGGGACCATCCGCGCCGACGTCGACGCCACGCAGCTGCTCTACGCCGCGGCGAACCTGTGCCAGTCCGCAGGGTCGGAGGAGCAGAGCCTGACCCTGGTCGGACTGCTCGTGGACGGCCTCCGCTACCGCGCGACGGCCACCGCCCACCCTTAACCCGGCGCTACATCCCGGCGTGGTCGAAGGCGATGGTCGGCACGTCGACCACGTGCGACCCGCCGTCCGCCACGATCACGGCGCCGGTGATGTACGACGACTCCCCCGACCCGAGGAACCGCACGACGGAGGCGATCTCGGCGGGCCGCGCCGGGCGGCGCAGCGGCACGTCGGCGGTGACCGTCGCGTACCCCTCCTCGCGGGAGCCGAGACCGGCGTGCGCGGCGAACTCGTCCATCTCCTCGTCGGCCATCGGCGTCTGCACCCACCCGGGGCAGATCGCGTTGACGCGCACGCCGTGGCGCCCGTAGTCGCGGGCGAGCGTCCGGGTGAGGCCGATGAGGGCGTGCTTGCCGACCGTGTATCCGGCCACCGACGGCCCCGCGAAGAGACCGGCCAGCGAGGAGACGACCACGATCTGGCCCTTGGCCTCGATCAGCGCCGGCAGCGCCTCCCGCGCCATCACGAACGCGGTGGTGAGGTTGGCGCGGATCGCAGCGTCCCAGCTCGCGTCGTCGGTCTCGGCGACCGGGGAGAACCCGTGTCCCCCGGCGTTCGCGACGAGGACGTCGATGCGGCCGAACCGCGCGAGGATCTCGGCGATCGCGGCCTGCGCCGACGCGGTATCCGCCGCGTCCGCGACGACGGGGAACGCCCCGACGGCCCGCTCGACCTCGTGCAGCGGCTCGGGGCGGCGGCCCACCACGACGACGTGCGCCCCTTCGGCCGCGAACCGCTCCGCGACCGCCGCGCCGATGCCCGTGCCGCCTCCGGTGATGACGACGACGCGTCCGGAGACGCTCGATCCGACCACGGTTGCCATGTGTGCTCCTGTGTGTTCTGCGCGCGTGCGCGGTGGGGCCGGACGCGGGTGCGTCAGGCGGGGAATCCCGACCGGGCGGTGTACCCGAAGTCGCTGAGGAGGGTGGTGCCGTTGACCGCCCGGCTCCGCGGGGAGAGGAGGTAGGCGACGTGCACGGCGACCTCGTCGGCGCTCTGCACGGGGAAGGCGGGCTCGTCGAACGCCGCGGCGCCGAGGTCGCCCCGGCTCATCGGGGTGTCGACGATGGACGGTGACACCGCGTTCACCCGCACCCCGGTGCCGGCGAGGTCGACCGAGAGCGCCCTTCCGAACTGGACGAGCGCCGCCTTCGACGCGGCGTAGGGGGCCATGCCCGGGGAGGCCACGACAGCCGAGTCGCTCGCGAGCAGCACGACGGATCCGGCGGCGGACTCCCGGAGCGCCGCGATCGCGTGCTTGAGCACGAGGAACGCGCCGGTGACATTGACGGCGAGGACGCGGTTCCACGCCTCCAGGGGAGTCTCCTCGATCGGCGTCCCGACCGGGCCGGAGATCCCGGCGCAGCAGACCACCGCGTCGAGACCGCCCAGCGCCCGGACACCCGCGCCGACGGCGGCGGCCACCTGCTGTTCGTCCGTGACGTCGGCGGCGAGCAGCACCGGATCGATGCGGGCCTCCCCCGCCGCGTCCCGGAGCGCGGCAGCATCCCGGTCGAGCAGCGCGACCCGCACCCCCTCGGCCGCGAGCGCCCGGGCGACGGCACGACCGATGCCGGAGGCAGCCCCCGTGACGAGGGCCGTCGTGCCGTCGAGCTGCAGGTCCATCGCATCCTCCGACCGCGGCCCGGCGCCGCGCGGCGCCGACGAGACAGCGGTGTCGTCCCGGTCATCCTGCTCCGCGGTGCGGAGGGCCCGCACGCTCGACGCCGGGGTGTGCGCGGTGGCACCATCGTCCTTCGCTCACGGTCAAGCGTCGGAACGGGGCGGCGAGCAGACTCGCTCTATCGACGATTCCCCTCGTCGTCGATGCCGTGTCCACACGGCCGTCACCCGAGCAAAGGAGCCGACGTGGCAGAGCAGACCTCCGCACCCACGACGCCGCACCACACCTCCCTCCGCCCCGGCGCCCTCGGCGTCGCGGGCATCGTGTTCCTCGTCCTCGCAGCGGTCGCGCCGCTGACCGGGATCGTCGTCGTGGCCTCCCTCGCCATCGCACTGGGCAACGGCGGCGGCACCCCGATGTCGTTCTTCCTCGTCGCGGCCATCCTGCTGCTGTTCGCGATCGGCTACGCCCAGATGTCGAAGCAGCTCGTGAACGCCGGAGGCTTCTACGCCTTCGTCGTGAAGGGCCTCGGCCGCACCGGCGGACTCGTCGCGGGCCTCATCGCGACGCTCGGCTACAACTTCTTCGTGGTCGGCACGATCGGCACCAGCGGCTTCTTCATGCAGACGATCATCCGCGACCTCACCGGGCTCGACGTGCACTGGCTCGTCTGGGGCCTGCTGTCGATCGTCGTCTGCTTCGTGCTCGCCCGGATCGGCGTCGACTTCAGCTCGAAGGTGCTCGGGGTGTGCCTCGTGCTCGAGGTGCTCATGCTCGTCGTGTTCGACATCTCGGTGCTCGTGCAGACCGGCTACGACGTGGCGGCGTTCAGCCCGGAGGCGGTGTTCTCCGGCTCGCTGCCCATCGGCCTGCTGCTCGCGGCGACCGGATTCCTCGGGTTCGAGGCCACCGCGCTCTTCAGCGAGGAGGCCAAGCAGCCGCTGCGCACGATCCCGCGGGCGACCTACACCTCGATCATCGCGATCGGTGTGATCCTCGGCGTCACGACCTGGGCCGTGGTGAGCGCGACCGGCGTCGCGCAGGCGCAGGCCACGGCGCTGGAGCACCTGCCCACGGGCGACCTCATCTTCTCGCTCTCGCAGCAGTACCTGGGCGGACCGCTCACGACCGTGATGATGGTGCTGCTCCTGGTGAGCCTGTTCGCGGCGATGCTCGCCTTCCACAACTCCGCCACCCGCTACCTGTACTCGCTGGGCCGCGCGAAGATCCTCCCGCAGGCCCTCGCCCGCACCCGCCCGAACGGCGCCCCGCAGCTCGCGGGCATCGTGCAGGCCGGCTTCGCGGCGGTCGTGGCGATCCTGTTCGCCCTCGCCGGCGCCGATCCCATCGTCACGCTCGTGCCCGCGATGCTCGGCTTCGGCACCCTCAGCGTGCTGATCCTGCAGGGGCTCGCGGCGATCTCGATCGTCGTGTACTTCCGGCGCCGGAGCGACCCGCGGTGGTGGAGCATGTTCATCGCTCCGGGCATCGGCTTCCTCGGCATCGCGGCCATCTCGATCCTGGCGATCGTGAACTTCAACATCGTGGCCGGCTCCGAGGAGCTCGCGATCCGCCTGATGCCGCTGCTGCTCGTGCTCGCGCTGATCGGCGGCATCGTCTACGCCGCCTACCTCCGCCGTGCCAAGCCCGCCGTCTACGACGGCCTCGCCACCGACCTGGAGCGGTTCAGCGACCGCTGACGCCCGCGCCGACCCCGTTCTCCGAAGGAAGGAATCCCCATGACGACCCTCAACCCCGCCGACACCTCCACCTGGCTGCCGCTCGAAGGGCTCGCCCCCGGCTTCGACGCCAACAAGGCTCCGCACACCACCGCCCTGAGCGGCCGCGAGATCGCCGTCGTCGACGCCCGAGGCACCCGCATCGTCCACCGCTTCGACGACTCGACGGTGGCCTGGGAGTACCAGCCCGGCGCCGAGGACCCGACCGAGGCGGCATCCGACACCGACGACTACGAGGCGTTCGAGGTCGACGACGAGCTCTACTTCGTGCAGTTCCACCACCGCTACCTCCCGAACGAGGCCGTCTCGCTCGTGGTCGACCTGCGGCACGGACGCTCCCTCGCGGTGATCTCCGAGATCCTTCCCGCGCCCGAGCAGGGCCGCACCCGGGTGCAGCACCACTTCGCCCCCGGCACCATCGAGGGCGCCGACGTCACCGGCACCGAGGCCGCCCCCACGACCACGCTCATCGGGCGCCGCGTGGAATGGGTCTACAGCGAGGAGCACGCCTACGAGCACGTGTACCTCTCCCCGCGCTGGTACTCGTGGCAGTGCCTGGCCGGTCCGGAGCGCGGGCTCGCCGACACCGACGAGAACAGCGTGTGGGAGGTGCGCCCCGGGATCTACGTCTTCGCGTGGCGCGAGAAGGTGATCCCGTGCGCCTCGGTCACGATCGCCGACCACCGCGACGTGAACGCGATCCGCTCCCACGGCGTGCTGTTCGGTCTGGACGAGACCGGTGAGGTGCCGACGCACTTCACGTTCGGCGCGCACGGCCGCCTGCTGTCGACCACCCACCACACGCCCGCGCTCGAGCCCGCGACCTTCGGAGACGCCTGACATGACCGACGTCGCCGACCTCCTCGTCACCGGCTCCGTGATCCGCACGTCCGACCGCGCCCGTCCGCGCGCCGAGGCCTTCGCGGTGCGCGACGGACGGATCCTCGCCGTCGGCGACCGCGCCGACGTGGAGGCGTTCCGGGGCCGCCGCACGCGGGTCGTCGAGGTCGGCGACGCGGCCGTCTACCCCGGCTTCGTGGACGTGCACAACCACCACGCGCTCGCCGGACGGACCGAGCTCTTCGAACTGTCGCTCGCCCCCTCCCTCACGCTCGACGAGATCCTCGACCGGGTGCGGGAGAAGGCGCAGACCATGCCCGAGGACGCCTGGATCGTCGGCGGCGCCGTGGCCACGACCCTGCTCCCGACGCTGGCGAACACCGCCACGCGGCGCCGGCTGGACGAGGCGGCGGGCGGACGACCGGTGGCGCTCATGGAGGACTCCCGCCACAACCGCTGGGCCAGCGCCCGGGCCCTGGAGCTCGCCGGCATCACGGCGGACAGCATCCCGACCTCCGGGGTCACGCTGCTCGACCCCGACGACGGCACGCCCACCGGCGTGCTCCTGGAGGCCGCCGGCATCCCGGTGCAGGAGGCGTACGACCGCAGCGGCGGACTCACCCCGGAGCAGCACGCCGCCGCGTCCCGCCGCGGCATCGAGCTGCTGAACTCGTTCGGGATCACGGCGTTCCAGGACGCGGGGGTCTCCGTCGACATCCTCGCCGCACTCGCCGGGCTCGACCGCGCCGACGAGCTGCACGCCTGGGTCGTCTCCTCGCTCCTCATCAACGACGAGATCTTCGGATTCGACCCCATCGGCGCTCCCCTCCTCGACCGGGGCGAGGAGTTCCGCACGCCGCACCATCGCCCGGACTTCGTGAAGATCTTCCTCGACGGCGTGCCGCCCGCACGCACCGCCTCCTTCCTCGACCCGTATCCGGCGGATCCGGTGCACGGGGCGCACTTCCATGGCGAGACGACCATGACCCTCGACGAGCTCACCGACTGGCTGCGGGCCGTCGCCGCCCGCGGTCTCGGGGCCAAGGTGCACTGCACCGGCGACGGGTCGGCGCGCCTCGTGCTCGACGCGACCGCGCGCGTGCGCGCGGAGGGCTTCACGACGCCGGTGCAGATCGCGCACGGGCAGTTCCTCGCGGAGAGCGACATCCCCCGGCTCGCGGCGCTCGACGTCTCCGCCGACATCTCCCCGTTCATCTGGTACCCGGGCGTCATCCCTCAGGCGCTGGCGGACGTGCTGGGAGAGCGTGCCGAGCACTCCCAGCCCAACCGTGCCCTCCTCGACGCCGGAGCCCTCGTGGCCGGCGGCTCGGACTGGCCCGTGAGTGAGTCGCCGAACACGCTCGAGGGTCTGCAGGGGCTGGTGACACGCGCCGATCCGCTCGGTCGGGCCGCGGGCACGCTGTGGCCGGAGCAGGCGATCTCCGCCGAGGAGGCGCTGGAGGTCTTCACGATCAACGCCGCGACGGCGATGGGACTCGGCGCGGAGACCGGTTCCCTGACCCCCGGCAAGTCCGCCGACTTCGTGATCCTGGAACGGGATGCGATCGGCGGACCGGCGGAGGAGATCGTGCACACCGAGGTCGTCTCGACATGGTTCGCCGGGCGCACGGTGCACGAGCGCTGAGCACGACGCGCCGTACGATGGGCGCATGCGTCGCTTCCCCGCCTCCGTCTATCGGGTCGGGGACGAGCCCGATCCCCGGTTCTCCCTCGCCAACGAGCGCACGTTCCTGGCCTGGACCCGGACCGGACTGGCGCTGATCGCGGGTGGCGTCGCGCTCGAGGTCCTCGGCCTCGACCTGCATCCCGGGTTCCGGCTGGCCGCCTCGCTGCTGCTGATGGTCGCCGGCACGGCCGTGGCGCCGCTCGCCTGGTTCGAGTGGATGCGGGCCGAACGCGCCCTCCGGCAGGGACGACCGCTGCCCGGCGCGCTGTCGGCGGTGGTGCTCGCCGTGGTCGTCGTGACGACGGGGCTGCTCGTCCTCGCCGGGGTGCTGTGGCGCTGAGCGAGGCCTGCCGATGACCGCCCCCGATACTCCCGCGCGCGACACCTCGGCGCCCGATCTGTACGACCCCGGGCTGCAGCCGGAGCGCACGGAGCTGGCCTGGCGGCGCACGGCCCTCGCGATCGCGGTCGGCTCGCTGCTGTCGCTGCGGGTGTTCCCCCTCGTGCTTCCGAGCGGCGCCGAGGGGTGGGGCCTCGTCCCGGGCGTGCTGGGCGTCGGCACGGCGGCGCTGCTCTGGATCGCCGCTCGCCGTCGGCAGCGCCGGACGACCGCGGTGCTCACCGCCCGGGCGCGCGGGCCGCTGCCGGGCGGCGCACTCCCGCTCGCGCTGACGGTGTTCGCGACCGGGTTCGGTCTCGTCGCCCTCGCGCTCGTGGCGGTGACGCTGCTCACGCGCTGACACGCCGGAGCGCGGGGCGATCGTCGGCGTCTGCCGTGACCGCCCCGCGTCCCCTCGCCGCCCTCCCTCAGTCCGCGAGGAGGAAGCGCGCGCCGCGTTCGCCGATCATGGCCGCGGGCGCGTTGGTGTTGCCGGTGGGCACGGTCGGCATGACTGAGGCGTCGACCACCCGGAGGCCCTCGATCCCGCGTACCCGGAGCTGCGGGTCGACAACGGACTCGGGGTCGGAGCCCATGCGGCAGGTGCCGACCTGGTGGTGGTAGGTGATGGCCGTGCGGCGCACCCACTCCTCCACGTCGTCGTCCGCGACATCCGGCCCGGGGTAGACCTCGACCGCACCCCACTCCTCGGCGAGCGCGGGCTGTGCGCCGATGCGGCGGCACTGGCGCACCGAGGCGGCCAGGGCATCGGCATCACGCTGATCCTCCAGCGCCGCCAGGTCGATGTGCGGCAGGTCGTCGAGGCCAGGACCGGTGAGGCGGAGCTCGCCGCGGCTGTACGGCGTGACCAGGCCCGCCATGAGCGTGAACCCGTCGGTGCCCCGCGGCTCCAGCTCTCCCCACATCGGGACGGAGAAGTGGATGGGCTGCGTGTCCGGCTGCGCGAGGCCGTCCCGGCTGCGCCAGAACAGGTGGCTCTGCGTGACGGAGACCCCCGGCTGCGGCGGGCCGACGGGCTTCTTCTCGGTCGCGAAGATCACCGGGGAGAGGAGGTGGTCGTGCAGGTTCTTCCCCACCGCGGGGGCGTCGAGCACGACGGGGATGCCGAGGGCACTCAGCTCGTCGGCGGGACCGATGCCCGAGCGCAGCAGGATGACAGGAGTGCCGAGTGCTCCCGCCGAGAGGATGACCTGGTCCGCGAGCACCTCCTCGGCGTCGTCGCCCTCCCCCAGCCGGATGCCGACCGCACGACCGTCGCGCACGATCACGGAGTGGACGGCGCGACCGGTGAGGATCGTCATCCGGTCGGCGACGGGCTGCGCATAGGCGGTCCAGGTGTTGACGCGGCGGCCGTCCGTGATCGTGACCTGCTCCTGCGAGACCCCGTCGAGCGTGCCCCCGTTGTAGTTCGGGTTGCGCGGCAGCCCCTCCTCGACGGCGGCGTCGATGATCGAGGCCTGGATGGGTGCGAGCGCGTAGTCGTCGGTCACGGGCAGCAGGTCGTTCTCGATCGCATCGTAGATCGGCTCGACCTCGGCCCAGCCCCATCCGGTCGCGCCGGCCGCCTCCCACGCGTCGTAGTCGGAGGCCGCGCCGCGCACCCAGATCATGGCGTTCAGCGCGTGCGACCCACCGGTGACCTTGCCGCGAGGAAGATGCAGCCGACGACCGGCCGCGTGCGGCTGCGGCACGGTGAAGAAGTCCCAGTCCTCGGCGGAGTGCCAGAGTTCACCCGCCCGCGCGGGGTCGTGGATGGCCGGGTTCGTGTCGTAGCCGCCCGCCTCGACGAGCGTCACCGCGACACCGGCGTCGGTGAGACGCCGCGCGACGATGGCTCCCGACGTGCCGGCACCGACGACGATGGCGGAGCGCACCGCACCACAGTTCGCCGCGGCCACGCTCACGCCTTCCGGCCGGGTCCGGAGACGACCTGGGTGACGGCGACGGACTTGAGCCCCTCGACGCCGAACTCCAGCCCGTAGCCCGAACTCTTCACGCCGCCGAACGGCACCATCGGGTGCAGCCCGCCGTGCGAGTTGATCCACACCGTGCCGGTCTGCATGCGCGCGGCGACGGCTCGGGCCTCCTCCGGGTCGCTCGCCCACACCGAGGCGCCGAGACCCACGTCGAGCGCGTTCGCGAGCGCGAAGGCCTCGTCGACGTCGCTGTAGCGGATGACGGGAAGCGCGGGACCGAACTGCTCCTCCTGCACGAGCGCTGCGTCGTTGTCGATGTCGGCGACGATGGTGGGCCGGTAGAACAGCTCGCCGAGCTCGGCGGCCGGCTCGCCACCGGTGACGATCCGGGCGCCGCGACTGCGCGCATCGTCGACGAGGCGACTGACGATGTCGAACTGCGGGCGGTTCTGCAGCGGTCCGAGCACGTTGCCCTCGTCGAGCCCGTTGCCCATCGGCACCTGCGCGGCGATCGCGGCGAGCGCGTCCACGACCTCGTCGTACACGGAGTCGTGCACGTAGAGGCGCTTCATGGCGGCGCAGGTCTGTCCGGTGTTGATGAACGCACCCCAGAAGAGGTCTTCCGCGATCGCGGAGGGATCGGTGCCGGGGAGCACGATGCCCGCGTCGTTGCCGCCCAGCTCCAGCGTGAGGCGGGCGAGGTTGCCCGCGGAGCTCTCGATGATGCGGCGCCCTGTCGCGGTGGAGCCCGTGAACATGATCTTGGCGATGTCGGGGTGCGAGGCGAGGCGGCCGCCCACCTCGCGGTCGCCGGAGACGCCGATGAGGACGTCGGCGGGCAGCACGTCGTTCATCACCGCGAGCATCGCCAGCACGCTCAGCGGCGTGTACTCGCTGGGCTTCGCGACGACCGTGTTGCCCATGCGCAGCGACGGACCGATCTGCCAGATCGTGATCATGAGCGGCCAGTTCCACGGCCCGATGGCGCCGACCACACCGGCAGCCTTGTAGACGAGCTCGGCGTGCAGCGTCTCGTCGTCGACGAGCACCTGCGGCTCCAGGACGGTGGTGGCGTTGGTGCGCAGCCAGGCCGAGCAGGCGCCGAGCTCGAACCGCGCGTTGGGGCCGTTCAGCGGCTTGCCCTGCTCCCGCGACAGGAGGTAGGCGAGCCCCTCGGCGTTCGCGTCGATGGCGTCGGCCGCGGCCAGGAGGAGTGCGCTCCGCTTCTCGTGTCCGAGCGCCTCCCACGCGGGCTGCGCGGCCTTCGCGCGGGCGATGGCGTCGTCGAGGTCGGAGACCGTGGCCACGGGCGCGCGTCCGATGACCTCCCGCGTCGCGGCATCGGGGATCTCGCGCCCCTCGCCCTGCGGGGGCTGGATGCGGTCGAGCAGCGCCGCAGCGGCGGAGGCCGCGGAATCGGCTGGTCCGTGGTCGACGGCTACGGGAACGGCGGAATCGGACATCGGTGTCTCTCCTTCGAGCGGGTCACGGCGCGGACGCCGGTCTTCTTCTCATTCTCGGTCGGCCCTTCCCGCCGCACTTGTCGCGGAGCGCGCCGGAGATGTCCCCGCGCGAAGGATGCGCTCCCGAGCCGGTCCGCGTGAGCGAATCGGCCCCCGTCCGGTCCGTGAAGCCGGGAAGCGCCGGGCGCGGCGTGCGCCATCGTCGCCTCGGATCCCACCACGCCGGCCCTCGCACCTGCGACACTCCCTCTCGCATGCGGATCTGCCACCCCGAGGTGTCCAGGGTGCGGTGGTGGTGCCAGCACAGCGCGACCCCGTTGTCGGTGTGCGTCGGACCCCCGTGCGCGTGCTC
Organism: Microbacterium sp. ER1; assembly: GCF_023383675.1. NCBI lineage: Bacteria > Bacillati > Actinomycetota > Actinomycetes > Micrococcales > Microbacteriaceae > Microbacterium > Microbacterium sp. ER1. The sequence continues at coordinate 19,375 of NZ_QCXO01000120.1, forward strand.
CGTGACGTGGTGGATCTCGCACCAAGCGGCGGGGACGTGACACCCGGGGATCAGGCACTCACCGTCCCGCACGCCGATCGCCCGGCGCTGCGCGGGGGTGAAGATCCGGTCGCTCGACCCGAGCCCGACGATCCTCCCGCCGGCCCCGAGCACGACCCGCTGGACCGTCCCTCCGCACGCCGTATGTGCGGCCACCCGCGTCGACACCGGCGTCTCGGCGCCCTCGACCCGAGCCCAGCCGCGCCCCGTGGCATAGTCCTCGGCGCCGACCGTCACCACGAGTGTCGGGGCGGCACCGCCCAGCCGTGGCATGTCGTCGTGCCGGGCTGCGATCCCCAGGGCCGCCGCGAGCGCGTCGTGCTGCTTCTGTGCCCGCGTGCGCCCGTCGACCATCCCGCCGGGGTCGCCGGCCGGGAGCCCATCGTCGTCCGGGGACACCGCCGCGTCCCGCCGCTCGGCATCCGCGAGTTCCGCGGACGGCACGAAGTGGACGCCGGGAAGCGGCGGACCGTCGACCTTCGGGTTCAGATACGCGTCCCAGATCCGCTGCAGCTGCCCCGCGACCTCGGGCAGCAGTGCGCCCCGGACCGGGATCACGCCGTCCTTGGCGCGCCCCAGCACCACACCCCGCGCTCGAAGCGCGATGTCTTCCGCAGGCTCCGCGCCGTCGGGGTCGAGGTACTGCACGATCAGCTGCGCCCGCACCCGCAGATCTTCGGGCGTCGGCGCCGGACCGGACTTGTTCTCGTCATCATCAGTGTTCTGGACGTCATAACTGTTCTCGTCGTCGTCGCTCTCCTCGCCACGCGCGACCTCCGCGAGATACGCGTCCGCCTCCCAGCGGTCGGCGAGGCGCACGCGAGGGCCGGCCTGCTCGATCGGCCCGGTCGCGGCCAACAGCCCGGTCACGCCGAGCGCCCCGTCGAGGAGGGCCTCGCGCAGCGCCGGCCACCGCGCCGGCAGCCGCTCCCCGGAGGACAGGTCGACCTCGCGTCGCACCAACCGCGCGGCCTTCACCACCCGCGCGGCGGACGCGCCGTCGGTGCGGAGCACCCGCTGCAGCAGCTCGTTCATCGAGCGACAGCCGAACCGGCCGCAGAAGGCCGGCTCCCCCGATCCCGCCGGACGCGGATCGACGCTCGCGACCGCCTCCACGATCACGGCCTCCACGCGTCGCTGGATCTCGCCCGCGACCCGCAGCAGGTGCATCATCGCCCCGGCATCGAGAGCGCCCACGGTGCCGGACTGCAGCACGGCGTCGAGAGCGACGACCGTGTCGTCGAGAACCGCTGCCGGGGTGCTTTCCATACGACGATTCAACAGAGGGCCACCGACATTGCGAGGCCTGATTACCCCTGTTCAGAGCGATATTCCAGTACGCGCGCGAGACTCCTCCTGCACGCGAAGAGACCCGCGATCACCCCTCCACAGCACCGCACCCAACGATCCCCGTCGCAGGAAACAACCGTCACGCCCGGTCGAAGTCCTCGAAGATCAGGATCGTCCGGGTCGAGCGGATCGACGGGATCGCCTGGATGTCCTCCAGCACGATGCGGCGCAGGTCGCGGGCGTCGTTGGCGCGCACGAGCAGCAGCACGTCGAAGTCGCCGCCGACGAGCGCCATGTGCTCGATCTCCGGGATCGCCCGGAGCCGCGCGCTCACCTCCTGCCACGTGGCCTGCTCGATTGCGAGGGTCACGTACGCGCTCGCGTGATGCCCCAGCAGCACGGGGTCGGTGCGCACGGTGTACCCCGTGATCACCCCGGCGTCGGTGAGCCGCTTGATGCGCGCATGCGCCCCCGCGCGGGAGATGTGCACCGCCTCGGCGATCGCGGTCATGGACGCCCGCGCATCCCGCCGCAGCTCCGCGAGGATCGCGCGATCCGTCTCGTCCAGCGCCGCCATGGCACCCCTCTCGCGTCCGGGAAATCCTGACATTTCGGAAGTCATTGTGGCACGTGGCGAGCAATCGTCCACGATCCCCCGACGGATCTTGGATGACTGTCGCACGCGCGGCATGCTGTCCTCATCGAGTTCGGCAAGGAAGGCGGACGGATGCACCCCCACGACATGCTCCCGCGGGACACCGCGGTACGACTGATCGCCGAGGACGGGACCACCCTCCCCGACGAGACCTACGCGCTCCCCGCCGCGGACGTCCTGCTGGCGGCCTACCGCGGCCTCGTCGAAGGCCGCCGCATCAACGATCAGGCCGGCGCGCTCGTGCGCCAGGGACGCCTCGCGGTCTACCCCTCGTCGCACGGGCAGGAGGCCTGCCAGGTGGCCGCGGCGATGGTACTCGGCGACACCGACTGGCTCTTCCCCACGTACCGCGACTCGGTCGCCGTGATCGCCCGCGGCGTCGCGCCCGCGGAGGCGATGGTGCTCCTCAAGGGCGACTGGCACTCCGGCTACGACGTGCGTGCGCACCGCGTCGCCCCGCAGGCCACCCCGCTCGCGACCCAACTGCTGCACGCGGTCGGCTTCGCGCAGGCGGCGAAGCACCGCGGCGAGGACACCGTGGTGCTCGCGCTCTGCGGCGACGGCGCGACGAGCGAGGGCGACTTCCACGAGGCGATGAACTTCGCGGCGGTGTTCCACGTCCCCGTCGTGTTCTTCGTGCAGAACAACGAGTTCGCGATCTCGGTGCCCCTCTCCCGGCAGACCGCCGCCCCCTCCCTCGCCCACAAGGCGGTCGGCTACGGCATGCCGGGACAGCGCGTCGACGGCAACGACGTGGCCGCGGTCCTCGCGGTGCTCACGGAGGCCGTCGACCGCGCCCGCGCCGGCGGCGGCCCTTCCCTCGTCGAGGCCCACACCTACCGCATGCAGGCGCACACCAACGCCGACGACGACACCCGCTACCGCGAGCGCGACGACGTGCAGGCCTGGCTCGCCCGCGATCCGCTGCTCCGCCTGCGCGCGCACCTCACCGCGACGGGGACGCTGGACGACGAGGCCGAGTCGCGCTTCGCCGCGGGCGCGGAGGAGATCGCCGCCGCCATGCGCACCGCCCTGAACACCGATGCGGAGCTCGACCCGGAAGACCTCTTCCGCTTCGTGACCGCGACCCGCTCGCCGCAGCGTGAGGAGCAGTGGCAGCTCCTCCGGGACGAGATCGCCCGCTCCCTCCCCGCCGAGACGATGACGACCGGAGGCCCCCGATGACCATCACCGAGCACGAGACGCCGGTCGCGACGGACGCCGGCACCACCACGACCATGACCATGGCCGCCGCCCTCAACCGCGCCCTCGCCGACGCCCTCGCCGCCGACCCCGACGTGGTCGTGTTCGGAGAGGATGTGGGAGCCCTCGGCGGCGTCTTCCGCATCACGGACGGACTCACCGCCCGCTTCGGCGAGGACCGCTGCTTCGACACCCCGCTCGCGGAGTCCGGCATCATCGGCACCGCCGTCGGCATGGCGATGAACGGGATGCGCCCCGTGGTCGAGATGCAGTTCGACGCCTTCGCCCTGCCCGCGTTCGAGCAGATCGTCAGCCATGTCGCGAAGCTCGGCAACCGCACCCGCGGCGGGATGCGCATGCCGCTCGTGATCCGCATCCCGTTCGGCGGCGGCATCGGGGGCGTCGAGCACCACTGCGACTCGTCCGAGGCGTACTACGCGCACACGCCCGGCCTCACCGTCGTGAGCCCGTCCACCCCGCAGGACGCCTACTCGCTGCTCCGGGCGGCCATCGCCTCGCCGGACCCGGTGGTCTTCCTCGAGCCCAAGAAGCTCTACTGGTCGAAGGGCGAGGTCGACACCGCGGTGACGGCGGAGATCGGCGCGGCGCGCATCGCCAGGGAGGGCACCGACGTGACCCTCCTCGCGTACGGAGCCTCCGTGCCGCTCGCGCTGGAGGCGGCAGAGGTCGCCGCGGGCGAAGGGCGTAGCGTGCAGGTGGTCGACGTGCGCTCCCTCTCCCCCTTCGACGACGAGACGGTCACCGCGGCGGTGCGGTCCACGGGACGCGCGGTCGTGATCGCCGAAGCCCCGGGATTCGTCAGCGTCGCCTCCGAGATCCAGGCCCGGGTGTTCGAGCGCTGCTTCGAGTACCTGGAGGCCCCCGTGCGGCGGGTGACCGGTTTCGACACCCCCTACGCGCCGCCGAAGTTCGAGCACTGGTACCTGCCGGATGTCGATCGGGTGCTCGACGCGATCGACACGCTGCACTGGGAGGACGAAGCATGAGCACCCCGGTGAAGACCGCGACCCGCGTGTTCCGCCTCCCCGACCTCGGCGAGGGACTCACCGAGGCCGGCCTCGTGCAGTGGCTCGTGGCTGTCGGCGACACGATCGCGACCGACCAGGCCATCGCCGAGGTCGAGACCGCGAAGAGCGTCGTCGAACTGCCCTCGCCGTTCGCGGGCGTCGTGACGGCGCTGCACGGCACGCCCGGCGACACCATCGACGTCGGGGCTCCGGTGCTGGAGGTCGCCGACCCCGGCAGTGAGGAGACCGCGTCTGCGCCGCAGGCTCCCGCCGCGCAGACCGAGCACGAGGCGTACCGGCAGGAGGAGCGTGCGGGGTCGGGCAACGTCCTCATCGGGTACGGCACCTCCGCGTCCGCCTCGACGGGTCGGCGACGGCGCCCCGCGGCGCCACGCCCCGCACCGGCACCCGCCTCGACAGCACCGGCCTCGACGGCACCCGCACCCGCCGCACCCGCCGCGACCGCTCCGGAGTCGCCCGCACCGGCCGCCCGCGACGCCGCGCGACCCGCTCCGGTCGCCGTGCGCTCACCACTCGTGCGGCGCCTCGCCCGCGATCTGGGCCTCGACGTGCACGCGATCTCCCCCACCGGAGCGGACGGGGCGATCACCCGCGCCGACGTGCTGCGCGCCGCCGTGGACCATGCGGTGGACGGCGTCGCCGCGGCCCCGGCGCCGACCTCCGCGACCGCTCCCACCGGCGAGATCGACGGCCTCCCGGTCCGCAGCCGCGAGCGCCTGTCCCCGCTGCGCCGTACCGTGAGCGCCCGGCTCGCCCGCAGCCGCTCGGAGATCCCCGAGGCCACCGTGTGGGTCGACGTCGACGCCACCGAACTCTGGAACCTCCGCGGGCAGATGGCTCCCGAGGGCGGGAAGGCCCCGTCGATCACGGCGCTCCTCGCGCGGTTCGTGCTGCTCGCACTGGAGGACTACCCGGTCCTCGCCTCGCGGCTCAGCGACGACGGCTCCGAGTTGATCTCGTTCGACGGCGTGAACCTCGGCGTCGCGGCCGACACCGAACGCGGCCTCCTCGTCCCGGTCGTCCCGCACGCGCAGCGGCTCACGGTCGGCGACCTCGACGCCGCCCTGCGCGAGCTCGCGGCCACCGCGCGCGCCGGCACGCTCCCGCCCGAGCGGCTCCGCGGATCGACCTTCACCCTCAACAACTACGGCGGGCTCGGCGTCGACGGCTCCGCGGCGATCATCAACCACCCCGACGTCGCGATCCTCGGCATCGGCCGGATCATCGAGCGCCCCTGGGTCGTGGACGGGGCGATCGTGCCGCGTCGCATCGTCGAGCTCTCGCTCGTGTTCGACCACCGGGTCTGCGACGGCGGGTATGCGGCCGGATTCCTCCGCCGCGTGGTGGAGCTCATCGAGCATCCGCTCCGCGCCTTCGGGAGGGTGTGAGGTCGACCCGGCCGGCGAACCCTCGTGGGCGGAGCGCCGATACGCTACGCTCGGCGATTACTGACCGATCATTCGGTAAGTCATCGCCGACGTACCCGCGTCGGCGCTCCCCCTCGCAGAACAACGGAGTTCGCATGACCTCAGCCACCGCAGCCGCCTCGTCGACCGGAAGGATGCCCGCCGAGGAGCGGCGCGTCCTCGCCGGCACCCTCGTGGGGACGTCGATCGAATGGTACGACTTCTTCATCTACGCCCAGGCGGCGGGCCTCGTGCTCGCCCCGCTCTTCCTCGCTCCCATCGCGGAGTCGAGCCCCGGGCTCGCCCAGGTGCTCTCCTTCGCGACCATCGGCATCTCGTTCCTCTTCCGCCCGCTCGGCGCGATCATCGCCGGACACCTCGGCGACAAGCTCGGCCGGAAGAAGATGCTCGTCTTCACCCTCGTGATGATGGGGCTGTCCACCTCCCTCATCGGCGTGCTGCCCACGTACGCCGCCATCGGCGTGGCCGCTCCCATCCTGCTCATCCTCCTGCGCATCCTGCAGGGCTTCTCGGCGGGCGGCGAATGGGGCGGCGCGGCGCTCATGGCCGTCGAGCACGCCCCGACGGCGCGACGCGGCCTCTTCGGCGCGTTCCCGCAGATCGGCGTGCCGGTCGGCATGATCCTCGCCACGTTCACCCTCTGGGCCCTCACGAGCTCGATGTCCCCCGAGGCCTTCCTCGAATGGGGCTGGCGCATCCCGTTCCTGCTCTCGATCGTGCTCATCGCGGTCGGCTACGTCATCCGTCGCGCGGTCGACGAGAGCCCCGTGTTCGAAGACCTCCGTCGCCGCCGCAAGGAGGCCTCGGCGCCGCTCGGGCAGCTCTTCCGCGCGCACACGAAGCAGGTCGTGCTCACGGCCGTCATCTTCATCGCCAACAACGCCGCCGGATACCTGCTGATCGCGTTCTTCGCGACGTACGCCGTCACGGCTCTCGGCATGGAGCGCCCGCCGGTGCTGCTGGCGACCACGCTCGCCTCGTTCGGCTGGCTGATCTTCACACTGTGGGGCGGCGCGCTGTCCGACCGCCTCGGCCGCATCCGCACGTTCCAGATCGGGTACGTCGCCCTCGCCGTGTGGGCCATCCCGATGTGGTTCCTCATCGACACCGCGAACATCGTCTGGTACTTCGTCGCCCTGTTCGTCATGACGTTCGCGCTTGGACTCTCGTACGGCCCGCAGGCGGCGCTGTACGCCGAGATGTTCCCCGCGAACGTGCGCTACTCGGGCGTCTCGATCGGCTACGCCCTCGGGGCCATCCTCGGCGGCGCGTTCGCACCGATGATCGCGGAGGCGCTGCTGAACCAGTTCCACGCCGCGTGGACGATCGGCGTCTACATCGCGGTCGCGTCGATCATCTCGCTCATCGGCGTCTCGCTGGTGAAGGAGACGAAGGGCGTGGATCTCAGCGTCTGACTCCTGGTCCGGGATCGCGGCCGGCCGTGCGCCTGTGCCATAATTACCTTACGATCGGTCAGTAATTCACGACCGGCCGCTCCCGGACCACACCAGGACGACGAAGTCAGGAGATCCGCATGCCAGAGGCCTACCTCGTCGGAGGGGTCCGCACCCCGGTCGGCCGCTACGGCGGCACCCTCTCCGCCGTCCGTCCCGACGACCTCGCGGCGCTCGTCGTCGGCGAGGCCGTGCGCCGCGCCGGGCTCGACCCGGCGCGTACGGAGCTGGACGAGGTCATCCTCGGCGCCGCCAACCAGGCCGGAGAGGACAACCGGAACGTCGCCCGGATGGCCGTGCTCCTCGCCGGCCTCCCCGACACCGTGCCGGGCATCACGGTCAACCGCCTGTGCGCCTCCGGGATGTCCGCCGTCACCATGGCCGCGCAGGCGATCCGCGCGGGCGACGCCGATCTCCTCGTCGCCGGGGGCGTCGAGTCCATGACCCGCGCCCCCTGGGTGCAGGCCAAGCCGGAGAAGGCGTGGGCGAAGCCCGGCGCCGCCTTCGACACCTCGATCGGCTGGCGCTTCCCGAACCCGCGCCTCGCCGCACGCGACAAGGCCACCTTCACGATGCCGGAGACCGCGGAGGAGGTCGCCCGGGTCGACGGCATCACCCGCGCCGAGGCCGACGCCTTCGCCGTCCGCTCGCAGCAGCGCGCCGCCGCCGCGATCGCCGCCGGCCGCTTCGCCCCGGAGATCGTCGGCGTGCCGGTCCGCGACGGCGAGGTGCTCGTCGACGAGGGGCCGCGCCCGGATACCACGCTCGAGGTACTCGCGCGCCTCCGTCCCGTCGTGGCCGGCGGAGAGGTCGTCACGGCCGGCAACTCGAGCGCCCTCAACGACGGCGCCTCGGCCGTGCTCGTGGCGAGCGCCGAAGCCGTCGAGCGCCACGGGCTGACGCCCCGCGCCCGGATCGTCGTCGGCACCTCCGCCGCCCTGGCTCCGGAGATCATGGGACTCGGACCGGTCCCCGCGACGGAGAAGGCGCTGCGCCGTTCGGGGCTCTCCCTCGACGACATCGGCGCCGTGGAGCTCAACGAGGCGTTCGCCTCGCAGTCGCTCGCCTGCATCCGGCGGCTGGGCCTCGATGAGGACCGCGTGAACGCCGACGGCGGCGCCATCGCTCTCGGGCACCCACTCGGCTCGTCCGGCTCGCGCCTGCTCGTGACGCTGATGGGACGCATGGAGCGCGAGGACTCCCGCTACGGCCTCGCCACGATGTGCGTCGGCGTCGGCCAGGGCGCGGCCGTGATCCTGGAGAAGGCGTGAGCGGCGCGGACGAGCCGCTGCTCGTCACCCGCACCGCGGACCGCGTCGTCGCGACCCTGAACCGTCCGCACAAGCGCAACGCGATCGACCAGGCCACGATCGACGCGCTGCACGCGCTGTGCGCCGAGCTGGAGGAGACGCCGCGCACGCTCATCCTCACGGGCGCCGACGGGGTGTTCGCGGCGGGCGCCGACATCGCCGAGCTCCGGGACCGTCGCGCCGACGACGCCCGCCGCGGCATCAACGCCCACGCGTTCGTCCGCGTCGCGGAGCTGCCGATGCCCGTGATCGCCGCGATCGACGGCTACGCGCTCGGCGGTGGCGCGGAACTCGCGTATGCCGCCGACATCCGCCTCGCGACGCCGACCCTGAAGATCGGCAACCCGGAGACCGGCCTGGGCATCCTCGCCGCCGCCGGAGCGAGCTGGCGCCTCAAGGAGATCGTGGGCGACGCCCGCGCCATCGAGCTGCTGCTGACCGGCCGCACGGTGCACGCCGAGGAAGCGCTCCGCATCGGTCTCATCTCCTCGCTGCACGAGGTCGCCGACCTCCTCGCCGCCGCCCACGCGGTCGCCGACCGCATCGCCCGCAACGACCCCGCGGCGACCATCGCGACCAAGCGGGTGTTCCGGGCGCCGCGCGACCAGCACCCCGCGGTCGACCTCGAGGAGCAGGCCGCGCTGTTCGAGAGCCCGGAGAAGCACCGTCGCATGACCGCCTTCCTGGAACGGAGAGACCGATGAGCACGCCCTCCTCCCCCGAAGCCGCAGCCCCGGCCCGTGTCGGCGTGCTCGGCGGCGGACGCATGGGCGCCGGCATCGCCCACGCCTTCCTCCTCGCCGGAGCCCCCGTGACCGTGGTGGAGCGGGACGACGACGCCGCCGCGGCCGCCGCCGCCCGCGTGCACGGGTCGATCGACGCCTCGCTCGCCCGCGGCACGGCGATCGAGACGGGCGAGGCCTACCGGGCCCGGTTCGCGACCGGGACCGACGCCGCCCTGTTCGCGGACTGCACCCTCGTCGTCGAGGCCGTCCCGGAGGAGCTGGCGCTCAAGATCGACGCCCTCACCCGCGTCGAGCGCCACCTCGCCGACGACGCGGCCCTCGCGTCCAACACGTCGTCCATCTCGATCGACGAGCTCGCGGCGGTGCTCGACCGCCCCGAGCGCTTCCTCGGGATGCACTTCTTCAACCCGGTGCCCGCCTCGACCCTCGTGGAGGTGGTCCGTGGCGGCGCGACCGCGGAGACTCTCGTCGCGGACGCCGCCTCCTGGGTCCGCGCGCTGGGGAAGACGCCCATCGTCGTCGCCGACGCCCCGGGTTTCGCGTCGTCACGGCTGGGCGTCGCGCTCGGCCTCGAGGCGATCCGGATGCTCGAGGACGGCGTCGCCTCCGCCGCCGACATCGACGCGGCCATGACCCTCGGCTACAAGCACCCGGTGGGGCCGCTCCGGCTCACCGACATCGTCGGGCTGGACGTCCGGCTCGGCATCGCCGAGTACCTCGCGGCGCAGCTCGGCTCGCGCTTCGAACCCCCGGCCCTGCTGCGCCGCCTCGTGGCGGAGGGGCACCTCGGACGCAAGAGCGGACGCGGCTTCTACGAATGGGACGACTGATGAAGGGAACCCCCATGACCGAGATCCTCCCCAGCTACGTGCAGGGCTCCTGGTGGACGCCCGCCTCCGACGCGGACGCCACCGCGGTGCGCGACGCCTCGACCGGGGAGACGGTGGCCCGCGTCTCCACCGCCGGCCTCGACCTCGGCGCGGCGCTCGACTACGCCCGCACCACCGGCCAGGCCGCGCTCGGGGAGCTCACGTTCCACCAGCGCGCCGTCCTGCTCAAGCAGCTCGCGCTCGCGCTGACCGCCCGCAAGGAGGAGCTGTACGCGCTCTCCAGCCGCACCGGCGCCACCGCGCAGGACTCCTGGGTCGACATCGACGGCGGCATCGGCGTGCTCTTCGCGTACTCCAGCAAGGGCCGCCGCGAGCTGCCGAATGCGAAGGTCTACGTCGACGGCGCCGTGGAGAACCTGTCCCGGGACGGCTCCTTCCTCGGTCGGCACATCTACACCCGGCTGCCCGGGGTGGCGGTGCAGATCAACGCCTTCAACTTCCCCGTGTGGGGCTCGCTGGAGAAGTTCGCGCCGGCCTTCCTCGCCGGTGTCCCCACGGTCGTGAAGCCCGCCACCCCCACCGGCTACCTCACCGAGGCCATGGTGCGCGTGATGGTGGAATCGGGTCTGCTGCCCGAGGGGTCGCTGCAGCTCGTGTCCGGCAGCGTGCCCGACCTCTTCGAGCACCTGCGCCTCGGCGACCTCGTCGCGTTCACCGGCTCGGCGTCGACGGCGGAGCGGCTGCGGGCGCACGACGCGGTGCAGACCGGCGGGGTCCGCTTCACCAGCGAGACCGACTCGATCAACGCCTCGGTCCTCGGCACGGATGCGGCCTCCGGCACGCCGGAGTTCGACGCCTACGTGAAGCAGCTCGTCGCGGAGATGACGTCGAAGGCCGGGCAGAAGTGCACCGCGATCCGGCGGGCGATCGTGCCGGAGGACGCGGTGGACGACGTAATCGCCGCCGTGCGCGACCGGCTCGCCGCGCGGATCGTCGTGGGCGACCCGCGCGCGGAGGGCGTGACGATGGGACCGCTCGCCTCGACGGCCCAGCGCGACGAGGTGCTCCGGCAGGTGGCGCGGCTCCGCGAGGGCGGCGGCGAGCTCGTGATCGGCTCCCCCGAGACGCCGACGGTCCGCCGCGCGGACGGCAGCGAGGGCCCCGCGGAGGACGGCGCGTTCGTGGCGCCGATGCTCCTGCGCTTCACCGATGCGACCAGCCCCGCCGTGAACGAGATCGAGGCGTTCGGCCCCGTCTCCAGCATCCTCGGCTACCGCACGCTGGACGAGGCGGCGGCGCTCGTGGCCCGCGGCGGCGGCTCGCTCGTGACGAGTGTCGCGACGCACGACCCCGAGGTCGCGACCACGCTGGCCGCGGGGATCGCCGCGTACAACGGCCGCGTGCTCTTCCTCGACCGCGACGACGCCCGCAGCTCGACCGGCCACGGCTCCCCGCTCCCGAACCTCGTGCACGGCGGCCCCGGTCGCGCCGGCGGCGGCGAGGAGCTCGGCGGCATCCGGGCGGTGCTGCACCACATGCAGCGCACGGCGGTGCAGGGCTCCCCGGAGATGATGACCGCGCTCACCGGCGTCTGGCACCAGGGGGCCTCGGCCCGTCCGTTCGACACCGACGACGGCGTGCACCCCTTCCGGAAGTCGCTGGCGGAGCTGCGCATCGGCGATCAGGTCGTCAGCCCCTCGCGCACCGTCACCCTCGACGACATCGAGACGTTCGCGGCGTTCACGGGCGACACGTTCTACGCGCACATGGACGAGGCGTCGGCGGCGGCGAACCCGTTCTTCCCCGGACGCGTGGCCCACGGCTACCTGCTGGTGTCATGGGCGGCCGGGCTCTTCGTCGATCCGGCTCCCGGGCCCGTGCTCGCGAACTCCGGGCTGGAGAACCTGCGCTTCGTGACCCCGGTGTCCCCCGGCGACGAGATCCGCGTCGAGCTCACCGCCAAGCAGATCACGCCGCGGGAGACCGACGAGTACGGCGAGGTGCGCTGGGACGCGGTCCTGAAGAACCAGGACGACGAGCTCGTCGCGACCTACGACGTCCTGACTCTCGTCGCGAAGGAGCTCACCCCCGCCTGATCCCGAGCCCCCGGGTTCTCGTCGAGGCCCCGCCCTTCCCACGCGGATACGGCGGGGCCTCGGCGCGAAGACGGGGTTTCGGGGTCAGGGGTGGCGGAGGCCGTCGAGGGCGATCGCGACGACGTCGTCGGCGAGACGATCGGCGCCCTCGCGACCGCCGGGGCGGTACCACTCCACGATCGAGTTGATCATGCCGAACGTCAGGCGCGCGACGACGGCCGCGTCGATGTCGGAGCGCAGGGCACCCTCGGCCTGCGCCTCCGCGACGAGGGCCGTGATGCGACGGTCGAACGCCCGGCGCCGGGTGAGGGCGCGGCGCTCGACGTCGGTGTTCCCGCGCACGCGCAGCAGCAGCGTCACGGCGGGGAGCTGCTCCACGAGCACATGGACGGCCCCGCGGAGCACGTGTTCCAGGCGGGCGACCGCATCGGCGGCTCCCCCGCTGTCCGGGAGGGGTGCGTCGACCACGGCTTCGAGCCCGCCGAGGGCGCTGTCGAGGGCGCGGTCGAGCATCTCGTCCTTCGACCCGAAGTGATGGTAGATCGCCGACTTCGACAGCCCGAGGCGCTCGGCGAGCATCCCGATCGAGGTCGCGTCGTAGCCGTGCTCGTTGAAGGCGGCCACCGCGACGGCGAGGATCCCCTGCTGGTCGTACCCGGGGCGGCCGCGCCGCGTGGTCTGCATCTCGGACATCCCCCTCAGTCTCGCACCGCCCGCCGCGCGCATCGCGGAGGTCGACGCCGAGACCCCCGCGTGTCAGCGCAGGTCGTAGACGCGCTTGTACTTGCCCTCGCTGCGCGGCAGTGCACCCGGCTCCTCCAGCCGCACGGCGACCGACGAGCCGATGAACACCTTGATGCGCTGCACCAGCACCTGCGCCGCCGCCTCGCACGTCTCCACGGACAGGTCGGGGTGCCGCTCGATACGGACGGTGAGGGCGTCCATCCGCCCTTCCTTCGTCAGCTCCAGGATGAAGTGCGGCGTGAGCTGCTCGATCCCGAGCACCAGCTCCTCGATCTGCGTCGGGAAGAGGTTGACGCCGCGCAGGATGATCATGTCGTCGTTGCGCCCGGTGACCTTCTCCATCCGCCGCATACCCGGACGCGCCGTGCCGGGGAGCAGGCGGGTGATGTCGCGCGTGCGGTAGCGGATGACGGGGAACGCCTCCTTGGTGAGCGAGGTGAAGACGAGCTCGCCCCGTTCGCCGTCCGGCAGCGCCTGCAGGGAGTCGCCGTCGATCACCTCGGGCAGGAAGTGGTCCTCCCACAGATGCGGGCCGTCCTTGGTCTCGAGGCACTCGTTGCCGACGCCCGGCCCCATCACCTCGCTGAGCCCGAAGATGTCGAGGGCGTCGATGCCGAGCCGCTGCTCCAGCTCGTGCCGCATCTCGTTGGTCCAGGGCTCCGCGCCGAGCACCGCGACCTGGAGCGAGGTGGACCGCGGGTCGATGCCCTGCGCGGCCATCGCGTCGGCGATCGTGAGGAGGTAGCTCGGGGTGCACAGGATCGCGTCCGGCTCGAAGTCGCGGATGAGCTGCACCTGCCGGGCGGTCTGTCCGCCCGACATCGGGATCACGGTGGCGCCCAGGGCTTCGATGCCGGCATGCGCCCCGAGCCCACCCGTGAACAGGCCGTACCCGTAGGCGTTGTGCACCTTCATGCCGCGCCGGATGCCGCTGGCGCGGAGCGACCGGGCCACCAGCGTCCCCCAGCGGTCGAGGTCGCCGCGCGTGTAGCCGACGACGGTCGGGCGGCCCGTGGTGCCGCTGGACGCGTGGATGCGGGCGACGTCGGCCATCGGCACCGCGAACATCCCGAACGGGTACGTCTCGCGCAGGTCGTCCTTAGTGGTGAAGGGCAGCCGGTGCACGTCGTCGAGCGTGCGGATGTCGTCGGGATGCACGCCCGCCTCGTCGAACTTCCGCGTGTAGAGCGGAACGTTGCGATAGGCGTGCTGCACGGTCCACCGGAGGCGCTCGAGCTGCAGGCGCTCGATCTCGGCGCGGCTCATCCGCTCCTCGGGGTCGAGCTCGTCGGTCGTCGGCGGGCGGAGGGCGGAGGCGGGGGCGGTCATCGTCGACACGGGGACTCCTCGGAACGGCGGATCAGAAGGTCTGGGAGGTGGTGCGGGAGCGGCCGCGGAACTCGGCGACCGCGTCGCCCTGCTCGTCCACGACCGTCACGTCGTAGAGGCCGGAGCGACCGGTGCGGGTGCGGCGGACGGCCGTCGCGGTGAGCGTCTGCCCCGCGACGGTGGGCTTGAGGAACGAGATGTCGGCACCGGCGGCCACCGTCACCCGGTCGTCTTCGTTGCAGGCGATCGCGAAGGCGGTGTCGGCGAGCGCGAACACGAGCCCGCCGTGGGTGATCTGGAAGCCGTTGGTCATGTCCTCACGGACGCGCATCGACACGACCGCGTGCCCCGGGTCGTCGCGTTCGACCACGAGCCCGAGCATCGCCGAGGCCCGGTCGCGTTCCATCATGGCCCGGTTCGGCCGCACGGCCTCCGCCGTATCCGTCGCCTCCGTCATCGCCGACCTCCTCGTCGCGCTGGGACGGGACGACCGCGTCCCGTCCGCCCATACTAACTGAACGATCGGTCAGTAACGCAAGGGTGTCGGGGACGCGGGTGGGGTCACTCGATCCGGAACGGCGTCCGCAGCGTCGCGTCCTCCACGGTGACGCCGGTGATCACCGCCGCCGGGTCGGAGAAGTCGCGATCCGCGCGGAAGCGGATCGTGCCTCCCTCCCGCGTGGACCATTCGTAGAAGTACTCGCCGGACGAGACCACGCGGAGGAACGCGCCCTCCGGGAAGGCCGCGACCGCCTCCGTCAGCGGAGCGCCGATCCGGACTCCCTCGGCGGCGGGCAGCGCGGCGCCGTCCGGCTCGACGTCGCCCTGGATGTTCGCGATGCCGGCGGTGACCGCCGCCAGCGCATCCCCCTGCTCGGCGAAGTGCAGCACGAGGCGGGACGTCCCGTCGGCGCTCACGACGCGCACCTGCCGGTCGGACCAGTCGAACTCCTCCACGGTGGCCCCCGGGATCGCCGCCACCGCCTCCTCGCGCGAGGTGCCCAGCACGAGGGGGCCCACACCCGTCGTCGCCATCTCCCAGTCGCTCCACGGAGCGGCGGGGTCGGCGGGCGCCGGGGTCTCGGCGACCGGCGGGTCGTCCGTGAGCTCCTCGACGAGAGCGGCTTCCGCCTCGACCGCCCGATCCCGGAGGAGCAGAGCCGCGCGCTCGGCGTCGAACGCGGAGCCGTCGAGCGCCGGCTGCCGCAGGTGCACGACGACGTTGCCGACGGCGGCGAAGGCGTGGTGCACGCGCCAGGGGTTTCCGCCGGAGTTCATGGTCATCGTGCCGGCGAAAGCCCGCACGCCCTCCTCATCGGGCACGGCGACCGCGTTGAAGGTGCCTTCACCCCGAGCGTCGAACTGCGCGCAGCGGTCGACGGTCGAGGCGAGCAGATCCATGCGCTCGGCCGCCACGTCCTCCGACGCGAACTGGAGGATCTCCTGCTTGCCGCTGTTCTGCGTGTCCTCGGCGTCCGCCCAGGGCACCGTGCGCGCCCCGATGCTGAACATCGAGGTCTCCATGATCAGCATCCCGCACACGGACGGGGTGAAGTCCGGGCCGCCCCCGTCCGCGTACTGCAGCAGAATGTCGTCGACCTCACCCGCCGGCGGCGCGGACGGAAGCAGGTCGGCGACCTCGGCCGGCGTGAGCGCGAAGGCGTCGAGGTCGTCCCCCACGAACAGGAGCGGGCCGTCGTACGGCTCCGGCGTCGGCGTCTCCGTCACCGGAGAGGCGGTCGTGGGCGTCGCCTCCGGGGTCGCCGCGCATCCGGGCACGGCGATCAGCGCCGCTGCCGTCGCCGCCGCGAGGAACGCCGCGCCGCGCCTCTTCCGCCTCCCGGGCACCGCAGCCGTCATGAACCCCTCCGAGTGGTCTCGTGCGCACCGATGCGCGCCCCTGAGGGAAGGATAGCGGTCAGGATCCGGGACTCAGGACGCCGGCGGCCGCCCGCCGCGCGTCCGCCGCGGTTCTCGCGCCGCTCGCGCCCTCGGCCGCCCGCCGGCAGGCATCGGCGTCCACGGCATCGAGCGCGGCCGCCACCCGCCCGAGGGCGCGCGGCGTCATCGACAGCGAGGTCGCTCCGAGCCCGACCAGCACGGGGGCGAGTGCCGGGTCACCGGCCGCCTCCCCGCAGATGCCGACGGCCTTGCCCGCCGCGCGTCCCGCCGCCCCGACCGTCCCGATGAGCCGCAGGACCGCCGGCTGCCAGGGATCGTTGAGATCGGCGAGCGCACTGGACAGCCGGTCCGCGGCGAGGGAGTACTGCGCGAGATCGTTGGTCCCGAGACTCACGAAGTCCACGACCTCGAACAGCTCGGCGGCCAGCAGCGCCGCCGCCGGGGTCTCAATCATGATCCCCGCTCTGTCCAGCCCCGCGGCACGGCACCGCGCCGCGAAGTCCGCGGCCTCGTCGACCGTGGCGACCATCGGGGCCATGACCTCCACCTCGGCGGATTCCGCATCGGCGGCCCTGGCCAGCGCGCGGAGCTGATCGTCGAGGAGTGCGGGCCGGCGACGGGAGAGGCGCAGGCCCCGCACACCGAGCGCGGGGTTCTCCTCGTCGTCGTCGTTCGCGAACGGCAACGGCTTGTCGCTCCCCGCATCCAGCGTGCGCACGACGACCTTCCGCCCGGGGAATGCGCGCAGCACCCCGCGGTACGCCTCGACCTGCTCCTCGATGCTCGGCGCCGCTGTCCGGTCGAGGAAGCAGAACTCGGTGCGGAAGAGTCCGACCCCCTCGGCGTGCGCCGCGGCCGCGCTCCCGGCATCCGCGGCGCCCCCGACGTTGGCCAGGAGCGGCACGCGGGTCCCGTCGGCGAGACGACCCCGCCCGTCGAAGGTCACCACGACGGCCGCGGCCCGGGCCTCGGCGATCTCCGCCTCGTCCGGGTCGACGTGGACCGTGCCGCGATCCCCGTCGATGAGGAGCATGGCCCCCTCGGGGATGCCGGTCGCCCCTGGCACCCCGACCACGGCGGGAAGTCCCAGTGCCCGCGCGATGATCGCCGTGTGCGACGTGGGCCCGCCGTCCGCGGTCACGAGAGCGACGCAGCTCCCGCCGTCCAGCGCTGCCGTGTCGGCGGGTGCGAGGTCGGTCGCGACGAGCACGAACGGCTCATCGCGCTCGGGGACCCCGGGCATGTCCACCCGGAGGATCTCGGCGATCATGCGGTCCCGGACGTCACGGATGTCGGCGGCGCGCTCCGCCATCCTCCCGCCGAGCGCTGCGAGCGCCGCCTCGTGTGCCGCGGACGTCTCCCAGACTGCCCGCGCCGCCGTGCGGCCCTGAGCGCGCACGAGGGCGGTGGCTTCCGCGACGAGCTCCGGGTCCGAGGCGAGGAGCCGGGACGCGTCCAGGATCGCCCGCGCCTCTCCGCGGGCCCGTTCGGCGCGCGAACGCAGCTGATCGGCGACGGCGACCGCCGCCCACTCGATCGTGGAGACCTCGGCCTCCCGACCCTCCGGCGGGACGACGGTCTCGGCATCCGGTTCCGGGAGTGCCGGTGCGAGGGACACCGCCCTCGCGGCCACCCGTCCCGGGCTGACGCCGCGGCCCTGCAGCACGGATCCGGAGACGATCTCCGGCGTCGGCGCCGGTTCGTGGTCGGCCCGGGCTCCCGTCTGGTCGTCCCCTGCTGTGCCGAGCGCGGGTGCGGTTCCGGGGCCGCCGGTGGCGCCCTCGTCCGTCTCGACGCCCTCGCCGAATCCTCCCTGGAAGAGCGAGACCAGGCGGTCGATCGCCGCCTCGGCATCCGCTCCCCGACCCGTGAGCTCGAACTCGGTCCCCTGCCGCGCGCCGAGTGCGAGCAACCGGGTCAGGCTCCCGGCCGCGGCCTCCGGGCCGTCCGGCAACCGCCGCAGACGCACGTCCGCGCCCGCCGCCGCTTCCGCGATCAGCGCGGCGGGGCGGGCATGGATGCCGAGAGGATTGCGCACCCGCACCCGACGGGACACCGTCTCCTCGGCCGGCTCCGACCCGTCAGGAGCGCGCTCCGCGGGCGACGTCACGATGTCCTCCGCCGTCGCATCGTCCGTCGGGCCGAGCTGACCGGTCTTCGCGGCGAGGGCCGACGCGGCTTCAGCGGCGACCGCATCGAGGTCGCCCCCGGCCGCCGCGGCCACCACCGCGGCGAGGAGCCCTTCGACGAACGGCGCGGGCGCGAGCCGCACCGGCACGTCGCTGCTGCGCAGCTCCAGCGCGAGCTCGGCGCTCAGCACGGCCGACCCGAGGTCCATGAGCACGAGCACGCCGTCGACCTCGGCGGCGAGCTCGTCGATCGCCGCCGACACCGCGACGGCGTCCGTCCCGAGGATGGGCGCGCCGTCCGCGTCCACGCCGGCCCCGGCCGCCACGCGGACCCGCGCGCCGCCGCCCGGCACCATCTGCAGGGCGAGTTCGAGCGCCGCCTCCCCGAGCCGGGCGCTGTGGGAGACGGCGACGATACCGATCATCCGGCGTCCGCGAGGGCCGCCGCGAGCGCCTCGAACAGGAGCGCGGTCGAGGCGGCTCCGGGGTCGAGGTGGCCCGCGCTGCGTTCACCGAGGTAGCTCGCCCTGCCCTTCCGGGCGACGAGCGGCACCGTGGCGTCGCGGCCGGCGGCCGCGGCATCCGCCGCCGCCCTGGCGGCGGCCGCGGCATCGGCTCCTCCGGCGAGGGCGGAGTCGAAGGCGTCCACCGCGGGCGCCATGGCGTCGAACATCGTCTTGTCGCCCGCCTCGGGCTTGCCCCGCGCGACGATGCCCTCGAGGCCCGCCCGGAGCGCGGCGGCGAGCGCCGGTCCGTCGAGCGACGTGACCGCACCGGCGGACATCCCCATGCGCAGGAAGAACGTGCCGTAGAGGGGGCCGCTCGCGCCGCCCACCGAGCTCACCAGGGTCATGCCGACGGTCTTGAGCAGCTCGTCGATCGTCGCGGGCGTCGTCGCCGCGAGCTTCTCCCCGACCGCCGAGAAGCCCCGCGCCATGTTCGCGCCGTGATCGGCGTCCCCGATGGCGGAGTCCAGTTCCGTGAGCCAGTCCCGTTGCGCCGTGACGGCTTCCCGGTACCGGGAGATCCAGTCGACGAGGGCGTCGGTGCCGACGGCCGCCATCACGCGCCCCACCGCAGGCCGGGGGTGATCACCGGGGCGTCCCACAGCCGCAGCAGCTCGTCGTCGGCCTTCAGCACCGTGACGGAGCACCCGGCCATGTCGAGAGAGGTGATGTAGTTGCCGACCAGGTTGCGCGCGATCTGCACTCCGGACCTCTCCAGGATCGACGCGACCTCGCCGTACATGAGGTAGAGCTCGATCAGGGGCGTGGCCCCCATGCCGTTGAGCATCACGATCGCGGGGCCGGCGGCGTCGAGGTCGCCCAGGATCGGCTCGACGAGCTGCCGCGCGATCTCCGACGCAGGGGCGAGCGGCTCACGGTGGCGGCCCGGCTCGCCGTGGATGCCGATGCCGATCTCCATCTGGTCGTCGGGGAGGTCGAAGGTGGGCTTGCCCGCGGCGGGGACCGTACAGCTGGTGAGGGCCATGCCCATGGAGCGCCCCTGACCGTTGATGCGCTTCGCGAGGTCGACTACGGCCGCGAGGTCGCGGCCCTCCTCCGCGGCGGCCCCCACGAGCTTCTCCAGCAGGACCGTGAGGCCGACGCCTCGGCGCCCCGCGGTGTAGAGCGAGTCCTGCACGGCCACGTCGTCGTCCACGACGACCGTGCCGACCTCGATCCCTTCCATGGCGGCGAGCTCGGCGGCCATTTCGAAGTTCAGCACGTCGCCGGTGTAGTTCTTGACGATGTGCAGCACGCCGGCGCCGCGGTCGACCGCCTGGGTGGCGACCTGCACGCGGTCGGGGGTGGGCGAGGTGAAGACCTCGCCGGCGACGGCCGCGTCGAGCATGCCGGTGCCGACGTAGCCGCCGTGCAGGGGCTCATGGCCGGATCCGCCGCCGGAGACGACGGCCACCTTGCCCTGAGCCTTCGGTGTCGCCCGGGTGATGACGTGGTTCTCCAGGTCGACCGAGAGTTCGGGGTGTGCGGCGGCGACGCCCTTCAGGGACTCGACGAGGACGTCCTCCGGGGCGTTGATGAGCTTCTTCATCCTGCGATCTCCTTTGATGCGGCGTGAGTCTCGAGCGAAAATCCGAAAGGAATTCGTCAATGTCGAATATGCTCGGAGCCTGCCGGGTTGTCAAGATCGATCCGGCGACCGGAGACCCGGCTCGACGACGACCGGAAGGAGGACGCGCATGATCCAGGCGATCGATCGCGCGGCGAAGATCCTCGACCTGCTCCAGGGCGCCCGCCACCTCGGCATCACGGACCTCTCCGCGGCCCTGAGCCTGCCGCCGTCGACCGTGCACGGCCTCGTGAAGTCGCTGCGCGCGCACGGCCTCGTCGCGAAGGAGCGCGGCGGACAGCGGTACATGCTCGGCCCCACCCTGCTGCGACTGAGCAACGTGTACCTCGACACCCTGGACGTGCGGGCGCGGGCGATGCGCTGGACGCAGGAGCTGGCGCGACGCACCGGGATGTCCGTGCGCCTCGGCGCCCCGCACCTCACGGACGTCCTCGTGATCCACCACAACCTCCGCCCCGACGACAGCCCGCAGATGCTGGAGACGGGGATGGCGGTCCCCGCGCACGCCTCCGCGATGGGGAAGGTGCTCCTCGCGTACGACCAGGGCTTCCAGCAGAGCGTGTTCGCCGAGCCCCTGCGCAGTCTCACCGGCGACACCATCACCGACGTGGCCCGACTGACCCTCGAGCTGCCGGGGATCGCGGAGCGCGGGATGGCGGCGGAGAGCGATGAGGCCGTCCTCGGCGAGTCGTCCCTCGCGGCACCGATCGCCGACGCCTCGAACACGATCGTCGCCGCGGTGGCCGTCGTACTGCCGACCGCGGAGGCACCGGCATCCGACGCCGTCGTGCACGCGCTCCGCGAGACGGCACGGAACATCTCCCGCGAACTCGGCGCGACGTCCTGGCCACCGCCCGTGGCCCCCGCCGAGGACTGACGGCGGGCGCGTCCACCCTCGATCCCGGCGGTCAGCCGCGCAGGGCGAGTGCGAACGGCAGCACGGCCGTGGCCCCGGCCTGCCGCACCGCGCGGGCCGCGACCGTCATGGTCCAGCGACTGTCGATGAGGTCGTCGACGAGCAGCACCGGGCCGGCGGGTACCTCGAGATGCGCCGCGTCGAAGCGGTCCCACACCCCCGCGAGCCGGAACACGCTGTTCCCGCCCGCCTGCCCCGAAGGCCCTCCGCCTCGCCACTCCAGCGCGCCGAGGTACGGCAGCCGCCCGATCTCGGACAGCCCGCGGGCGAGGGAGTCGACGAGCTGCGGATGCGACCGCGACGGTATCGCGACAACAGCCACCGGCCGCTCCGCCCAGCCCCACCCCGCGAGCACGCGCACGCAGGCCTGCAGCAGCGCCGGGCTGATCGGCGCGTCCGGGGCACCTGCCGCGAAGATCTCGCGCAGCGTGCCGCCCCAGCCCAGGTCGGTGAGCCGGGCGAGGGCACGCCCCTCATCGGCCTGCTCTCCCGCGGGGATGCGGCCGCGCACCGGCGCATCGAGGCGGTCGGCCCCTGTCGGCCACGCGCGACGCGGCTCGACCGGCACGCCCACCCGGTCGAGGGAGGCGGCCGCCTGTGCGCTCGCCGTCTGCGCGACCTCCGCCGGGAACCACACGCCCGCGCAGTTGTCGCACCGACCGCAGGGAGCCGCGGTGTCGTCGTCGAGGGCGCGCTGCAGGAAGGCCATCCGGCAGCCGTCCGTGCGCTCGTACTCGAGCATGTGCTCCTGCTCCGCCACCCGCTCGGCGGCGATGCGCTCGTAGTGTTCGGCGTCGTACGTCCACGGCTGTCCCGTCGCGACCCACCCACCCTGCACACGACGCACGGCACCATCCACGTCGAGCACCTTCAGCAGCAGCTCGAGCGGCGTGCGGCGGATGTCGACGAGGGCCTCCAGCGCCGGCGTCGAGATCGGGCTGTCGCCGAGCGCCGCGATCACCCGTTCCGCACGCTCCCGATCCGGCATCGACGCGGTCGCGAAGTAGTGCCAGATCTCGCGGTCTTCGACACCGGGGAGCAGGAGAACGTCGGCGCTCTCGCTGGCACGCCCCGCTCGTCCCACCTGCTGGTAGTACGCCACCGGTGAGGACGGCGCGCCGAGGTGGACGACGAACCCGAGGTCCGGCTTGTCGAACCCCATGCCGAGGGCGCTGGTCGCGACGAGGGCCTTCACCTCGTTGCGCTTGAGCAAGCCCTCCGACTCCGCACGCTCCTCGGGGTCGGTCTGCCCCGTGTAGGCGCGCACGTCATGGCCGTGGTCGCGCAGGAACCGCGCGGTGTCGACCGCCGCCGCCACGGTCAGCGTGTAGATGATCCCGCTGCCGGGGAGATCGTCGAGGTGGCTGAGCAGCCAGGCCAGGCGGCTCGCCGAGTCCTTGAGGCGGAGCACCCCGAGCCGCAGCGAGGTACGGGCGAGCGGCCCCCGGATCGTGAGCACGGGCACCGCCTCCGCTCCGCCCGCACCGCCCGGCAGCGCCCCGAGCTGCTCGGCCACGTCGGCCACCACGCGGGAGTTCGCCGTCGCGGTCGTCGCCAGCACCGGCACGTCGGCGGGCATCTGCGCGATGAGGTCGCGCAGTCGGCGGTAGTCCGGACGGAAGTCGTGCCCCCAGTCGCTGATGCAGTGCGCCTCGTCGACGACGAGCATGCCGAGCCGCGCCACCAGCGCGGGCAGCTGCTCCTCGCGGAAGGCCGGGTTGTTGAGCCGCTCCGGCGAGACGAGCAGCACGTCCACGTCGTCTCCGGCGAGCCGCTCCTGCACCTCGGCCCACTCGTGGGCGTTCGTCGAGTTGATCGCCACGGCGCGCACGCCCGCGCGCTCGGCCGCGGCGATCTGGTCGCGCATGAGCGCCAGGAGCGGGGAGACGAGCACGGTCGGGCCGGCTCCCTGCCGGCGGCGGAGCAGGGTCGCGACGAAGTACACCGCCGACTTCCCCCACCCGGTGCGCTGCACCACGAGCGCGCGGCGACGCCCCTCCACCAGCGCCTCGATCGCCTCGAACTGGCCGTCGTGGAAGTCGACGTCGGGACGGCCGACGAGTTCGCCGAGGGCGGCGCGGGCGGCCTCGCGGAGGGGAACGGCGGTCGGAGAGGTCATGCCCTCCACTCTGCCGCAGACCTCGGACAGGACTCCGCCCGCCGCCCGCTCTCGGTGGATGACCGGTGGGAAGGCCGTAGCGTGGAGGAATGATCACCCGCGAACTCGCCGTCGCGCTCCGCGATGCCGGCCTGAACTGGAAGCCCGCGGAGGGTGACCGGTTCCAGCTCGATCTGCCCGACGAGGTGGAGCTGGAGGCCGAGGCCGACGTCTTCACGGTGAGCGCGATGACCATCGAGGCGCGGCAGACGCCGGCCGGCACGGACCTCGCCTTCAACGGCACGACGGAGTGGGCGCTCGACGCCGTGACCCTCGCCGATGCGGTGTGGCTGCCGCGCGAGGACCAGCTGCGCGACCTGCTCCGCGGGACGTTCCGCGCCCTCACCCGCCTCCCCGACACGTTCCGCGTCGAGATCGAGCTCGGCGGCGCTCCCCTGCTGTTCGAGCACCCGGACCCGGCGGAGGCCTACGGCCGCGCGCTGCTGGCGCTGATCTCGCGCTCCCGCTGACACGCCCTGTTGAATCGCGCCGTCGCGTGTGTCAGAATTACCTAACGATCGGTCAGTAAAGAAGGACCGGAGCCCGAGGAGTCGACGATGACCAGTCCCGCAGACCTGTCCCTCGTGGACGGCGAGACCTCCGACGAGGAACGCCTGTTCGACGAGCTGATCGCGAACGAGCAGCGCATCGAGCCGCGCGACTGGATGCCCGAGGCCTATCGCAAGACCCTCATCCGGCAGATCTCCCAGCACGCGCACTCCGAGATCATCGGCATGCAGCCCGAGGGCAACTGGATCACCCGCGCCCCGAGCCTCAAGCGCAAGGCGATCCTCATGGCGAAGGTGCAGGACGAGGCCGGACACGGGCTCTACCTCTACTCCGCCGCGCAGACGCTCGGCATCACCCGCGACGAGATGATGGAGCAGCTCATCTCCGGCAAGGCGAAGTACTCGTCGATCTTCAACTACCCCACCCCGACCTGGGCCGACATGGGCGCGATCGGCTGGCTCGTCGACGGCGCCGCGATCTGCAACCAGGTGCCGCTGTGCCGCGCCTCCTACGGTCCCTACGGGCGCGCGATGGTGCGCATCTGCAAGGAGGAGTCGTTCCACCAGCGCCAGGGGTTCGAGATCCTGCTCTCGCTCATGCGCGGCACCGACGAGCAGCGGCAGATGGCACAGGACGCGGTGGACCGCTGGTACTGGCCGAGCCTGGCGATGTTCGGGCCGCCCGACGACCAGTCCCCCAACTCCGCCCAGTCGATGGCGTGGAAGATCAAGCGCTTCTCCAACGACGAGCTGCGTCAGCGGTTCGTCGGCATGCTCGTGCCGCAGGCCGAGATCCTCGGCGTCACCCTCCCCGACCCCGACCTGCGGTTCGACGAGGAGACCGGTCGCTACGAGATGGGCGAGATCGACTGGGACGAGTTCTTCCAGGTGCTGCGCGGCAACGGCCCCTGCAACGCCGAGCGTCTGGAGCGCCGCCGCACGGCGCACGAGGAGGGCGCGTGGGTGCGGGAGGCCGCCGCGGAGTACGCCCGCAAGCAGCACTCCCGTCTGAGCCGGGAGCGTGTCGAAGGGGCGGTGGCGTGATGGCGACCCCCGGAGCCGACCCTTCGACGAGCTCGGGGACCCAGGGCCGGGAGGTCTGGCCCCTGTGGGAGATCTTCGTGCGGGCGAACCGCGGGCTGAGCCACGTGCACGTCGGCTCGCTGCACGCCCCCGACGCCGACATGGCCATCCGCAACGCGCGCGACCTCTACACCCGCCGGGGCGAGGGCGTGTCGATCTGGGCGGTCCCCGCCGAGGCGATCACCACGAGCGACCCCGACGCCAAGGGGGCGTACTTCGAGAGCCCCGCCGGCAAGAACTACCGGCACGCGGTGTACTACACCGCCTCCGAGGGGGTGCCGCACCTGTGACCCTTCGACAGGCTCAGGGCCCCAGCCCTGCTCAGGGGCCCAGCTCCGCTGAGGGACTCGGCGCCGCTGAGGGACTCGGCGACGCCCACGGGGAGGCGCATGGCGACGTCTCCGTCGACGAGCTGCGGCTCAGCGAAGAGCTCGCGGGCGCCGGCACGACCGCGGCGAGCGCCGACATCGCCGAGTACGCCCTGTGGCTCGGCGACGACGCCCTCATCCTGTCGCAGCAGCTCGGCGCCTGGATCTCCCGCGCCCCCGAGCTCGAGGAGGACGTGGCGCTCGGCAACATCGCCCTCGACCTGCTCGGCCACGCGCGCTCCTTCCTGCACTTCGCGGGCACGTGGGACGGCCGGTCCGAGGACGACCTCGCGTACTTCCGCGACGAGCCGGAGTTCCGCAGCGCCTGGATCGTGGAGCAGCCGAACGGCGACTTCGCGCAGACCATCGCGCGCCAGCTCGTCGCCTCGGTCTACCTGGTGGAGCTCTACGCCGCCCTCCGCGCGAGCTCTGAGCCCACCTTCGCCGCGATCGCTGAGAAGGCGCTCAAGGAGGTCGACTACCACCGCGACCACGCCGTGCAGTGGGTTCTGCGCCTGGCGGGCGGCACGGAGGAGTCCCGGCGGCGGATGATCCGCGCCTTCGCGGATGTGTGGCCGTACCTCGACGAGCTGTTCCGCGACGAGCCGCTGATCGACCGGCTCGGCGACGTCGCCGTGCGCCCGTCGAGCCTCCGCGCTCCGTTCGACGCGGTCATCGCCACCGTGTTCGCCGAGGCCGAGCTCACGGTGCCGGAGGTTCCGGCGTCATCGGCGGGCGGCCGGAACGGCGCGCACGCGACCCCCTTCGGCCACCTCCTCGCCGAGATGCAGGTCCTGGCGCGACGACACCCGGGGGCGTCATGGTGACCCGGACCACTGCCGACGCGGAGGCCCAGGCCTGGCGGATCGCCGCCGCCGTGCCGGACCCGGAGGTGCCGGTGCTCACGATCGAGGACCTCGGCGTACTGCGGGCGGTCGAGCTCCGCGGCGAGCGCGTGGTCGTCGACATCACGCCGACCTACAGCGGGTGCCCGGCCATGGACACGATCCGCGACGATGTGGTCCTCGCGCTCACGGCCGCCGGGTTCGCCGACGTCGAGGTGCGGCTCGTGCTCGCCCCCGCGTGGACCACCGACTGGATGAGCGACGCCGGGAAGCAGAAGCTCCGCGAGTACGGGATCGCGCCGCCCAGCGGCCGCGCGGCCGTACCCGCCGGTCCGATCCGGCTCGCCCTCAGTGTGCGCTGCCCCCGCTGCGGCTCGCTCGACACCCGGGAGGTCTCCCGCTTCGGCTCGACCTCGTGCAAGGCGCTGTACGAGTGCCGGGCCTGCCTGGAACCCTTCGATCACTTCAAGGTGCACTGATGTCGCTGTTCTCCCCGGCCCCGGCGACGACGCCGGCGCCCTCTCCCGCCTCCCCCGCCCGGGCGCGCACCCGTGCCCGGTTCCACACGCTCGAGGTCGAGGACGTCCGCCCGCTCACCGAGGACTCCGTCGAGGTGACCTTCACGGTGCCCGCGGAGCTCGCCGACGACTACGACCACCTCCCTGGGCAGTACGTGGCGCTGCGGACGATGCTGGACGGCGTGGAGGTGCGGCGTTCCTACTCGCTGTGCCGGGCGCCCGAGCACCGCACCGACGGCATGCCGACCCGTCTGAGCGTCGCCGTGAAGCGCGACGAGGGCGGGACGTTCTCCACGTGGGCCCAGACCGGCCTGCACCCGGGCTTCCGCATCGACGTCATGAGCCCCCAGGGCACGTTCACCTCCGGCCTCGACGACCTGGACGAGAAGCACGTCGTCGGCATCGCGGCCGGCTCCGGGATCACGCCGCTGATGGCTCTCGCGCACACCGTGCTCTCCCGGTCGCAGACCTCGCGGTTCACGCTCCTCTACACGAACCGCTCGACGCTGGACGTGATGTTCCTGGAAGACCTCGCCGACCTCAAGGACCGCTACCCGACGAGGCTCACGCTGCACCACGTGCTGTCCCGCGAGCAGCGAACCGCGCCGGTGCTCTCGGGCCGCATCGACGAGCCCAAGCTGCGGACGATCCTCGACGCGCTGATCGACCCGGCCGACGTGGACGAGTGGTTCCTGTGCGGACCGCTCGCGCTCGTCGACCTCTGCCGGGAGGTGCTGGCCGACGTGGGCGTACCCCGCGAGCACGTGCGCTTCGAGCTGTTCACGACCGGCGACGAGCCGGTGCGGGCCGCCCGGCCGGTCACGGTGCGCTCGGGCGAGAAGACGGTACGGATCGAGGTGAACCTCGACGGCGTGTCCTCGACGGTGGAGAGCCCGGTCGCGGCGCGCGAGTCGGTGCTGAACGCCGCACTGCGGGTGCGGCCGGACGCGCCGTTCGCGTGCGCGGGTGGCGTCTGCGGCACCTGCCGCGCGCGCGTGATCGAGGGCAGCGTCACGATGACCGAGAATTACGCCCTGGAGCCCGACGAGCTGGAGCGCGGCTACGTGCTCACCTGCCAGTCCCATCCCACCAGCGACCGCGTGGTCGTGGACTACGACGTCTGAGGAGTCCTGATGATCGATCTCGCCATCGCCGACGACGTCGCCACCGTGGTGCTCGACGCCCCCGCGAAGCTCAACGCCCTGGACGAGGCCGCCCTCGCGGAGCTCGACGCCGCGTACCGGGATGCCGAGGCCGCCGGGGTGCGCGCACTGCTGCTCCGCGGTGAAGGGCGGGCGTTCTGCGCCGGGCGGGACATCTCCGCCGTCGATCCGCGCGACGACGACGTGCTCGGCTACCTCGGCGGGCGGGTGACACCGCTGCTGCAGCGGATGTCCCGCTTCCCCGCGCCGACGTTCGCCGTCGCCCACGGCGCCTGTCTGGGCGTGGGACTCGGCCTGCTCATCGCGACGGATGTCGTGTACGTCGCGGAATCGGCGAAGATCGGCTCGCCGTTCGCAGCGCTCGGCGCGACCCTGGACTCCGGCGGGCACGCGCTGTTCCTCGACCGGCTCGGCCCGCACAAGACCCTCGACCTCATCTACACGGGCCGGCTCATGAGCGGCACGGAAGCCGTGCGCTCGGGGCTCTTCTCCCAGGTTTTCCCGGACGACGAGGTGCTCGCCGCCGCGACGGCCGCTGCGGGGAAGGCCGCCCACGGCGCCACGGCCGCCTTCCGGGCGAGCAAGGAGCTCGTCGCCCGCATCCGCGACGAACGCCTCACCCTGTGGGAGTCCATCGACGTCGAGAACGCGGCGCAGGCCGCCCTGTGCGACACCGAGGACTACCGCGAGGGCTTCGCCGCGTTCCAGGAGAAGCGGAAACCGGAGTTCCGCGGGCGCTGACGCCACGGCCCGGTCGTCGCTGTCAACCGTCTCGTGTGGTGTCCGACCCCGGTGGGAGGATGCCCGCATGCTGCTCTCGGAGCTCGTCACCACCACCGACCAGGTCGCCGCGACCTCGTCCCGCCTGGCCAAGATCGAGGCGATCGCCGCGCTGCTCCGCCGGGCCGACGCCGACGACATCGCCCCTCTCGTGGGGCTGCTCCTCGCCACGCCCCGCCAGGGTCGCCTCGGCGTGGGCTGGCGGGGGCTGACCGCTCTCGCGATCGAGCACAGCGCGACCTCGACCCTGACCATCGCGGAGGTCGACCACGCCTTCGACACCCTCGCGCACACGTCCGGCTCCGGATCAGCCGGTGTCCGCAGCGCGCTCCTGCACGATCTTGCCGCCCGCGCGACGGCTCCCGAATGGGACTTCCTGACCAGGGCCATGCTCGGGGAGCTCCGCACCGGGGCGCTGGGCGGCGTGCTGCTCGACGCGATCGCCCGCGCCGCCGAGGCTCCGGCCGCGACCGTGCGACGGGCCGCCATGCTCTCCGGCGACCTCGGCGAGACGGCGCTGCTCGCGCTCACCGGTGCCGAGGGAGCGCTCGACGAGGTCGGGCTCCGGGTGGGTCGCCCCGTGCTCCCGATGCTCGCGGCCACGGCGCCGACGCCCACGGCCGCCCTCGAGATCACCGGACGCGCCTCGGTCGAGTACAAGCTCGACGGCGCGCGCATCCAGGTGCACCGCCGCGGCGACGAGGTCGGCATCTACACGCGGAGCCTCGCCGACGTCACCCACCGCCTGCCCGAGATCGTCGAGGTCGTCCGCGGCCTTCCCGCGCAGGAGGTCATCCTCGACGGCGAGACCCTGGCGCTCGACGAGGACGGCGGTCCCCGGCCGTTCCAGGAGACGATGTCCCGGTTCGGTGCGGATGCCGCGCGCGAGCTCGCCCTGCGGCCCTGGTTCTTCGACGTCCTGCACGTGGACGGCCGCGACCTGCTGGACGAGCCGCTGTCGGTGCGTCAGGGGGTCCTGGCCGAGGTCGCCGGCGAGTGGCGCATGCCCGGCATCGTGACCGACAGCGCGGAGGAGGCCGAGCGCCTGTCCCGCGAAGCCCTGGCGGCCGGTCATGAGGGCGTGCTGGTGAAGGCCGTGGATGCGCCGTATGCCGCCGGTCGCCGCGGCAAGTCCTGGGTCAAGGTGAAACCGGTCCTCACGTTCGACCTCGTCGTGCTGGGCGCCGAGTGGGGGTCGGGGCGACGGCGCGGATGGCTGTCGAACCTGCACCTCGGAGCACGGGACCCGGATGGCGACTTCGGCGACCCCGGCGGCTTCGTGATGGTGGGCAAGACGTTCAAGGGCCTCACGGATGCGCTGCTGCAGTGGCAGACAGAGGAGTTCCGGGCGCACGAGACCCATCGCTCGGCGTCGACGGTGTTCCTCCGGCCGGAGCTCGTGGTCGAGATCGCGATCGACGGCGTGCAGCGGTCCCCGCGCTACCCCGGCGGCCTCGCCCTCCGCTTCGCCCGGGTCAAGGGCTACCGTCCGGACAAGACCGCTGCGGAGGCCGACACGATCCAGACCCTCCTGGCCCTGCGGCGCGGTGCCGCGGACGACTCCTGATCAGGCCGTGGGCGGCAGTCCCTCGTCCTCCTGACGCACGGTGCCGCGGAACGACCAGGGGAAGTCGATCCAGAGGTCGGTGTCCTTCCACGCGAAGTCCGGCTGGATGATCGTCGAGGGCTTCGTGTAGATCGTGACCGAGCGCACGTCGGCGCCCTTCTCCTGCAGCAGCTGCACCGCGAGCGCCAGTGTGCGACCGGAGTCGGCGACATCGTCCACGAGCAGCACGCGGCGGCCGTCGAGGTAGGCCATGTCGAGTTCGGGCGGCAGCACCTCGGGGGCGTCCAGCACGGTGCCGATGCCGGTGTAGAACTCGACGTTGATGGCGCCGCAGTTCTTCACGCCGAGCCCGTACGCGATGGCGCCGGCCGGGAGCAGGCCGCCGCGCGCGATCGCCACCACGACCTCCGGCTCGAAGCCCGTCGCGATGATGTTCCGCGCCAGATCGCGCGTCGCCGCGCCGAAGCCGTCCCACGTGAGCGTCTCGCGCTCGATCGATGCATCCGTCATCGGTCCATTCTCGCGCATCCGCTCCGTCCGGGCCGCCGCTAGACTGAGCAGGTCCGGCCCCGCCGGTGCCTGAAAAAGAGGCACGAAGCACCTCGCATCGCCGCGAGGGCGAGACACATACGGATCCCCCTTCTCCGTCCCTGTCTCGAAAGGCTTCTCCATGCCCTCCGTCTCCGCGCACGTCGCCCTCACCCTCGCCCAGCACGTCGATGCCGTCTTCGGCGTCATGGGCAACGGCAACGCCTACTTCCTCGACGCCCTCGAGACGCAGACCGACGCCACCTTCACCGCCGTCCGTCACGAGCAGGGCGCGGTCGTCGCCGCCGACGCGCACTTCCGCGCCTCCGGCCGCATCGCCGCGGGCACCTCCACCTACGGCGCCGGCTTCACGAACACGATCACGGCGCTGGCCGAGGCCGTGCAGGCGCACGTGCCGCTCGTCCTCGTCGTCGGTGACGAGCCCACATCGGGGCCGCGGCCGTGGGACGTGGACCAGATCGCTCTGGCCTCGGCGGTGGGCGCGCGCACCTACACCGTCGGGCGGACGGATGCCGCCGCGACCACCGTCATCGCCGTCGAGCACGCCCTCACCTATCGCGTGCCCGTCGTGCTCGCCATCCCCTACGACGTCGCCGCCCTCGAGGCCGGGGCGGTGCCGGCGGCCCCGGCTCCTCGGCTGCCCGCCCCGCTCGCCCCGCGCGGGGACTTCGCCGAGAGCATGCTGGATGAGATCGCCGCCGCCCTACGCGACGCCGAGCGCCCGTTCCTCCTCGCCGGGCGCGGGGCGTGGCTGGCCGGCGCGGGCGAGGCTCTCGGCGCCCTCGCCGCGCAGACCGGGGCCCTCACCGCCTCCTCCGCCCTCGGCCGCGGCATCTTCCCGGACGCCCGGTACGACCTCGGGGTCACCGGTGGCTTCGGCGCCGAGGGGGCGATGGAGCTCGTGCGGACCGCGGACGTCGCGGTGGTCTTCGGCGCGAGCCTGAACCAGTTCACGATGCGCTTCGGCGACCTGTTCGCCCCGGGCACCCGGGTGTACCAGATCGACACCGCTCCGGCCGCGACCCACGCCCACGTCGGTGGCTTCGTCCGCGCCGACGCCCGCCTCGCCGCCGAGGCCCTCGTCACCCGCCTCTCCTCCGGGCACGACTTCTCCGAGCACAACTTCGGAGATGCCGTCGGACTCGCCGGGGCCACCCCCGACTCCGGCGGCGTGTCGGGCGCGGACTCCGCAGTTGTGCCCGCCCGCCCGTGGCGGGAGACGGTCGATGTCGCCGCGGCCCGCGCGTACGAGCCGGGAGACGAGCTCGCGCCGGACGGCCGCCTCGACCCGCGTTCCGCCGCGCGCCGGATCGCCGAGCTCCTCCCCGAAGACCGCGTCGTGGTGTCGGACGGCGGGCACTTCATCGGCTGGGCGAACATGTACTGGCCGGTGGCCGCGCCCGACCGGATGATGATGATCGGCACCGCGTTCCAGTCGATCGGACAGGGCTGGCCCAGCGTGGTGGGTGCGGCCCTCGCCCGTCGGGACGCGACCATCGTGCTCACCTCGGGCGACGGCGGCGGGCTCATGGCGATCGCCGACCTCGAATCGGCCGTCCGGGCGGCGGGCGGACGCGGCATGGCCGTGGTCTGGAATGACGCCGCGTACGGCGCCGAGGTCAACCTCTACGGGCTGAAGGGCCTGGCCGAGGGTCCGATGCGCATCCCCGAGGTCGACTTCGCCGCGTTCGGGGCGGCGGTCGGTGCGGAGGGCGTCGTGGTGCGGACGCTGGACGACCTGGATCGCCTCGCCGCGTGGTCCGAGGAGGACCCGGCGACCCGGCGCTTCCTCGTCCTCGACCTCCGGATCTCCGGCGACGTGATCGCGCCGTACCAGCAGGAGATCATCCGCGTGAACTCCTGACCTGTGCGGGCCGATAGGCTCCCGGAATGACGGATGCTCCTGAGGTCCTGCGCTACAGCGCCTTCGCCGCGACGCCGGACGGCGGCAACCCCGCCGGGGTCGTCTTCGACGCGGACGGGCTCGACGAGGCGGACATGCAGCGGATCGCGGCCGAGGTCGGCTACTCGGAGACCGCGTTCGTGCAGGACGCCGCGGCGGACGGCTCCCGTTTCCGCGTGCGCTACTGGTCGCCGGCTGCGGAGGTGCCGTTCTGCGGGCATGCGACCGTCGCGACCGCGGTGGCCCTCGCCGAGCGGCAGGGTCCGGGGACGGTCGTGTTCGCGACCGCGGCCGGAGACGTGTCGATGGAGTCCTTCGCGGACGCGGACGGCCGGGTCACGGTGTCGTTCACGAGTGTCGAGCCGGAGGTCCGCGACCTCGACCACGTCGTGCGTGACCGCCTCCTCGCGCTGCTGGGGATGGAGCCGGCCGATGTCGACCCGCGCTTCCCGGTCCGTGAGGCGTTCGCGGGCAACTGGCATCCGATCGTCTTCGTCGCCGACCGGGAGCTCTTCCACCAGTTCCGCTTCTCCCCCGCCGAGGTCGCCACTCTCATGCGCGCGCAGGGCTGGCACGGCACGGTGACGGTGCTGCACGCCGAGGATCCGGCCGAGATCCAGGCCCGCAACCTCTTCCCCGTGGGGCGCATCACCGAAGATCCCGCGACGGGGTCCGCGGCCGCTTCGGTCGGCGCCTATCTCCGCGCCCAGGGCTATCCGGGCGACACCGTCCGGATCCATCAGGGCGCCCACGTCGGTCGCCCGAGCGAACTCCGCGTCGCGATCCCGGCCTCCGGCGGCCTCGTCGTCTCGGGCGACCGACGTGGGCGCCCTGATGGATCC
>NZ_QCXO01000121.1:0-55176 GCF_023383675.1 Microbacterium sp. ER1
CCCTCCGTCGCTCCCGGCGGAGCCGCAGTACCCCGGCGCCCAGGCCCCCGCCCCGGGGGCACCGTACGCACCCGCTCCCGGCGGCGGCCACGTGTTCCCGACCGCGCCCCCGCAGGCCTTCCCCACGGCGAGCCCGCAGCCGTCACCGACCGCACCCGGATTCGTCCCCGGATCCGCCGGCATCCCGCCCTACGGCGCCCCGGCCCCGCGCGCATCCGGCGACGGCCTCGGCCGCGCCGCGTTCACCGTCGCGCTCGTGACCCTGGTGATCGATCTGTTCCTGATCCTGGCGCGGCCCTTCGTCTACATGTCGGACCGGACCTACAGCATGATCGGCCTGATCGAGGGGGCATCGGGCATCCTCACCTTCCTCGGCTACGGGGCGGCGCTCGTGCTCGGCCTCATCGCGGCACGCCGACCGGGGCCGCGGCTGCTCGCCGGGATCGCCGTCGGCATCTCCGGCGCCGGCCTGCTGACGATGGTGCTGAGCTGGCTCTCGTCGAACTTCTACGGGTTCCTCTGACCGCTCAGGATCGCAGGAGCACCCGCTCGTAGACCTCGATCATGGCGGCCGTCCGCGACGACTGCCGGAAGGCGTCCGCCACGGCGGGCACCGGCTGGGGTGCGGTCCCGTCCGCGATGTCCGCGGCCGCCTGCCGCAGCGTCGCGGAGAGGGCCTCGATCCGTTGCGCCTCGACGGTTCGCCCGCGGGCGGCCGGGTCCGTCGTCGGCACCGCCCAGAGCCCGCCCTGGAGTTCCGCGGCGATGTCGGGGTCGCACACGACGGAGGGCGTGCCGAGGGTCGCCGCCTCGAACGGCGTCATGCCCTGGGTCTCGAACCCGATGGACGTCTGCACGAGCGCATCGGCGGCGGCGATCCGCTCCAGCGTCTGCGCATACGAGAGCCGGCCGGCGAACCGCACGTCCGCACGCCCCGCGACGATGCGTTCGGCCGCGGCGCGCTGTCCGCCGCCGCCGATCACCTCGAGCTCGGCGTCGATGCCCGCGTCGACCCAGGCCTGGAGGAACGGGAGCAGGCGCTTCTCCGGACTCATCCGCCCGAGCCAGACGAAGCGCGGGCGCCCCGGCGTCCGTTCCGCGGGTGCCGCTGCGAGGGTCTGCGCACGGACGTCGTCGTCGATGCCGTTCCACACGACGTCGACGACGCGGGCGACGCCGTTCTGCTCCAGGCGTCGCGCGAAGTGCCCGGACGGGGCCGTGACGGCGGCGGCGCCCGCCGCGAGACCTCGGAGGTACGACCACCCGTCGCTGCCACCGACCGGCACACCGATGCCGCGGAGGGCGGTGCGGCGCCACAGGTTGAGCACGGCGAGCACGGGGCGGTGCAACGGGGTGACCGCGGCCAGCCCGACATCGACGCGGTTGTGCATCGTGTGCACGACCGGGATCCCGTGGCGGGCGGCGAAGCGGTGCCCGATGAAGGCGCCCCAGAAGTCAGCCTGCACGTGGACGAGATCGACGGGCGGACGGTGTGCCATCGCCCGGTCGAGGACCCGGTCGGTCGCCCGCCCCGGCCAGGTCATCGCGTACTCCCGGTCGAGGGTGATCGGCAGCGACGGGAGGTCGACGTTCCCCTCCGACGGTGCAGCGTCGTCACGCCGTGCGTGCATACGGGGCGCGACGACCGTCACGGTGTGCCCGGCGCGCTCCAGGAACGTCCGCTGCAGCCGCATCGACACCTGCGCCCCGCCGAGGGAGTCGAGGTGCTGATCGGCGAAGAAGACGACGTGCATCCGCGTCACTCGGGCAGCGGCTCGTCGCGGTACAGCGCCTCGAAGGTGTCGAGCGTGCGGTTGATGTCGTGGATGGCCACGCCGTCGAGGGACGCCTTCTGCATCCGCTCGTACTCGCCGGGGGAGGCGGTCAGCACGGCGGTGAGCTTCGCGGCGAGGTCGTCGACGTCTCCCGGCGTGAAGAGGTGCCCGTTCTCGCCGTCGTGCACGAGGTGCGGAAGGGCGACGGCGTCTGCGGCGACGATCGGCAGCGCCGATGCCATGGCCTCCATCGTCGCGATGGACTGCAGCTCGGCGATCGACGCGATGACGAAGAGGCTCGCGCGGGACAGCAGCGCCCGCAGCTCCTCGTCGGTGGTCCGGCCGTGGAAGGTGACCCGGTCCGACAGTCCGAGCTGTGCCGTCAGGTGCTCGAGCTGCTTGCGCTGGTCTCCGCCACCGACGATGTCGAACGTCGTGTTCAGCGCCGGGTCGAGCTTCGTCATCGCCTTGAGGATGACCTCGACCTGCTTCTCCGCCGTCAACCGGCCCACGAACACGAGCCGGTTCTCCTCGCGCGGGGCGATGACCGGGGTGTACTGCGAGCGGTCGATGCCGCAGCTCACCGGGATGACGCCGCGCACCTCGACCGTCTTCTCCAGGAAGTCGGCGGCCCGACGCGTGGGCGTGGTGATCGCCCGCGTCAGGTCGAAGGTGCGCTTCGCGTCGGCCCAGGCGAACTTGAGCACCAGGTCGTCGACGAACTTCGGCATGGTCGTGTGGTCGAGGATGTTCTCGGCCATGACGTGGTTCGTCGCGATGACCGGGATGTCGCGCTGCTTCGCGATGCGCGCGAGTCCACGCCCGATCACGATGTGGGACTGGATGTGCACGACGTCGGGCTGCACGGCGTCGAGCACCTTCCGGGCGTAGTGCTTGGAGCGCCACGGCCACACGAAGCGCAGCCAGTCGTGCGGGGCCCAGCGCACGGAGGGCAGGCGGTGGAGCGTCATCGGCTCTCCCTCGATGACCTCGGTGCGGGGCGCGGTGCGACGGTAGGCCTGGTTGGGCGCGACGACGTGCACCTCGTGCCCGCGCTGCACGAGTCCGGCGGCCAGACGCTCGGCGAAGCGGGCGGCGCCGTTGATGTCGGGGGCGAACGTGTCGCACCCGAGGAGGATCTTCAGCGGACGGGGCTGTACGGCGGTGGCGTCGCGCGACGCATCGATCGGATCGTCGGAGGAGGTCACAGAGATGCCTAACGGGGTGGCGGCCAAGGAGAAGCCCTGGTCGGGCGGTGGCAACTCTACCCGAGGGCCCTGTCCCCGACGCCGAGCCATACCGGCATCCTTCAGCCTCGGCCGATACCGTGAAGCCATGCGACTGCACGCCGACGCCGACCCCCAGCTGTGGATCCCCGTGACGGACTCGCTCGGGTGGAGGGGACGCCGGCATCGCAAGGCCGCGATCCGGATGCTGCTCGGCCAGGTGAACGCCGCGGTCGGCGCGACGGAACGCCCCGGTTCGCGGTTCGGAGCCTGGGCGATGAGCCAGGCCGCGCCGATGCTCATGAAGAAGGCCGACGGCCGGGTCCTCGCGTGGACGTGGAAGGCGGAGCCCGACCTCGTCGTGGCGATGGCGACCGTGCAGGCGCTGACCCCCGACATCCGGATCGCCCGCGCGTCGATGCCGATGGAGTACGACGACACGACCTCTTTCCCGACCCGGCTCGGCGTCGGCGAGAAGCTCGTGGTCCCGACTCCGCCTTCCCCTTCGGCGCCACCCTTCGCGACCTACACGTGGGACACCGGTACACACCTGGTGACTCTGACGGCCGTCTGCAGCGACCGCGAACGCTTCGGCACGCTCATCGGCGCGCTCGACGAGCTGGCCCGCAGCCTCCGTATCGCCGACGACCTCACCGGCGGCGAGTCGCCCGACGTCCTCCGCCTCCCGCCCGCCTGAGAGCGATCCCGCCCGGCGGGATGAGAAACGCGCCTCCCGAAGGGCCGGGAGGCGCGTTTCTGATCCGGCGCGGAGAGCCCGGCGCGAGGAGGCCGGGGGCTCAGCGGACGATGCGGAGGGTGCGGACCTCGAAGGGGCGGAGGTGGAGCCCGCCGCCGAGGCGGGGCGCCTCGATCTCGTCCTCGATCAGGCTCACCTCGCGCACCTCCCGGTGGTCGAAGCCGACGGAGAGCTCGCCGACCGCCCGACGCCCGAGCGCCTCATACACCCGCACGATGACATCGCCGGAGCCGTCGTCGGCGAGCTTCACGGCCGAGACGACGATCCCCTCGCCCGACACCTCCACCAGCGGCTCGACCTCGCGCGCCCCGCGGATCACCGTGGGCATGCTGTTGAGGCGGATGCCCTCGGCGGTCGCGATCGCGGCGTCGGCACCGATCACGAAGCCGACCTCGATCTCATGGAGCCCGTGGTCCGTATCCGGGTCGGGGAACCGCGGCGCCCGCAGCAGGGAGAGCCGCACGGTCGTGGTGACCCCGTCCTCGCCGACCTCGCGCGTCGTGTCGTACCCGTAGATCGAGTCGTTCACGAGGGCCGCACCGAAGTCCTGCTCGCGCACCAGCACGAAGCGGTGCATCGAGGTCTCGAACTTCGCCGCCTCCCAGCTCGTGTTCGTGTGGGTGACGCGCGCCTGGTAGCCGAACTGCGTCTCGGCTTCAGTGTGCGACGCCTGGATGTCGAGCGGGAAGGCGAGCTTGAGCAGCTTCTCGGTCTCGTGCCAGTCGACCTCGTTGCGCAGCAGCACCGTGCGCGAGCCGGGCGCGAGAAGGATCGTCTGCGTGATGGTCGACTCGGAGAACGGACGCACGACGACGATCTGCGCGACACCGTTCACGAGTGATGCCTCGATGGACGAGACCGCGGTGAGGTCGTCGACGCTGTTGCGGTAGTACCGGTCGATGTCCCACGCGTCCCACATGTTCGGGAAGTCCTGGTGCAGCTGGAACAGGTTCGCGGCCTTGCCGGGCGCGACCGTCTCCCGCCCTGTGGCCTTGTCGACGGCCGAGACGATCAGCCCCTCGGCCGAGACCAGCACGGACACGAGTTCGTTCTCCAGGCGCCATCCCGGGTGGGTCGCTGAGCCTGCCGAAGCGTCCTCGACGAGCGAGACCGGCCCTTCGACGGGTTCAGGGACCCACGAGGCGCCCAGTGCGCGCCCCCGACCCACCGAGCTCGGCTCGAACCGCAGCTCGCGGTCACCCTCCCCGGCGAGCGACCGGCGCGCGGCGTCGGCGATGTCGCGCGCATCCGACAGCACGTCGGACAGCACGGCGACGGCCTCGCGGTGCACCCACGCGATCGAGGTGCCGGGCAGGATGTCGTGGAACTCGTGCAGCAGCACGGCCTGCCAGAGCCGGTCGAGCTCGGCCTGCGGGTACGCGGCGCCGGTGCGCACGGCGTCGGTCGCCGCCCACAGCTCGGCCTCCACCAGCGCGTGCTCGGCCCACCGGTGCAGCGCCTTCGTGGCGTGCTGGCTCGTGAGCGTGCCGCGGTGCAGCTCGAGGTAGAGCTCGCCGACCCACACGGCGGGGTTCGGCAGCTCGGCCTTGGCGGCGTCGAAGAACACGTCCGGGTGCTCCCACACCACCTGCGCGCTGCCCTCGAGGTCGCGCAGCCGCTCGGCCTTGCCCGTCATCTCGCGCGTCGTGCCGCCGCCGCCGTCACCCCAGCCGACCGGGGCGATCGACCGCGAGCTGAGGCGGTTCTCCTTGAACTGACGCGAGGCCTTCGCGACCTCCATGCCGCTCAGCTGCGAGTTGTAGGTGTCCATCGACGGGAAGTGCGTGAACACCTGCGAGCCGTCGATACCCTCCCAGAGGAAGGAGTGGTGCGGGAAGACGTTCTGCTGGTTCCAGGAGATCTTCTGCGTGAAGAACCACTCGAACCCGGCACGGCGCATCAGCTGCGGCAGGGCCGGCGAGTAGCCGAAGCTGTCCGGCAGCCACACGCCCTTCGACCGGAGGCCGAACTCCCGCTCGAAGAACCGCTGCCCGTGCGAGAACTGCCGCACGAGCGACTCCCCCGTCGGCATCACGGTGTCGGACTCCACCCACATGCCGCCGAGGGGCAGGAAGCGTCCGGCGGCGACGGCGGCCTTGACCCGCTCCCACACCTCGGGACGGTGCTCCTTGATCCAGGCGTACTGCTGCGCGCTCGACATGCCGTACTGGAAGTCGGGCTGCTCCTCGATGAGCGTGGTCATGGACGAGGTGGTGCGCGCGACCTTGCGGATCGTCTCGCGCACCGGCCACAGCCAGGCGGAGTCGATGTGCGCGTGGCCGACGGCCGAGATCCGGTGCGCACTCGCTTCGGCCGGAGCCGCGAGCACGTCCGCGAGCCTGGCCCGCGCGTCGCCGGCGGTCTCCACGATGTGCTGCAGGTCGAGCACGTCGAGCGCGTCGTCCAGGGCCTGCAGGATGCGCATACGGCGCGGCGACGTGGCAGGGAGCTCCGCCTGCAGCTCGAACAGCACCTCGAGGTCGAGCGACAGGTCGAACACCTCCGGCTCGAACACCGCGAGGTCGAGGCGCCGCAGCCGGTACAGCGGCTCCTTCGAGGAGGTGAGGATGTCGCCCTCCTGGGTCGGCAGGAAGGGGTGGTAGTCGAGGAGGACAGGGTTGGACGCACCCTCCAGGTAGAGCTCGACGGGCTCATCTCCCGCCGCGGTCTCCACGATCGGCAGCCACTGGTTGCGCGGGTTGATGCTCTTGATCGGCGTGCCGTCGGGGCGGTACGCGAGGGCCTCGCACTGGAAGCCCGTCATGTTCACGTCGAAGCCCAGGTCGATCAGCGCCTCGACCCGG
Organism: Microbacterium sp. ER1; assembly: GCF_023383675.1. Taxonomy (NCBI): domain Bacteria; kingdom Bacillati; phylum Actinomycetota; class Actinomycetes; order Micrococcales; family Microbacteriaceae; genus Microbacterium; species Microbacterium sp. ER1. The sequence goes on from NZ_QCXO01000121.1 coordinate 6,563, forward strand.
CGTCCCGCCCACTCCGCGGGCACCCGACCGGTGAGCTTGAACCACGTCGTCCCCCAGGCCGGACCCCAGAGCTCGCCGACCGCTACCGGGGCGAACGAGAGCGCCAGACCCTCCGCCGGGGCGAGGGGCTCTCCGGGGAGCTGGTGCGCCTCGACCGTGAGGGGAACCGCGGCCGAGTGGATCGCCGGGCGGATGCGCTCTTCGAGGACCCGCTTGACGCGGCCGACGGTGAGCGAGGTGTCGTCATGCATGGTGGGATTCTCCGGGCTCGACGGTGAGGGATGGGGTTCGATGCGCGTGCTACTAAAACGATCTAGCACGGGAGTCTACGGCACGTTCTCCGCTGCTTTCGAGAGGCTAAACCGATCAAGTAGGGTGATGCCTATGGCCCCGGGGAAACGCGTGACGATCGCGGACATCGCGCGCATGGCCGGCGTCTCCCCCGGCGCCGTCTCGTTCGCCCTCAACGGCCGCCCCGGCGTGAGCGAGGAGACGCGGCAGCGCATACTCTCGATCATCGAGGAGCACCACTGGCAGCCGAGTTCCGCCGCCCGCGCCCTCGTCGGCGCCCGGGCCAACGCGGTCGGGTTCGCCCTCGCCCGCCCGGCGCGCTCCCTCGGCTCCGAGGCCTTCTTCACCGACCTCATCGCCGGCATCGAGTCCCGGCTCTCCGAGAGCAAGGTCGGGCTGCAGCTCCGCCTCGTCGCCGACATCGACGAGGAGATGGAGGTGCATCGGCAGTGGCGCTCGTCGAACCAGGTCGACGGCATCATCCTCATCGACCCGCGCGACGACGACCCCCGCGGCGAGCGCATCACAGCCCTGGACGCGCGCGCCGTGATGATCGGCTCGAAGCCGTCCCCGGACGGCGCGGTGCCCAGCGTGTGGATCGGCGACGACGCCGTCGCGGAGACGCTCTTCTCCTACCTCGCGGCTCTCGGCCACACCCGCATCGCCTACGTCGCGGGTCCGGCGGAGCTGGAGCACACCCGCCTGCGCGCCGAGGTGCTGGAGCGGATGGCTGCGGACGGCATCGCCGGCGAGGTCATCACGACCGACTTCTCCCCCGCCCGCGCCTCCGCCGTGACGCGCGCGCTGCTCTCCGGCCGCCAGCGCCCCACCGCGATCGTCTACGACAACGACGTGATGGCCGTCGCCGGCCTCCGTGTGGCGCAGGAGATGGGCAGGGCCGTTCCCCGCGACGTCTCCCTCGCGTCGTTCGACGACTCGGTGATCGCAGGCCTCATCAACCCGTCGATCACCGCGATGACCCGCGACACGTTCGAGCTCGGGGAGCAGGCGGCCACGCTCCTGCTGCAGCAGATCGAGGCCGGCACCGCGCTGCCGAGCGTCCAGGGCCCGACCCCGGTGCTCACCGCTCGCGAGAGCACGGCACCTCCGCCCCGCTGAGCCCCCGCCTCCCCGCCGACACCCCGGGCTCTCGACGCACGCACCCCGGGGTCTCGACGACAACCCGGGGTCTCGGCGACTCAGACGGGAAGAAACTCAGACGACGGTGTTGACGGAGGCGTAGCGCGTCACGGCGGACGGGGCGGGGTGGATGAGGCGGCGGATGCCGCGTGCCTCCAGCGCCGCGGGGTCCTGTGCAGTGCGGGAGGTCACCAGGGCGGGGTCCTCACCCGCGGCGCAGGCATCGACCCAGGCCTGGAAGACCGCGCCGCCGGGGCTCAGCGCCGCCCGACTCACCGGCACCTCCTGCTCGTCGACGTCCACGACGATCGCCGTCGGACGAGCCGGAGCCGCGGTGCGGGTACGCAGCTCGGGGATGAGCTCCGCGAACCGGCGGCCGAGGGGCTTCGCCGCACCCTCCTGGTCGATCAGCCCGAGGGAGTACTCCAGCTCCGGGAAGTCGGCGAGCTCCCGGCTCACGTCGTGCGAGCACCACCAGGTCACACCCCAGAGGTTCTCGGTGCGGAGAGCCGAGCGCACGGTGGCCTCGAGGAATCCGGGCATCTCGCTCTCGTCGAGGCAGTTCGAGGGGGCACCCACCTCCTGCAGCCAGATGGGCCGGGCGGGATCCGTCGCGAAGGCGCGGGAGAGCTCGATGAGGTACTCGGCATGACGGTCCGCCGCGACGGAGCGCCCACCGTAGCGCTGCGCCGTGCCGTTGAAGATCCAGGAGTGGATGGTCGTCATCGCGCCGAGCCGGGAGGCATGCGCCGGCGTGAACCCGTGCTCGTCCATGTACCAGACCGCGTCGTACTCGCTGTGCACATGCGGCAACTCCGGAGCGCCCCGGTCCGCTGCGGCGAGCAGCGCCTCGATCCAGGCGCCCGCCTCATCCGTCGTGACCGGCCACGGCGAGGGGTGGGTGTGCGCGGAGAACTGGTTCGTCTCGTTGCCGAGCGTGAGCCCGAGGAAGTTCGGGGCGTCCCGCAGCGCGCCGGCCAGCCGCTCCACGAGCTGCGCCTGGCCGTCCAGGGCGCTCGGATCGGTGAACATGTTCCGGTCGTGCCAGGTGTACAGCCAGGACGGGACGAAGTCGAAGCTCGACAGATGCCCCTGGACGACATCGACGCTCGCGTCCAGCCCGAACTCGGCGGCGATGTCGACCATGGCGCGCACGTCGTCGATCGCCTTCGCCCGGATCAGGGTGCGGTTCGGCTGCAGGACGGTCCAGAGCGGGAACACGCGCACGTGGTCGAGGCCGAGCGCGGCGAGGGCCGCGAAGTCGCGGCGCACGTCGTCCGGGGTGAAGTCGAGCCAGGAGTGCATCCAGTCCGTCGACGGCGTGTAGTTCGCCCCGAAGCGGAGTGGGGCGTCGAGAGCGCCGCGCTGCGTCATGTGTGCACCTTTCGGACCGTGCCCTCCCGCGAGGACATGCGCACCACTATAACGCTTGAGCACCACGGTCGATAGCGCACACCTTGACACCGACCGGATCCGATGGTTTCATCTGCTAAAGCGCTGTAGTCCCTCCGTCGGACTGCGCCGATTCGCCCGCCTCGAGGAAGAAGCACGATGAAAGTTCCCGCACGCATTGTCGCTCTGGCAACCTTCACGATCGGCGCCCTGGCGCTCGTGAGCTGCACCGGAGGCGGCGCCGCCTCGGACGGCGCCGGCCCCATCGACACCTCCGGCGAGCTCAGCGGAACCATCCAGTTCCAGACCTGGTCGCTGAAGAACGAGAAGTTCACCCCGTACTTCGAAGACCTCATCGCCGCGTTCGAGGAGGAGCACCCGGACGTGACCGTCGAGTGGCTCGACCAGCCCGGCGACGGCTACCAGGAGAAGATCCTGAGCCAGGCGAACGCCGACACGCTGCCCGACGTGCTCAACCTGCCGCCGGACATCGCCTACCCCCTCGTCGCGGCGGGGAAGCTCGTCGACCTCGACACCGCGGATCCGGACCTGAAGGCGACGTACAACGCCGGCGCCTGGGACGCGTACAGCCAGTACCCCGGCGTCGAGGGCACCTATGGCCTGCCCTGGTACCTCTCCAGCGACGCATCCTGGTGGAACCTCGCCCAGCTCGCCCCGTACGGCGTCACCGAGGAGAACCTCCCGACGACGGTCGACGAGCTGCTCACGCTCGCGAAGGACGTCGCCACGGAGTCCGGCGGCAAGGTCCAGCTCCTCTCCTCGATCCCGGCGCTCGACACCTTCACCGCCGCCGGCATGGAGGTCATCAACGACGAGGGCGAGTTCGACTTCAACACCGATGAGGCCGCCGCGATCATCGAGCAGTACGCCGACGCCTACGCGGCGGGCGCGATGCCCGCCGAGGCACTGACCGGCGACTACGGCGGCAACGCGGAGGCGTACATCCAGGAGAAGGTCGCCTTCACGACCGGCGGCACCGGCTTCACGACCGATCTGCAGAAGGACGCCCCGGCACTGCTGGAGAACACCGTCGCCACCCCGCGCCTCGGTGTCGCCCCGCTCTACGTGCAGGGCCTCAACGTCTCCGCCGACTCCGACAACAAGGAAGCCGCACTCGCGTTCGCCGAGTTCGCGACGAACGAGGAGAACCAGGTCGCGTTCTCCTCCCTCGCGGTCGGCACCGCCCCCGGCACGGCCGACGGCGGCGACCAGGTGGTCGAGAACATCGCCTCCTCCGTCACGGACGAGAAGCAGCTCGCCGCGATCGACACCGTGTTCGGCGCGATGAAGGACGCCAAGGCGCTGCCGTTCCAGTGGACCTCGGACATGGCCACCTACATGACCCAGCAGATCGCCCTGGCCGTGAACGGCGAGGCCGACGCCAAGACGCAGCTCGACAAGATCGTCGAGTACGCCAACGCGAACCGCGTGGACCAGTGAGCATGCGCGCGGACACCGGCACCCGGCAGCGGAGGTCGACGATGAGATCCCACAAGTGGTTCACCCCGTGGCTGCTCCTCGCCCCCGCCGTGATCTGGGTGCTGGTGTTCGCGCTCTGGCCGTTCCTGAACACCGTCGTCCTCAGCTTCACGGACGCCCGCCCCCTGCGGACCCCGGAGTTCGTCGGCGACGCGAACTACGAGCGCATGTTCGGCGACGAGATGTTCTGGAACGCGCTGACCACCTGCCTCATCTACGTGGTCGTGTGCGTGCCGCTGCTCACGATCCTCCCGCTGCTGCTCGCCCTCCTCGTGCAGAAGAAGCTCCCCGGCATCTCGTTCTTCCGCACCACGTTCTACTTCCCCGTCATCGCCTCGGTCGTCGTGGTCGCCCTCATCTGGACCTGGCTGTTCGACAGCCGCGGCATCATCAACCAGACCCTGGAGTTCCTCGGCCTCATCGACCAGCCGATGGCCTTCCTCGTCGACCGCTGGCTGCTGCTCGGCTGCGCGATCCTGCTGACCGTGTGGAAGGGACTCGGGTACTACATGGTGGTGTACCTCGCCGCCCTGGGGAACGTGGGCAAGGAGCTGCACGAGGCCGCGATGCTCGACGGGGCGAGCTCCTTCCGCCGCTTCCTCTCCGTCACGATCCCGTCGGTGCGCGGGGCGATGCTCCTCATCGCCGTCCTCATCGCGGTGTCCGCCATGCGCGTGTTCGCCGAGCTCGACGTGCTCTCCAAGAGCACGGGCGGCCCGGGCGGCTACGACATGTCGCTCGTGATGCTCATCCGGCAGGTGGGCTCGGGCCTGAACGGCAACATCGGCTACGCGTCCGCGATCAGCGTGGCGCTGTTCCTCCTCACGCTCGTGCCGCTCGCGGCGATCGCGTTCATGAACCGCGAGAAGAAGGCGAAGGTCTCCGCATGACGACTCTGACGACGCCCCCGGTGGAGAGCACTCCGCCCGCGGAGGAGGCACCGCGGCCCGGCCGCGAGCGCATCTTCCGCCGCCGCGGCTCCGGCGACTTCAGCAAGCCCACGCTCGGCGGACTCATCGGCCGGTACGCGCTGCTGCTGTTCGTCCTGTTCCTCGTCATCGGCCCCTTCGTCTGGCAGCTCTCCACCTCGTTCAAGGGACCGCAGGAGAACATCTACTCCTTCCCGCCCGAGCTCATCCCCCGCGATCCGACGCTGCAGAACTACACGAGGGTCGCCGACATCGTCCCCGTCTACCTCTACGCCTGGCACTCGCTGCTCGTCTCGCTCGGCACCGTGCTCAGCAACGTGATCCTGGCCACGTTCGCCGGCTACGCCCTGGGCTGCATGCGCTTCCGCGGGAAGTGGATCGTCATGGGCATCCTGCTGTCCACGCTGCTGTTCCCCGGCGAGGTCACGGTCACCAGCAACTTCCTCACCATCCGCGCGCTCGGGCTCGCCGACACCCTGTGGGGCGTGTTCCTGCCCGGAGCGATCAGCGCCATGAACGTGCTGCTCGTCGCCACCGCGTGCCGCATGATCCCGAAGGACGTGCTGGACGCGGCCACCGTCGACGGTGCGACCACATGGCAGCGCATCCGCCACATCGTGTGGCCGAACATCCGCGGCATGGTCTCGGTCGTGGCGATCTTCGCGTTCATCGGCGCGTGGGACGACTACCTCTGGCCGCTCATCGTGCTCTCCGACCCGGCGAAGTACACCCTGACCGTCGGCATGGCCTACCTCAACAGCAGCTTCTCGGTCGATCCGCGACTCATCGCCGCCGGCACCATGATCGCGCTCGTGCCCATCGTCATCATGTTCTCCTTCACGCAGCGCTTCTTCTTCAAGGGCGTGCAGGAGGGTGCACTGAAGGGGTGAGCGCGCCGCTGCTCCGCCCGGCCTCCGGTCCCGCGGATCCTCCGTCGTCGCGCCCGCACGCCGGGGTGCTCCCCGGAGTCGTGTTCGCGTACTCGTTCGACCCCTCCCACGGCGCGCAGCGGATCGATGTCCCCGGCCTCGACGGCATCGCCCTCACCCCGGACACCGTGCTGCACTGGGCGTTCTACGCCGACGGCCCCGCCGCGACCCTCGCCCCCTGGGCCGCGCTCGCGGTCGCCGTCGACGTGCGGACCCCCGACGGCAGCCGGCTGAGCGACATCGCCGCCGTCCGCGACCGCTACGACTTCCCGCTCACGGCCGAGGGGCAGTTCGCCGCCCGGTGGAGCATGCCCGAGCAGTGGAACGCCGACAGCGTCGCCCTCGCGCCCCTCGCCGTCGGGAGGGGCACGGGCACGGTCGAGCTCGTCTTCGGTACCGCCGATCTCGCGACCGCGCCGGATGTGCCCGCCGAGGTCAGCGGCTTCGTCCAGGTCCGCGTCGAGGAGCGCCCTGGCCCCGGCGACCTCCCACCCGTCGAGCGGGTCGACACCCGGCGCGGCTCCCACTCCGGCCCCCGCTTCTCCCGCGGGAACACGATCCCCGCGGTCGCCGTGCCGCACGGCTTCACCTTCGTCACGCCCGCCACCGACGCGGCGGACCCGCGCTGGCCCTATCGTCCGTTCGTGCACGACGATCCGCCGGGGCGGCGTCTCGAAGCCCTACAGTTCTCGCACCAGCCCAGCCCGTGGATCGGCGATCGCTCGGTGCTCCAGCTCATGCCGTTCCGGGGGACGCCGACGTCGGACAGGGCGGCCCGGCGTCGCTGGATCGCCCCCGAGAGCGAGCGGGCCCGCCCGCACGAGTACGCCGCGGACCTCGGCGACGGGCTGCAGGTCGAGATGACCGCGACCTCGCATGCCGCCGCGTTCCGCGCGCGGTGCGACGACCCGCACGCCGCCGTGGGGTTCGTGATCGACCAGCTCACGGACGACGGCCGACTCACCTTCACCGACGCCGGCTTCGAGGGCTGGATCCCCGAGGGGCCCGAGGACTGGGGGAACGCGCCGCGCTGCTACTTCGCCGGGACCGTGCACAGCGCCTCGGACGTCGCTTGCGGCGCCCTGGACGACGACGGACGCGCCCAGGTCGCGGGCTTCGTCCGCGCCGGGGGCGCTGTCGAGGTGCGGATCGGGGTCTCGTTCCTCTCCGTCGGGCAGGCTCGGCACAACCTCGCCCTCGAGGCCCCTCCCGCCGTTCCCTACGACGAGCTCCGCGCCCGCGCGGCCACCGCGTGGAACCGCCTGCTCGGACGCGTGACGATCCCTCCGCTCCCCGAGGCCGAACGTCCGTTCCGCGGCCTGGCCGACGAGGAGCAGCGCGCCCGGATCGCCGCCGCACTCCACCGGATGCACCTGTATCCGAACACGGCGGCGGAGAACGCGGGCACCGCGGACACGCCGGAATGGCGGTTCGCCGACGTGTTCGCGCCCCGGACCGTCTTCGGAGAGACCACCACCGGGGCGCCGGTCGCGGAGGGCGAGCTCGTCGTCAACAACGGCTACTGGGACACGTACCGCACCGAGTGGCCCGCGCTCGCGCTCCTCGACCCCGCGCTGGCCGGGCGCCTGCTGGACGGGCAGCTCGCCCAGTATCGCCGCGGCGGCTGGATGGCCCGCTGGAGCGCCCCCGGGTACGTCGACAGCATGGTCGGCACCTCGAGCGACCAGATCTTCGCCGACGCCGCGCGTTGGGACGTGCCCTTCGACCGGGAGACGGCGTTCGAGAGCGGGTGGCGCCACGCGTGCGAGCCGGGACCCGATCCGCGACGGGGGCGCAAGGGCATCGGCCGCGGGCGCTTCCTCGGCTTCATCCCGTCGGACGTGCCGGAGGGGATGAGCTGGAGCATCGAGAACGCCGTGAGCGACGCCGCCCTCGGGCGGTTCGCCGCCCGGCTCGCGGCATCAGCGACGGACCAGGCCGCGCGCTATCGGGCCTTCGCGCGGTACTTCGCGAATCGCTCCCGCGCGGCGCGCGTGCTCTTCGACCCGGCGTCCGGATTCTTCCGCGGTCGCGCGGCGGACGGCTCGTTCGCGCCGGATTTCGATCCTCGGGTCTGGGGTGGCGACAACGTCGAGACGAACGCCTGGGGCATGTCGGTCGGCACGGTGCACGACGGGCCGGGACTCGCGGCGCTGCACGGCGGGCGGACCGGACTCGGCCGGCACCTCGACGCCCTCTTCGCGGAGCCGGAAACCGCCGACGAGCGCTTCGGCGGTGCGTACGGCACGGTCATCCACGAGCAGCGCGAAGCCCGCGCCCAGCGGTCGGGCATGTGCGCCCTGTCGAATCAACCGGCCCACCACATCCCCTTCATGTATGCCTTCAGCGACCGGCCGTGGCACAGCGCGCGCCTCGTGCACGGCCTCGCGCGCCGTCTCTTCGCCGGTGCGCACATCGGCCAGGGATTCCCCGGTGACGAGGACAACGGAGAGATGAGCGCCTGGTGGCTCTGGGCCGCGCTCGGCCTGTATCCCCTGGAGCTCGCGGCGGGGTCTCTGCGCATCGGATCGCCCCTCTCGGAAGACATCCGGGTCGCGCGCGGAGACGGCTCGTCGCTGCGCATCCGCTCGCGACGGAGCTCCCCCGAAGCCCACGTGCTGGAGGACGCCCGGCTGGACGGACGCCCTCTGCCCACCGCCGACCTGCCAATAGACGCGCTCCAGGGAGATGCGGTGCTCGAGCTCGTGTTCGGCACGGACCCGGCGCGCGCGCTGGAGAGCGGGGAGGACGCGCTCGACGCGGAGCCGTGGCACCGCGACCTCACGGGCGGAGAGGGAGAGGCCGTCGCCTCCGCGGATGTCCGCGAGGCGCGGCACCTGTTCGACGATGGCGACCCGCGGGGTGACGAGGGCGTCCGGCTGTCGGAAGGCTCGTGGGTGGGCTGGCGATTCCCCTCGCCCCGCGGCCTCACCGACATCACCCTCACGAGCCGCGAGCCCGTCGCGGCCGGTGTGCTGCGCGGGGAGGTGGAGGGGGCCGACGGTCGCTGGCGCCCGCTCACCACGACGCACCTCGAAGACCTGGCGCCCGATCGCACGACGCCGTTCGCTCTGGAGACGCGGGTCGTGACCTCGGCCGTCCGCATGCGCGCGGAGGCCGAGGTCACGCTCCGTCAGATCGAGCTCTTCGATCTGGACTGACTCACTGCGCCGCTGCGCGGTAGACGGTCGCCTCGCCCTTCAGCGCCTCGGTGATGCCGGAGAGGTAGGCCGACTGGTTCGTCGCGGTGAGGTTGTATGCGACATAGACGCCGTACCCGTCGGCCACCGTGCGCTGAGCGAAGTCGGCGGCCGTCGTGGCACTCGTGTTCGCGAGGTCGATGGCCGCGGCCCCGAGCCGACCACGGTCGTCCAGGCCCGGCACGGTGGGAGCGTCGTAGGTCGGGTAGTACGGGTTCCAGGCGTGATCGAGCACGCTGCCGGCGTCGAAGAGACCGAAGTCCGTGGTCGTGTAGGACGGGCCGATTGCATACAGCGTGATGAGCTTGTCCGGCCCGAGCCGGTCGCGCAACGCAGAGGCCAGCCAGCCGAAGGACTGCGGGTTCGGCTGCGGGGTGCCGTTCGCCCCGTAGTTGCTCCACTCGTCGTCGAAGTCGATGCCGTCGAGGCCGTAGGCGGTCACGGTGTCGGCGAGCTGCGCGGCGAAGGCGTCGGCATCCGCGTACGACGTGAAGTTCGCGAAGCCGGCCCCCTGGTGGTTTCCGAGCACCGACAGCAGCACCTTGGTGCCCTGGGCCTGCAGCGGACGGATCTGGTTCTGCGCATCCTGCAGCGTCTCGGTGACCCGGTCGTTGAGGTGGAGGACCGCCTGCTCCCCGTCGTAGTTGATGTTCGCGGCGAAGATCATGGCCAGATCGACCGCGGGACGGCCCGACTCGGCGAGCGTGTAGTCCGCGACGTTCGCTAAATCGTTCGAGTTCACCTCGACGTAGACGGCGAGCTTCGGGTCGGCAGCGGCGGCATCGGCGACCGCCGCGGTCGAGGCGGCGAGGGCGGCGGCTCCGGCGGCGGCGAACGCCGCTGCTGCCGCGATACCTCTTCTCAGGCGGGACGATCGTGCGGGTGAGGAACTCATGACGGGATCTTCTCCTTCGGCGTCGTTGTCGAGATCGGGTCGCGACGTCGCGACTCGCGGCCTGACTATATCGCTTAAGCACAGGTGTCGGAAGGGGATGCTGGCGGTGCGCACCGATTCCGACGATGCTGGACGCATGCGCGCCCTCCGACTCCTCTGGCGGTATCCGGTCATCACGCTCACGGTCCTGGTCTTCGCCGTGGTCGGGGCGCTCCACGCCGCAGGCGAAGAGACCATCGGCCGATGGGTCGCGACGATCTTCGTGGCTGCGGTGGTCGTGTGGACGCTCATCGGCATGGTCCGCGACGTGCTCCGCGGCCACGTCGGACTCGACATCCTCGCGGTCGTCGCCATGGTGGCGACACTCGCGGTGGGCGAGTACATCGCGGCGCTCATCATCGTCCTCATGCTCTCCGGGGGCGAGGCGCTGGAGGACTTCGCGGGCCGCCGGGCCAAGCGCGACCTCTCCGCTCTGCTGGATCGCTCGCCGCGCAGCGCCCATGTGCTGACACACCCCGAGGATGCGGACTCGGACGCGGCGAGGGAGGTGCCGGTCGACGATGTGGCCGTGGGCGACGTGCTTCTCGTCCGCCCGGCGGAGATCATCCCCGTGGACGGTGAACTGCTCACGGACAGCGCGTCGTTCGACGAATCCTCGCTCACGGGCGAGAGCCTGCCCGTGACGCGCGGCGCGGGCGACGAGGTGCTGTCTGGCGCGATCAACGGCAGCCGGGCCATCCGCCTCCGTGCCCTCCGCACCGGCGCCGACAGCCAGTACCAGCAGATCGTCGCCCTGGTCGCCCAGGCCGAGTCCTCCCACGCGCCCATCGTGCGCCTCGCCGACCGGTTCGCGATCCCGTTCACCGCCGTCGCGCTCGTGCTCGCGGGGACGGCCTGGGCGCTCTCCGGCGACGCCACGCGGTTCGCCGAAGTGCTCGTGCTGGCGACGCCCTGTCCCCTGCTGATCGCCGCTCCCGTCGCCTTCCTCGGCGGACTCTCCCGGGCGGCGAAGTCGGGCGTCATCATGAAGAGCGGTGCGGTGATCGAGCAGATCGCGCGCGTGCGCTCCGCGGCGTTCGACAAGACCGGGACGCTCACCCAGGGGAGGCCGGAGCTCGTCGACGTGCGTCCGGCACAGGGCTTCGATGCGGATGAGATCCTGAGACTCGCCGCCTCGGCCGAGCAGTACTCCTCGCACGTGCTCGCCGACGGCATCCGCCGCGCCGCCGCCGCCCGAGGCCTGGCGCTGCACGGGGCGACGGAGGCGAGCGAGACCGCGACGAACGGGGTGTCCGCGACGATCGGCGGCCGCGCGGTTGTCGTCGGCAAGCCGGCGTATGTGGCGTCCCTCGCCCCGGACACCGTACGGGCGGAGCTCGCGCCGGGACAGGCCGCCGCCTATGTCGCCGTGGACGGACGGTTCGCGGGGGTCCTGGTCCTCGCCGATGCCGCCCGCCCGGAGGCACCGGCCGTGATCTCGTGGCTGCGGACGCACGAGGTCGACCGGCTCGCGATGCTGACCGGGGATGTGGAGACCACCGCGGCGTCGATCGGACGGCAGGTCGGGATCGACGAGATCCACGCCGAACTCCTGCCGCCCGAGAAGGTGCGTCTGGCCGCCGAGATGCAACCACGGCCTGTGCTGATGGTCGGCGACGGTGTGAACGACGCGCCGGTGCTGGCAGCGGCCGACATCGGCATCGCGATGGGCGCGAAGGGAGCGACGGCCGCCGGGGACGCCGCCGACGTCGTCATCCTCGTGGATTCGCTCGCCAAGGTCGTCGACGCCGTCGCGATCGGACGGCACACCCTCCGCGTCGCCCTCACCGCGATCTGGATCGGGATCGGGCTGAGCGTGGGGCTGATGGTCGTCGCGATGACCGGCGCCATCCCCGCGGTCGTCGGCGCGCTGGTCCAGGAGCTCGTCGACCTCGCGACGATCCTCTACGCCCTGCGCGCGCTGAGCGGCCCGCCGAGCGATCTCCGCCCCTCCGCCTGAGCGCTGTTCCTGCACCGCACGCGGTTCCGCCTCTCCCGTCCACAGGTCCCGTGTTCGCGATCCTGTGGACGCGGAATACCGTGACAGCCTGAGGCCCCGGACTCAGACTGGAGGCATGACCGTGGACGACCCGCAAGTATGGACACTGATCGGCGTCTTCGCCGCCGTGATGCTCGGCGGCATGACGCTCATGACGTCGCAGCTCAGTCGCGTGATCCGTGCGGAGGTGGACCGCATCGACGGCACCCTCTCCGCACGGATCGATCGCATCGACGGCACCCTCTCCGCACGGATCGACGGCCTCGACGCCCGGCTCGGACGCATCGAGACGAAGGTCGACGATCTCGACAGGGAGCTCACGAACCTCGCGACGCGGTTCTGGCGCTCGCAGTGACCGGCCCGCGGCCTCAGATCGCCACGTCGCCGACGAGGTTGACCTTGATGCCCATGCCGTCGAACATCGCGGCCTTCGCGATCAGCGCCCTGTCCGCGGTCTCGGCGTCGGGCGCGTAGACGAGCTGCGCGTGGTTCGCCTTGTGCCGCGCCATGAACTGGTCGCGCGAGATGCCGTGCAGCACCACATGGGCGATCGGCCACTCCGGGTTCGTGGCGTCCTTCCGGCGCTGCGTCTCCTCCGCCGGCAGCTCGACGACCGACGCCCGGAAGATGTCCGCCTGCAGGACCCCCTCGGCGATGAACACCCGGGAGAGCACGACCTCGCCGGGCTTCGAGACGCCGTTGATCGTGGCGCCGCCCGCGGGGAAGAACACGTGACCCTGGCGCCACCCCTCCGCGTTCTGCCAGCCGCCGAGGTGGGAGGCCGGCACCGAGCCGGAGATCTCGTACACCCACACGAACTGCCCGTCGTAGTCCTCGCCCCAACGGACGTCGTGGAGAGTGTTGTCGGGGACGAGCCCCATCGCCCGCCAGACGCGGTCGGTCACGAGCGCATCGACGGCGACGCCCTCGTCGGCCTCGTTGAAGTGCGGGAACGCGCGACCCTCGTGCAGCACGCGGGAGCCGTCGCGCGAGGTCACCGGCGGGCGCTCGGTGGAGTTCAGGATGCCCTCCGCCAGATCCGACGCCGGAACGAGATCCTTCAAGCCCTGCTGGTACTGGATGCCGACCGCGTCGAGGCCGAAGTCGTCGGCGATGCGGAGGGCGGCGATGTACATCTTCAGCTGCCACTGCACCTGCTCGCGGGTGAGCTCGGTCGCGGCGTCCTCGCCGTAGCGGAAGGTCATGCCGCGCTCGATCAGCCAGTCGTAGGCGGCGTCGGCCTCCTCCTCGGTGACGTTCAGCATCTCCGCGTAGAGAGCCGACTGCGACAGGCGCTCCTTGTAGATGCCGGTCTGGTTGAGGAGCTCGTCGTCGAAGATGGCGTTGTACATGCCCATGCAGCCCTCGTCGAAGACGCCGATGATGGCCTTCTCGGCGCGCAGCTCCGCGGCGAGCGCCTCGCCGAGCTGCTTCTCCGGGCTGTCCGGCAGTGCGGGGAGCGGACGCACGTGGGAGGCATCGTGGGTGATGGCGCCGGTCTCCGTCCACTCCCGGATGCCGTCGCGGAACCAGTCGTCGGTGAAGTCGACCGACCAGATCGTCGCGTACGGCTTGTCCATCTTCGTCAGGCCCGCGTTGAGGCCGAGGAGGCCGACGAGGCCGGGCCAGTCGCCCGCGAAGTTCGCCACCGTGAGGATCGGGCCCTCGTGCGTGCGGAGGCCCGCGAGCACGTGGTGCGAGTACTGCCAGACGGCCTCGGCGACGATGAGCGGCGCGTCGACGGGGATGTTCTTGAACACCTCGAGACCCATGCGCTGGCTGGAGATGAAGCCGTGACCGGTCTCCGGGTCGACCTCATTGGCGCGGACGACCGACCAGCCGAGGTCGTTCAGCACGCCGGTGACCCCGGCCTCGAGCTCGACCTGGGTGGGCCAGCCGGCCGTGTTGGCCGACTCGCGCAGGTCGCCGGAGGCGATCAGGTACGCGGTCTTCGGCGCAGCGGTGGGACGGGATGCCGGGGTGGGCAGGGTGTAGGCGGTCATGAGTTCTCCGGGGTCGAGGGGGTGGGGGATCCGTCGCGCTGGGCGGCGGCGAGTTCATGGACGACGTCCTTCGAGCCGTCGTACAGGCGCACGTAGCGGTCGAAGAGGGCGTCCGCGAAAGGACGCAGCGCCTCGTCCGGGCGGACGGTGTCGGCGATGGGGTTCCAGTCGGTGATCGCGGGCGCGGCCCCGTCGGCGGCCGTGGCGGTCGCCGCGAGGAAGGCGGCCCCGTAGCTCGCGCCGATCGTCGTCTGCGGCACCTCCTGCACGAGCCCGGTGATGTCCGAGACGATCTGCAGCCACAGCCGTCCCTGCGTGCCGCCGCCGACCGCCACGATGCGGCGGATATCGGCGCCGGCGGCTCGCATGGTCTCGACGTTGTGGCGCACGCCCAGCGCGGTGGCCTCGAGGGCCGCGCGATAGAGGTCTCCTCGGGTGTGCCGGAGGGTGAGCCCGGCGATGACGCCGCGGGCGTCGGGATCCTGGATCGGGGTGCGCTCACCGGCGAAGTACGGCAGCATCAGCAGGCCGTTCGCGCCGGAACCCGACTCCTCCGCCTCGGCGAGCAGCGCCGGGTAGTCGGCGCCGGAGAGGTCCTTCAGCCACGCGGTGAGCGCTCCGGATGTGGACAACCCGCCGGCGAGGTTGCGCGTGCCCGCGAAGGCGCCGGCCGTCGTCCACATCGAGGGCGTGCGGAGCGTCTGCTCCCCGGTCGCGACGAGGAACATCGTCGTGCCGTACATCAGCATGAGGTCGCCGACCTCATGGGCGCCGACGCTCACCGCCTCGGTCCAGGCGTCGATCGTGCCGGTGATGACCGGGGTCCCCTCGGGCAGGCCGGTCAGGTCCGCTGCAGCGGCGGTCACGGTGCCCGCGATCTCCCCCGCCCAGCGCAGCGGCGGCTGCTCGATCGTCCCGGCGAACCGCTGCCACCAGGGGTCGTGCCACTGCTCGCGCTCGATGTCGTACAGTGGCGAGACCTGGCTGGCCGACTGGTGGTCGAGGACGTAGGCGCCGGTGAGCTTGCGGGCCAGCCAGGAGGCGGGCATGTAGAGCCGCCGCGCGCGCTGCCAGGACTCCGGCTCCTCCTCGGTGACCCAGGCGATCTTCGGCCCACCGGCCTGCGAGGTGAGCGTCGAGCCGCCCACGCGGGTGATCTCCTCGACGCCGAGCTCCGCCGTCATGCGCTCGATCTGCACCGTGGAACGGGTGTCCACACCGTAGAGGATCGCGGGGCGCACGGGCTCGTCGTCCTCGTCGGCGAGCAGGACGCACGGGCCCATGCCGCTCACGCCGACGCCCACGACCTCCGCGTCGGGGACCGCGGCGAGAAGGTCGGTAGCCAGCTCGACGAACTCATCCCACCAGATCCGGCCGTCCATCTCGACCCATCCGGACTGCGGACGGGAGACATCGTGCGCGCGGGTCGCCGTCGCGAGGATCGTGCCGGCGGGGTCCACGAGGACGCCCTTGCTGCTGGACGTGCCGATGTCCACCCCGAGGGTGCAGCGCATGGTCTCTCCTTCGATCCCGACGGGCCGTGCAGGCCTGGACCCAGGCTACGCGAAATCGATTTCAAGGCGCAAGGAGCTGACTGCTTCTGCACCACGAGGACCGATATCGAGAGTCTCCACAATCTTCGCCTCCGGCCGGAAAAACGCCGGTTCAGCACCGGAATACCGTGACATCCTGACCCCTCCGATCGAGACTGGAGGCATGCCCTTGAACGACCCGCAGGTATGGACGCTGATCGGCATCTTCGTGACGACGATGCTCGGCGGCATGACCCTCATGACGACGCAGTTCGGCCGCGTGCTCCGTGCGGAGATCGGCGGACTGCGTGGGGAGATGACCGGCGAGATCGGCACCCTCCGCACCGAGATGACCAGGGAGATCTCCGGCCTCCGCACCGACATGACCACCGAGATCGCTACCCTCCGCACCGACATGACCACCGAGATCGGCACCCTCCGCACCGAGATGACCACCGAGATCACACGACTACGCAATGAGATCGGCGCCCTCCGCACCGAGATGACCACCGAGATCGGCACCCTCCGCACCGAGATGACCACCGAGATCGGCACCCTTCGCACCGAAATGACCACCGAGACCACACGACTACGCAGTGAGATCGGCACCCTCCGCACCGACATGACCACCGAGATCGGCGCCCTCCGCACCGAGGTCACCACCGAGATCTCCGGCCTCCGCACCGACATGACCACCGAGATCTCCGGCCTCCGCACCGACATGACCACCGAGATCGGCACCCTCCGCACCGACACGACAACCGAGACCGCGGGCCTCCGCACCGACATGACGAACGAGGTCAGCGGACTTCACGGAGCGTTGGCAGCGCTGCACGCAGTGATGATGCGCGAGGTCGGCGGGCTGCGCGCGGCGATGGGTGCGCTGCACGGGGCGATGATCGGGCTGCGTGGCGAAATGATCGGCCTCCGTGGCGAGATGACCGCGCGGCTCGACGGCCTCGATCACCGCCTCGATCGATTGGAGGTGAAGGTCGACGATCTCGACAAGGAGATGACGAACCTCGCGGCGCGATTCTGGCGCTCTCAGTAGCGACGCCCCGTTCAGGCGCGCGCGGCCGCGCGCTGCACCTCGCCGGAGAGGACGATCGTCCGGGCCGGTTGCTCGTCGCCCTTGATCCGATCCAACAGCATCCGCGCCGCCGTCACGCCCATGAGGCGCGCGGGGAGCCTCACGACGGTGACGGCGGACGGCGACAGCGTCGTGAAGGGCAGCGACCCGATCACCGCGACGCCGAGCTGCGGCGGGGTGAGTCCGCGCTCCGTGAGGACCTGGATCGCGCCGACGCCGATGAGGTTGTTCCCGGCGACCACCGCGTCCGGCGGCTCCGGCAGCGCGAGGAGCTCCTCCATGGCCGCGCGCCCGCCATCGACGCGGAACGTGGCGAAGCGCTGGAGCGAGGAGAGGTCATGATCGGAATCCGTCGCCGAGAGCGCTTCCCGCCAGCCTTCCGCACGCTCCGCCGCGGTGTCGATGTGCGCGGGGCCACCGATGTACGCGATGCGCCGGTACCCGGCGTCGAGAAGGCTCTGCGTCGCTGCGGCGCCCGCCTCCCGGTTGGCCATGACCACACCGTCGATGTCGGCGCCCGTGCGACGGTCCACCGCGACGACCGGCCGTCCCGTCGCCCGCACCGGCGCCAGATCCGAGTGCTCGTCCGCCGTCGCGATGATGACGCCCGACATGTTCTCGGCGATCGCGATCCGGAGGTACGTCGCCTCCTTCTCGGCCTGGGCGTCGGAGTTGCACAGCACGACGGAATACCCCGCTTCGGACGCCGCATCCTCCACGCCGCGCGCCATCTCGGTGAAGTACGGGTTCTCGATGTCCGGGATCACCAGGGCGATGACTTCGGAGCTCTGGGTCCGCAGCGTACGCGCCGTCCGGTTCGGGGTGAAGCGCAGTTCCTCGGCCGCCGCCCGCACCGCCGCCGCCTTCTCCTCCGACACGCTCGTGCCGTTGAAGACGCGCGAGACCGTGGCCGGGGAGACGCCGGCCCGCCGCGCGACGTCGTAGATCGTGGCCATGGGCACCCACTGTAACCGGTTTCAGCCTCAGCCCTCCGCGAGGAATCGATCGAGAGTCGTTCCGAGAGCATCAAGCCGGGTCCGAGCCGCCTCCGAGAGCGGTCGGAACGGACGACGGCAGTCCCCCAGCGCTCCCGCACCTCCCGCGCTGCGACCGGAGAGGTACTTCGCCGCGGGGAAGACGTCGATCGCGACGAGCTCGGCGATGACATGGTTGATCCGGCTCTGCACCCGCTGCGCTCCGACCAGGTCGCCGGCGTCGAGGAGGCGCCGCGCCGCCTGGAAGAGCTCGACCTGGAGCCCCACGGTCGTGCCGATCGTCCCGCGGGCACCCGCGGCGAGCGCGGGCACGAACACCTCGTCGAACCCGTTGATGTAGGCCTTGTCGGGGAACGCCGCCGTCATGCGCTCGAGGGCGTACATGTTGTGCGCGGTCTGCTTGAGACCGATCACGCGATCGTCGCCCAGGAGCTCTCCGGCCGTCTCGAGCGTGAACTCGGTCCCCGTGAACTGCGGGATGTTGTAGACGATGAGCGGGAGATCCACGGCGTCCAGCACCGCGCGGTAGTGGTCGAGGACGGCCTCGATGCCGAAGGAGTAGTAGATCGGCGGGATCATCGAGAGGGCGGAGGCGCCGGCGCGCTGCGCCCGCCGCCCGAGCTCGATCGCCTCCCGCGTCGACAGCGCGCCGACGTGAGCGACGACGGGGATGCGCCCCTCGGCGGCGCGCACGGCGGTCTCCACCACCGCGGTCCGTTCATCCGCCGACAGGAGGAGACCCTCCCCCGACGACCCGCAGCAGTAGATCCCCTCGACGCCGCGGGAGACGTAGTCCTCCGCGAGCGTCGAGAGCAGCCGCGTGTCGACCGCCCCGTCCGCGTCGTAGGGAGTGGCGATCGCGGCCATCAGCACCCCGAGGTCCGCCGCGGTGGTCACCATGCGGTCCACCCCCCGTCCACGACGAGGTTCGCTCCGGTCATGTAGCGCGAGGCGTCCGAGAGCAGGAAGACCGCGGCCCCGTTGAAGTCGGTCGCCTCCGCCATGCGTCCGATCGGGATGCGCGCGGTGTAGTTCTGCCGGAAGGTCGCGTCCTGCGTGTCCCGACCGACGCCGGAGGGCGTGAGGGTGTTGACCCTGATGCCCTGTCGGCCCCAGTACGTCGCGCAGTACCGGGTGAGGTTGTACAGCCCCGACTTCGCCGCCGAGTAGGCCACCGGCTTCACGAACGGCACCCCGGTCTGCTCCTCCTTGTAGGCGTAGATGTCCTGCACCGGCGACACCATCCCGTAGATCGAGCCGACGTTGATGATCGAGCCCGGCGTGCCGGCCGCGCGCATCCGGGCGCCGGCGGCCTGCGTGACGAGGAAGGTGCCGACGAGGTTCACGTCGACCACCTCCCGGAACACCTCGAGGGGGAAGTCCTCGAAGGGCCCGGAGACCTCGGGGGGCGCGCTCGGCTGGGTGTCCAGACCGGCGTTGTTGATCACGCCGTCCGGCGCCGAACCCCACGCCTCGACGATCGCGTCGAGGCCGGCCTCGACGCTGTCCTTCGAGACGATGTCCACGGAGACGCCGAGGAGGCGCGGGCTGTCGGCGATCTCGGGGAACGTCTCCTGCAGGCGCGCGGCGTCGACGGTGCGCGATGCCACGGCCACCCGGGCACCGCGTCCGTGGAGCTCGCGGACGAAGGCCGATCCGATCTGGCCGAGGCCGCCGGTGACCAGGATGATGCGGTCGGCGAGGTCGAAGATGTCCGTCATGTCGTTCGTCTCCCTCAGCTCACCGCGTGCCGCGCGAGGTTCTCGCGGTCGTACTCCAGGCCGTTCCCCGGCGCTCCGGTCGGGACGAAGAACCCGTTCTGCGGCCGCTGCGGCACGATGACGCCGAGGTCGCTGAGCGTGCCCCCGTCCGTCATCTCGCCGAACAGGGCGTTGGGCACCGCGCAGAGCACGTTGGCCGTGAGCTCCATCACGAAGTGCGGCGTCATCGGGGCGTTGTACGCCCGGCCCAGGGCGGCGATGTCCATGTAGGGCGTGATGCCGCCCACGCGACCGACGTCGGCCTGGATGAAGTCGCACGCGTCGGCGAGGAGGTACTGGTTGAACTGCTGGAGCGTGTAGACGTTCTCGCCCAGCCCGATCGGGATCGGCGAGCGGGCCCGGAGGCGGGCATGCGAGGCGACGTCGTCCACGCGCAGCGGCTCCTCCACCCAGTAGAGGTTGAGGTCGCGGAACCGGGTGACCGCCCGGACCGCCTCCCCGTACGTCCATCCCTGGTTGGCATCGACCATGAGCGGATACTCGCCGACCGCCTCGCGGATCTTGGTGAGCCGGTAGACGTCCTCCTCGAGGTCCGGCTTGCCGACCTTGACCTTCCCGGCGGCGTACCCGTCGGCCTTCCACTCCTTGACCTGCTCGACGACCTCCTCGGCGGACAGGTTGAGGTTGATGCCGCTGCCGTACAGTGCGACCCGATCGCGCACCTGGCCGAGGAGCTTCGCGAGCGGCTGCTCGTAGTGCAGCCCCAGCAGGTCCCACAGCGCCACATCGATCGCGGCGAGGGCGAGCGTGGTGGTGCCGCCGGGGCCGTTGTCGCGCAGGTGCTGCCAGGAGTGCTGCCAGACGGCCCGCGGATTGACCTCGCGGCCGATGAGCGTCGGGATGAGCTCGCGCAGCGCCGCCATCATCATCTGGCCGCCGACACCGGAGGTGTGGCTGAACCCGGTGCCGACCAGCCCGGTGTCGGTGGTGATGTCGGCGAGGATGATCTCGATGTGGGTCACCCGATGGATCTGGTCTCCCCACGGCCCCTTGGGGAGGGGGATGCGGGAGAGCTGGAGGTCGATCGATTCGATTTTCATGCGTGGTCCTTCCGGGACGACGAGGAGGGGACGGGAGCTTCAGCCCTTGACGGCGCCGGCGGCGAGACCGGCGACGAGGCGCTTCTGCACGAGGAGGAAGCCGACGACGACGGGGAGCACCGAGAGCACGCCGCCCGCGGTGAGGAGGTCCCACCGGATCTGGTACTCGCCGATGAACAGGTGCAGGCCGACCGGCAGGGTGCGCGTCGCCGTCTGCGAGGTGAAGGTGAGGGCGTAGAGGAACTCGTTCCAGGTGAGGATGAACGCGTAGGTTCCCGCCGCCACCATCCCGGGCCGCAGCAGGGGCAGCAGGAGGATGCGGACGATCTGTGCGGACGAGGCCCCGTCGATCTGGCCCGCCTCCTCGATCTCCCGGGGGATGGAGTCCGCGAACCCCTTGAGCAGCCAGGTGGCGAACGGCGTGGCGAACGCGGCGTGCACGAGCGCGAGACCGAGCGTCGTGTCCATCAGCCCCATCCCGCGCAGCTGCCCCTGCAGCGAGATCACGAGCAGCACGGCGGGGAACATCTGCGCGAGCAGCAGCCCGATCATCACGGCCCCGCGGCCGCGGAAGTCGAACCGCGACATCGCGATCGCGGCGCCGGTGGAGACGACGAGCGTGACCGGGACGGCGATCGCGGCGACGGTGAGGCTGTTCCGCAGATAGGTCAGGAACGGCGTGGTCGACAGCAGCTCGGCGTAGGACGCGGTCGTGAACTCGGAGGGGATGAGGTTCGCTCCGGCGCCGGCGAGCTCGTCCCGGGGCGTGAGCGACGTCAGCAACATGACGATGTAGGGACCGAGCACCATCGCGAGCACGCCGAGGAGGGCGATCGCGAAGCCGGTCCGTCCCGCGAGACGGCCGAAGCGGACGGGAGCGGTCGTCGTGCTCATCGCGTGGTGTCCTTCCGGGTGAGGCGCACGTAGAGCGCGATGAAGACGGCGAGGAACAGGGCCTGGATGACCGCGTACGCCGCGCCGGCGCCGAAGTCGCTGGCCTTGTAGGTCGTCAGATAGGACTCCAGCGCCAGGGTCGTCGAGGAGGTGCCCGGCCCGCCGCCGGTGAGGATGAAGATGAGGTCGACGTAGTTCGAGGTCCAGATCAGGCGCAGGAGCGTCGTGATGAGGATCGTCGGGAGGATGGCGGGCAGCACGACGTGGCGGAACACGCCGACCGGGCCGCACCCGTCGATCTGCGCCGATTCCTTGAGCTCGCCGGACACGCTCTGCAGTGCCGCGAGGATCATGATGGCGAAGAGCGGGATGCCCTGCCAGACGTCGATCATCACGAGCGTCGGCAGCGCGGTGCTGTTCTGCGAGAGGAACTCGATCGGCGCGTCGATGATCCCCGCGTTCAGCAGCCACTGGTTGAGGACGCCGTTGTTGGGGTCGAGGATCCACTTCCACATCAGCGCGACCAGGACGCTCGGCGTCGCCCACGGGATCATGATGAGCCCGCGGTACACGCCCCGCAGGGGGAAGCGGTTGTTCAGCATGAGCGCGAGCGACAGCCCGCCGATCAGCTGGAGCGCGACGGCACCGAAGGTCCAGAACGCCGTGCGGCCCAGCGTGGGGACGAACTCCGCGGTGCCGATGACGCTGGCGAAGTTCTGGAACCCGACGAACTCGAGCACGCCGGTGAAGACGCTCACGTCGTTGAACGAGAACCACATCGAGCGGACGAGCGGATATCCGGCGAAGACCGCGACGAGCACGATCGCCGGCGCGAGCAGGACGAGGGGGGCGACCGAGCCGCGGCGCGCGCGTCGCCGGGGCCGGGTCACCGGCCGGCGCGGGGCCGGCCGGCCGGTGACGACCGCTTCCGTGAGGGTGGAGCTTGCCATGTCGATCCTCAGCGCAGCACGTCGGACATCTTCGTCAGCACGTCCTGGCTGCTGATCTCGCCCTGGAACGCCTGCTGGATGAGCGGGTTCCACTCCTTCGCGGCGAGCTCGGCCACCCCCTCCAGCGCAGGCCACGTCTTGGCGGTGGGGATCGCGTCGACGGCGACCGCGAGCTGCGGGTCGGACGAGTACGCCTCGGTGTCGATGACCGACTCGAGCACCGGCAGCTGACCCTGCGGCGAGGCGGAGATCTTCTCCATCTGCGCCTCCTCGCTCAGCCAGGAGATCCACTCCCAGGCGGCGTCCTTCTTGTCGGAGCCCTCGAGGATGACGTTGCCGCTCATACTGCCGAGCGTCGCGCCGGGCTTGCCGTCGGCCGTCGGGATCGGGACGACGCCGAGCTTGTCGCCGAAGACCCCCTGCAGCTCCTTCAGGGAACCCGGGTGGTGGATCATCATGCCGGTGAGGCCCTCGACGAAGTTCGTCTTGACGTCGGCGAAGGCGGCCGTGATCGATCCGGGGGGCGCCGCCTGCAGGTCGGTGACGATGCGGAGGTAGTCCTCGTTCACCGCGACGCCCTTCGCGTCGTCCAGGACGACCTCGCCGGAGTCGTCGACGACCGACGCCCCGCCGGCGTACATCCACGCGAGCCACTGGTCCTGTCCGCCCGCACCGCCGCGGACGTCGATGCCGTACCTGCCGTCACCGGTGAGGGCGGCCGCCGCGTCCAGGAGGTCCTGCTGGGTGCGGGGAGCCTCGAGCCCGAGCTCCTCGAAGTAGTCCGTGCGGTAGTAGAGGTAGAGCGTCGTGTACTGGTGGGGCAGCATGTACACCGCGTCCTCGCCGGGCAGCTGACCCGTCGCCCAGAGCGAGTCGACGACGTCGTCCGAGGCGTCCCAGCCGTCGACGTACGAGGTGAGGTCGGCGATGGCGCCCTGCGGCGCGAACTGCCCGAGCCACCAGTCCTTGCTGCGGGCGGCGTCCGGCCCGGTGCCGTTCATCGCGGAGGACACGAGCTGGTTCTGGTACTGGTCGAGCGGGATCGTCTCCAGAACGACCTTCACGTCGTCCTGTGCGCCGTTGAACTCGTCCGCGAGCTCTGTCCAGGTGGGGTCGGTCGCGTCGTCCTGCCAGAGCCAGTACGTGATCTCGACAGGGCCGTCGCCCTCCCCTGACGGGGCGCTGCTGGCACAGCCGGTGGCGAGGGCGACGACGCCGAGGGCGGCCAGGGCGGGGAGGATTCGGGTGGATCTCATGATGCGTACTCCTTCGTCGATCAGATGAGGGTCGTGCGAAATCGATTTCAAGACGGGTGCGGCAGAACGCGCCGGTGCGGGGAGGGTCAGACCGGCAGCGGGGCCGTGGTGCCGAAGTCGATGTCCGGATAGCGGTTGCGGACACCGTAGAAGTGGGCGTCCAGCTCATGGACGGCCCGGCGGGTGTCGCCGGCCTCGATCGCATCGATGATGCGACCGTGCATCGCGGCGATGGCGGGATCCTCCTCGACGGGCTCCTCGCGTCGCGCGGCGGCGAAGACGACCCAGAAGGACTGCAGGAACTGATCCACGAACGCATTGCCCATCGGCGCGAGCAGCCCGCGGTGGAACTGCTGGTCGAGCTCGGCGAAGCTCTCGTTGCGCAGGGCGCGCTCCACCATCTCCTCCGAGAGCAGCCGCAGACGGGCCAGGTCGCTCGGCTGCAGGCGCGGGATCACCAGAGGCAGCAGAGACGTCTCCAGCGCGTGACGCACTTCCAGGAGCTCGCGGGTGGCGGCCTCCGGGTCGTCGACGAAGCCGATCCAGCGGGTGGCGAGATCGGCGGCGCGGAATCCTCGCCAGACCCGGCGCGCCCCTTGCCGGGACACCACGATGCCGAATGCCTCGAGGACGCTGAGGGCCTCGCGGATACGCTGCCGTCCCACCTCCAGGACGGCGCCGAGCTCGGCCTCGGTGGGCAGCGGGTCGCCGATCTCCAGCCCGGAGCGCTGCAGGTGCTGAGCCAGACGTCGCGCGAGCGCGTCCGACAAGTCGGACCCGGTGACCTCGATCTTGTCTGACATGTTCCGTTCGCTCCTTCGCGACATCGGCGGAATTCCCGCTCATGAGCCTAGACAGTCCGTGTACCTGTCGTCAAGTGACCATCCGGTCGCCGCTACTTGTCAGACAAGCAAGCGAGGGGATACGCAGAGATGCCGCGACCCGAAGGCCGCGGCATCCCGTCCGTGCGTGTCCCGGATTCGCGTCAGCGGTGCGCGGCCACGACCTGCGCGACGGCCGCCCGCTGGTCGGCGGAGGGCTCGGCGATGGCCATACGGCAGTGCGTGTCCACGACGTCTAGCACGCGGTACGCCTCCTTCATGCGCGCCATGTCGCCGCCGATGAGCGCGACGACGTCGTCCACGGCGGCCTGTGCCGCGACGATGGCGTCCGCATCGCCGGAGCGTCCGGCGTCGGCAAGGGCGCGGAAGGGCTTCGGCGTCACGGAGGAGACACCAGAGACGACGCCCTGCGCGCCCGCTTCGACGGCTGCGATGAGGTCGCGGTCGGCGCCGGTGTAGAGCTCGAAGTCGGCCGGCACCACCGCGCGGTACGCCGCGATGTCGTCGAGCGAGAGCTCGCTCACCTTGGCCCCGACCACGTTCGGCAGGGCGGCGATGCGCACGAGCAGCTCCGGCGAGACGGGGTTCCCGCTGCGCGCGGGATAGATGTAGACGTAGAGGCGCCCCTCCCCCACGGCTGCCGAGACGGCGCGGTAGTAGTCGAGGATCGCGTCGTCCGTGGCACGCAGGTAGTAGGGGGTGAGGGCCGCGAACTCCGTGGCCCCCAGCTCCTTCGCGATGCCGACCAGGCGCACGGCCTCGAAGGTGCTCGGCTGTCCGACGTGCACGATGACGCGCATCCGGTCCGCCAGCTCCTCCAGCGCGGCACCCACGAGCGCCCGGAACTCGTCCGCGTCCACGGCGGGGAACTCGCCCGTGGTGCCGAGGACGAAGGCGCCCTCGTTCCCCGAGTCGGCCACGAACCGGAAGATCGCACGCGACCCGTCGAGGTCGAGGGTCCCGTCGCGGTGGAACGCGGTCGGGACGGCGGTCAGGATGTCGTAGCGGGTCACTTCTCGGTCTCCTCGGGGGTCGTGCTCTTGCGGTTCTTGCGGTCGGCGCGTCCCCGGCGCGCACCGGCGTCGACGTTGCGGACGGTGGAGGTGAGCAGGTCGGGCTGCGCCGCGAGCTCGTCGTGCGCCTTCTCGATCTGCACGATGCTGTCGGTGTGGAGGATCGAGTCCTCCAACGAGGCCCGCTCGGCGCGGGGCGTGCGGGCGGCGCGGATCGCGGGCATGACGATCGACAGCACCGCGAGCGCGAGCAGGACGAGGGCGATCGGGCTGACGACCTCGAAGAACGGCCGCGTCGGCAGGATCGCCAGCGTGCGGGCGAGGTTCTCCTCGGCGAGCGGACCGAGCAGGAGACCGAGGACCACGGGTCCTGCCGGAACCTGCATGCGCTTGAGCAGCACGCCGACCACACCGAAGACGAGCATCGTGACGACCGTCGACAGGCTGTTCGAGGTGGCGTACGTGCCGATGATGCAGAAGATGAGGATGCCGCTCCACAGATACGGCTGCGGCACATCGAGCAGCTTGACCATGCCCTTCATCCGCACGAGGCTCAGCGCGAGCGACAGGAGGGTCGCGACGAGCATGATCCCGACGATCGAGACGACGAGGTCGGGGCGGTTGGTGAACAGCGTGGGGCCGGGGGTGATGCCCCAGATGATCATCGAGCCGATCATCACCGCCATCACGGAGTCCCCGGGGATGCCGAGTGCCATCGTGGTGGTCAGCGAGCCGCCGAGCGTGGCGCTGGAGGCGGTGTCGGACGCGGCGACGCCCTCGATCGACCCCTTGCCGAACATCTCCGGGTGCTTCGACGCCTTGCGCGCCCGCTCCCAGCCGATGAGCCCGGCGATGTCGCCGCCGGCCGCCGGGATGAGGCCGACACCGAGGCCGACCGCGCCGCCGACCGCGGTGGCCCGTCCGCTCTGCTTCAGCTCCGCGCGGTTCGGCCACCACCGCCCGAGGCTCGAGATCGGTCGGACGTGCGACTTCCGGTGCGTGAGGAGCTGGTCGAAGAGTTCGGCGATGCCGAAGAGGCCGATGATGACGGCGATGAAGTTCACGCCCTCGACGAGCTCCAGCACACCGAACGTGAAGCGCTGGTCGGCGGTGGCGGCGTACGTTCCGACACTGCCGAGCATGAGTCCGAAGAGGCCCGCGAGGATGCCCTTGAGCATCGACTTGGACGAGATGCCGATCATGATCGCGATGCCGAAGACGACGAGCGCGAACAGCTCGGGCGACTTGAAGTAGTCCCGGGCGAAGCTGGCGATCGGCACGGCGGCGACCGAGAAGAGCACGAGCGAGGCGAGGATGCCGACGGCCGACACGATCGCGGAGATCGTCAGCGCGAGACCGGCCCTGCCCTGTTTCGCCATCGGATAGCCGTCGAGGGTGGTGGCGATGGAGGCGGGAGTCCCTGGTGTGTTGATGAGGATGGACGGCACCCGGTCGCCGAAGTTCGCCGCGACGTAGATCGTCAGCAGCACCGCGAGGCCCTGCACGGGTTCGAGGGTCATGGTGAAGCCGGCCGCGAGCGCGACGGCCATGGTCGCGGTGATGCCCGGGAAGGCGCCGACCATGAAGCCGAGGACGAGGCCGACCGCCATGTACAGCAGGATCGAGATGTCGAGGAGCGAGTTCAGCCCCTCCAGGAGCGCGTTCACAGGGGGATCCTCAGGAGCATGCCGAAGACGACGTAGACGAACGCCGTGACGGCGGCGGAGTAGATGACGAGGCTCAGCCAGCGGCGGTGGCCGTAGAGGAGCATCAGTGCGGCCATGAGCAGGGCGCAGGCGATCGGGAAGACCTCGATCCGGTAGCCGAAGAGGATGACCGAGCCGAGGGACCAGAGTGCGATGAAGGCACCGGCGATCGCGATCGTCGCGACCACCCGGAGGACGCCGCCCGGCTGGATGCGCTCGAGGTCCTCCCGCGTGGGTGCCGGTCGCGTGATCGCCACGGCGAGCAGGGCGATCGCGATCACGACGCCGGTCACGCCGATGACGAGCGGCCAGAAGCGGGCGTCGATCTGTCCGGGGGCGGCCTCGCGGCGCAGCGGGATCTGCGTGGCGAGGAAGAGATAGCCGGCGGTGATCGCGAGGGCGACGGCGGCGAACGCGATCTCGAGGGGTCGCGAGGCGGTCGCCCCCTCGTAGCCGCCCGGCGCGGCCGACTCGGCCGCGGTGTCGGGGCTGGTCATGGTGCTCCTTCGTCGGAGGACGCGGCGGGGTCGGCGCGTGCCGACCCCACCGGAGGTGTTCAGCCCAGGAGTTCCTGGAACAGGGCGAACTGGTCGTCGACGAACCCGGTCCACTCCGCGGAGTCGCGGTAGACCACGAGGTTGCCGGCGTCCGCCTGGAACTTCTGGTAGCTCTCGGACTCCACGGCCTCCTTGACGGCGGCCTCGAGGGCGTCGTGCACGTCGTCGGGCAGGCCGGCCGGTGCGTAGATGCCGCCCCAGCCGCCGAAGACGACCTCTTCGCCGATGGCCTCCTCGACCGTCTCGACGTCCTCCGCGTCCGGGTGACGCTCGTCGTTCATGACCGCGAGGATGCGGACGGCCTCGCCCTGCGCGAGGGCCTCGCCGAGTCCGGAGACGGCGGCGACGGTCTCACCGGACGCGGCGGCCGCGACCGCCGTGGCGCCACCGTCGTAGGGGACGGGGGTGAAGTCGGCGTCCGTGGCCTTGCCGAGACCGAGGGTGGCGGCCTCCCAGATCGAGCCGGCGCCGGAGTTCGCGACCGTGACCGCGCCGGACTTCGCCTGGGTGACGAGGTCGTCGAGGGTCTCGATGCCGCTGTTGGCACCCACCGTGATGACGCCGGGGGCGAGCATGATCTGTCCGAGCAGGTCGAAGTCGTCGGGCAGCACGTCGGCGCTCTGGGTCGTGTTGAGCATCGCGATCTCGACCGGGGCGAACCCGATGACGTAGCCGTCCGGATCCTGCGAGCCGACGTACTCCATCGCGAGCGCTCCCGCGGCTCCGGGCATGTTCTCCGGGATCACGCTGACGCCGAGGATCTTCTCGAGCTCGGTGGCGAGCGCGCGGGACGACAGGTCGGAGCCGCCACCGGGGTTGGCCTGGATGATCAACCGGATGTCGTCCTCGGGATAGGTCGAGGCGGCCCCCTCGCTCTCGTCGACCTTCGTGCAGGCCGACAGCACCAGAGCGGTGGCGGCGAGGGCGGCGAAGGCAGCGGCCGCCCGAGTGATGCGCATGCGGGGCATCTTTGCTCCTCTACGTGGGTCGACCGTGTTGTCGACACCGCGAGGCTACCAGTGTTGACTGTTAACAGTCAACACTGGCGCGTCGCCCACGCGGGCGTCCACACCTCGCTCCGCCGCACTCCGGACATGACCCCGCACCGGGTCGACGAGGGTGACCCGATGTCCGCGGTCGAGGAGCGAACGCGCATGGACGCCCGCCCCGCCTCCGACATCGATCACGCGACCCTCGGCGAGGTGCTCCGCGATCAGCTCCTGGATGCGCTGGTGCTCCAGCGGCCCCTGCGCCGACCGGGTCGTCAACCGCACCGATTCGTCGAACTGCTCCTCGTAGTAGTCGCGGATCCGCTCGTCGAGCTCACGCTGGTCCATGGTCGGCCTCCGATCGGTAGGCTTCCATCATCCACGCCCGCCTGCGCGAGGGACGGCGCCAGGCGGGGATGCCCGCCTGGCGCCGTCCCACCGCGTCTGGCCGGGCTAGCCGGCCGTGGCGTTCTCGTACGCCCGCATCGCGGCCTCCTGCGCCTCCTTCAGCGCGTCCCCGGGCGACTTGTCCCCGAGCAGCGCCGCGGTGATGGCGTTGTTCAGCTCGTTCTGGATCTCCTGGCCCGCCGGGGAGGAGCCGAACGACTGCCCGTAGTCCACCACGTCGTAGTAGGTGGAGATGACCTGGTCGAAGCCGGCGTTGCCGCTGTCGGTGACGAAGGTCTCGCGGATGGACTGGTCGGCCGACGGCGACCCGGTGAACAGCCCGGTGTTGATCCCGCCGTCGGTCTTCAGGGTCTCGGCACGCGCCTCGCCCGCCGCGTTCCACGCGTCGTCGGAGGTGAGGTTGACCATCCACGCGCACGCCGCCGCGGGGTTCTCCGCTCCGGCCGGGATCACGAACGCGGTGCCCGAGGCGACCGAGAACGGCTCCCCGTCGGCGTTCCGGAACGGCACGGCCTCGAGGTCGATCTGGTCGGCGTAGGGGCTCAGCACGTTCGGGTACCACTGCGCGTTCACCTGCGCCCCGACCTGCTGGGCGACGAACTGGTTCTGGTCGCCGAAGGCGTCGAACGAGTCGCTGAAGCTCTTGACGGCCGCGAAGCCGCCCTGCGCGTCGGTGATCTGCTTGAGCATCTCGATGCCGGCCACGTTGCTGGGGTCGTCCAGGGTGGGCGCCCCCTTGTCATCGTTGAGCTGGCCGCCCATGCCGAGGATCCACAGCCCGGCCTGACCGGTCGCGACCGGGTCGAAACCGAGCCGCGTGGGCACACCGCCGGACTCCTGGTACATCTTCTCGATCGCGCCGAGCAGCACGTCGGGCTTCGAGGTGTCGATCTCGTCCGCCGTCACCCCCGCCTCGTCGAGCACAGCCTTGTTCAGCAGGATCGCCGGCGGCTGGTAGAACTGCGGCACCGCCCACACCGCGTCGTCGTAGGTGACGTCGTCGACGACGAAGGGGTACCAGTGGTCGCGCGGCGAGACGTCCTGGGCCGCGAAGCACTCGTCGAGCGGCATGATGAGGTCCTGCGCGGCATACGTGGTCACGTACCGGCGATCCATCTGCACCACGTCGGGCACGTCACCGCTCGCGATGCGGGTGGTGAACTTCTGCGCGTCGAAGGCCGTCGCGTCGAGGTCGACCTCGACGTCCTTCAGCTGCTCGGCGGCGTAGTCCATGCGCGAGGTGCCGACGTCGTCGGCGTTCTCGAAGCCCCACGCCTTCAGCGTGCCGCTCGGCTCCGCCCCGAAGTCGGCGTCGGCCGCCTGGTCGTCTCCCCCTCCCCCGCCGCACCCGGCGAGGACGAGGACGGATGCCGCGGCGACCGCGGTGATTCCCAGCATGCGTGTGCGCATGACTGCTCCTTTCGATCTGTGGTTCGTCATCCCTTTCGCCCCTGGGTCGCGACGCCCTCGATGAAGGCGCGCTGCCCGAAGGCGAAGAGGATGAGCATCGGGAGGGTCACCAGGAGGGAGGCGACCATGACGTACTGGTAGTCGCCGTGACCGCCCGCGGTGGGGCTGTACTTGGTCATGGCGTACGCGATGCCGAGCGGCGCGGTGAACTCGTCCACCGATCCGGCGTTGAGGTAGATGAGGGCGGCCTGCAGGTTGTTCCAACTGGCCTGGAACTCGAACAGGAACACGATGACGAACGACGGGATCGACAGCGGCATCGCGATCCGCCAGAACAGTCCCCAGGCGCTGGCCCCGTCGAGCCGCGCCGCCTCGAACAGCTCCCGCGGCAGGCCGAGGAAGAACTGACGCTGCAGGAAGATGTAGAAGGCCGAGCCGAAGAGGTTCATGCCCCACAGCGGCACCCAGGTGCCGAGGAGTCCGGTCTCCTTCCAGATGAGGTAGATCGGGATCATCGTCACCGCGCCGGGAAGCATCATCGTCGCGAGCACGAGGCCGAACAGCAGGCCGCGCCCCGGGAAGCGGAAGTAGGCGAACCCGAACGCCACGATCGAGCTGGAGATCGCGACGGCACCGGCGGCGAGCAGCGCGATGGCGATGCTGTTGCCCATCCAGTTCAGCAGCGGGAGCTGATTCCACACCTCGACGTAGTTCTCCGGCACGAACGTCTTCGGGATGAGGGCGTTGTCGAATACCTCGCCCCGGGGCTTGAAGCTCGCCGCGATGAGCCACGCGAACGGGTACAGGAACAGCAGCGCGAACAGCACGAGGATGATGTTCAGCACGATCCGGGCGGCGAGGCTCTTCGGCTGCCGCAGCCGACGACGCCAGCGCGAGCGGGTGGCGACGGTGGTCGTGAACGTGCCCGGGGCCTTCTCGGGCTCCGCCTCGACGGGGACCTGACGCAGGGTCTGGGACATCAGCGGTCTCCCTCGTAGTAGACGAAGCGGTTGCCGACCTTCACCTGGATGAGCGTGATGATCATGATGATGACGAAGAGCAGCCATGCCATCGCCGCCGCGAAGCCGAAGTTGAACTGCCGGAACGCCTGCTGGAACAGGTAGATCGCGTAGAAGAGGGACGCCTCCGGTGACGAGTTGCTCTGATCCCGCCAGAACAGCAGGTACGCCTGGTCGAAGATCTGGAACGCGGCGATCGAGAGCACGATGACGTTGAAGAACATCGCCCCCGAGATCATCGGGAGGGTGATCGAGAAGAACTTCCTGATCGGTCCCGCCCCGTCGAGCGAGGCCACCTCGTACAGCTCGACGGGCACGTTCTTCAGCGCCGCGAGGAAGATCACCATGGTCCCCGCGACGGTCCACAGCGTCATGATCACGATGCTCGGCTTGACCCACGCGGGGTCGACGAGCCACTGCGGCCCCTGGATGCCGAACACCCGGAGGAACTGGTTGATCGCCCCGGAGTTGCCGTTCAGGAGGAGGAAGAACACGGCGGCGGTCGCGACGGCCGGCGTCATCTTCGGCAGGTAGTAGAGCACGCGGAACGCTCCCGCACCCCGCCCGACGCGGTTGAGCAGCAGGGCGAGGATCAGCGCGAACACGATCTCCAGCGGCACCGCCATCACCACATAGAACAGCGTGTTCGCGAGCGAGACGCCCACCCGCGGATCCTCGAAGAGGTTGGCGTAGTTGTCGATGCCGACCGGGCGGGCGCTGTTCGTGGCGAGGTTGTAGCTGCTGAACGAGATGTACAGGCTGTAGACCATCGCGCCGGCCGTGAAGATGAGGAATCCGAGGAGCCAGGGGGAGATGAACAGATAGCCGGCGAGGGCCTCTCGGCGGTTGTACCGGTCCCGCTGGCGGGTCTTGAGCGGCATCCACCTGCCTCCTTTCCGAGGACGCGCAGACACGGCGCTCCGTCCTGGCGCGATGCTAGATCCGGAGAACCGGTTCCCCTCGGGGCTTGCGCAGAACCGTTTCCTGTGGTTCGCCTGAATGCCTCGTCGGCGCGCTGATGCCCCGGGTGACGTTCCTCCCTAGGATGAGGGGAATAAACACGGAGGAGGGCCGGGGGAATGTTCGACGAGCGACGGCGACAGGCAGCGCTCGAGGAACTGGGGATCCTTGACACACCACCCGATGAGCGGGTGGATCGGGTGGCACGACTGGCGAAGGAGATGTTCGGCGTGCCGATGGTCAGCGTCTCGCTGATCGACCGCGACCGGCAGTGGCGCAAATCGCAGATCGGCCTCGGGGGGAACGAGGCACCGCGCCAGGACTCGTTCTGCGACTACACCGTGTCGCAGGACCGGACGGTGGTGGTGGAGGACGCGAGCACGACCGACCTCTTCGCCGAGAACCCGTTCGTGACCGGCGATCCGCACCTCCGCTTCTATGCGGCCCATCCGCTGCACGCGCCGGGCGGCGAGCCGGTGGGGACGCTGTGCGTGCTCGACACGGAGCCGCACACATTCACCGACGCCCAGCAGGACCTCCTGCGCGACCTCGCGTTCTGGGTGCAGACGGAGCTGGCACAGGACGCCGACGTCGACCACGCCGCCGTGGTGCAGCGGGCTCTGCGCCCGCGGGTGCACCCGGAGATCGACGGGTACACGATCGCCGCCGGCGCCGCCCCACGGGGAACGCTCGCCGGGGACTACTACGACTTCTCACGCCACGGGGAGGCCCTGCGCGTGACCCTGGCCGACGCGATGGGCAAGGGCACGGGACCGGCGCTGGTCGCGGCCACGGTGCGCGCCTCCCTGCGGACGGCGCCGGAGCGCTCGCTGTCCGACGCCGTGATCGAGGTGGACCGCCTGCTCGAGGACGATCTCGCGGACACGTCGATGTTCGTCACGGCCGTCGTCGCCGAGCTGCAGCCGGAGACGGGAGACCTCGAGGTCATCGACGCCGGCCACAGCCTCGCTTTCGTCGTCCGGGCGGACGGGTCGTGGACGCCGCTGCGCTCCACGAACCTGCCCCTCGGCATGGGCATGGGCCTCGTCGACCCCCGGGTTCCGGTGACCACCCGCCTGGAACCGGGCGATGCCTTCATCTGCTGCAGCGATGGACTCCTCGACGTGCTCGATCCAGACGACCCGTTCGGCCACGTCGAGCGCGTCCTCGCAGAGATGGGCCCCGGCGGTGCTGTCGGCGAGGCTCTGCGTCTCGCGAACGACGAGCGCGCCACCGACGACATCACCGTCGTGGTCGTGCGGAGGGACGCGTGACCGCCCGGTTCGCGACCATCCGCGTCCTCGCCCTGCTGTCGGTCCTGCTCGGCGTGAACTACGTCGCATGGCGGTGGCTGGAGTCGGTGAACTGGTCGGCCTGGTGGATCGCGGTGCCGCTCGTGATCGCCGAGACCTACAGCCTCATCGACACGTTCCTCTTCTGTCTCACGATGTGGCGCGCGAAGGAGCGCCCGGCACCGGTATCGCCGCCGCAGGGCACCGTCGACGTGTTCATCACGACCTACGACGAGCCGATCGAGCTCGTCATGACGACGGCCAGGGCGGCGAAGCGGATCGCCTATCCGCACTCCACCTGGATCCTCGACGACGGCTCCCGCCCCGAACTCGAGGCCGAGGCCCGGGCCGCGGGCGTCGGCTATCTCACCCGCTCCGAGGACTGGACGGGCAAGCCCCGGCACGCCAAGGCCGGCAACCTCAACAGCGCGCTCTTCCAGACCGACGGCGAGTTCCTCCTCATCCTCGACGCCGACCAGGTGCCCGACCCGCTGATCCTGCACCGCACACTCGGCTACTTCGCCGATGATCCCGAAGTCGCCCTCGTGCAGACGCCGCAGTGGTTCGTGAACGTCGACGAGGCCGACCCGCTCGGCAGCCAGGCGCCGCTGTTCTACGGGCCGATCCAGCAGGGGAAGGACGGCTGGAACGCGGCCTTCTTCTGCGGCTCGAACGCCGTGCTCCGCCGCGAGGCGCTCATGCAGCTCGGCATCGTGGGTTACGTGCGGAACGTGACCGACTCCGCCGCGCGGGCGCTCAAGACCTCCGAGGCGCTGATCGCTCGCGAGGCCGAGGCCGCCACCGACCCCGCGCTCGGCACCGAACTCGGGGCGCTCCGCATCGCGATCGCCCGCGGGCGGAAGGAGCTCGCCGGCGGCGACTCCGTCGCCGAGGTCGCCGCGCGCGTGGGGGAAGCTGTCGACAACGCCTCCCGGATCCTCGTGGCGCACGACCTCGAGGGCATCCGCGCCGACCTCGCCGTGATCGAGTCCCTGCCGGTGCAGCACGACGCCGAACTCGGGCAGGTGATCGTGGACGAGGCCGGGCTCGACGCTCTGGCAGCCTCCGACCTCTCCCCCCTCACCGCCGTCGAGGCCGTCCGCGGACTGCTCGACGCGCTCCGCCTCGACCGGGCCGATGAGGCCCAGCCGATCCTCCCCCTCGCCACGATCTCGGTGACGGAGGACATGGCGACCGCGATGCAGCTGCACGCCCTCGGCTGGAAGAGCGTCTACCACCACGAGATCCTGGCGCACGGCCTCGCCCCGGAAGACCTCAGGACGATGCTCACGCAGCGGCTGCGGTGGGCCCAGGGGACGCTGCAGGTCATGCTGCGGGACAACCCCCTGGCCAAGCGCGGGCTCTCGGTGGGACAGCGCCTGATGTACTTCGCGACGATGTGGAGCTACCTCTCCGGCTTCGCCGCGATCGTCTATCTCGCCGCCCCGGTGATCTACCTCGTGTTCGGGGTGCTCCCCGTCACCGCCTGGTCGGTCGACTTCTTCGTGCGGTTCCTGCCGTACTTCCTCGTCAACCAGGCGCTGTTCCTCGTGGTCGCCAAGGGGGTGAAGACCTGGCGCGGTCAGCAGTACTCGCTCGCGCTGTTCCCCGTGTGGATCCGCGCGTGCTGGACGGCCTTCGCCAACGTCGTGCTCGGTCGGCCGCTGTCCTTCGCCGTGACCAGGAAGGACGGCCGAGACCCACGCGGCGTCCCCTGGCGGGAGATCTGGCCGCAGCTCACCGCCATGGTCGTGCTCGTGATCGCCCTCGTCATCGGGGTCGCCCGGGTCATCGTCGGGACGGGCGACGGCACCGGAACCCTCGTCAACACGGCCTGGGTCCTGTACGACCTGGTCGTCCTCAGCGTCATCATCCAGGCGGCGCGCTACCGCGGTCCCGCCGCGCAGGTCCTCGAGAAGGAGTCGAATGAACGTCAGCACTGACACCAGGGACGGCTACGCCGTCGTCACGATCACGGGGCGCCTGACCGCCTCGGGGGCGCCGCTGCTGCGCAACGCGGTGAGCGACCTGGTCACCGCCGGGCAGCCGCGCATCGCGATCGACCTGAGCGGCACCGAGTTCGTCGACTCCTCGGGCCTCGGGGCCCTCGTCGGCGGCCTCAAGACCGCCCGCGTGGCGGGCGGCGATCTGCGCATCGCCGCCGTCCCCGAGGCCGTGCGCACCGTCCTCCACCTCACCAACCTGGACCGCGTGCTCCGCGACTACCCGACGCCGGAATCGGCGTTCGATGGACGCTGACATCCGGGCCTTCCACATCGACGGGCCCGCCGGGCTCGCCCTCGTCGACCGCGCCCTCGACGAGCTCGACCGGCTCTGGACTCAGGCTCCGGAGGTACCGGCGCAGGACCAGGTGCTGTTCACCCTGGCGCTGAGCGAGGTCACGACCAACGTCGCGCAGCACAACGAGCACGCGGACGTCGTCCTGAGCATCGACGTCCGCGTGACGGCGGAGGAGCTGCGCGCCTACATCCGCGACACCGCCCCGCCGGCACCGATCGACTGGGACGCGGTGTCGATGCCGGGCGAGGAGGCGGAGAGCGGACGCGGCCTCGCGCTTTCGCAGGCGGCGCTCGACGAGTTCACCCACACGGTCACCGATCTCGGCAACACCTGGGTCCTCGTCCGGCGCGTGGATCCGGCGCGCGAGGCGGGCGGCTGACCCGTCAGGCGAGCCAGGCCGGTGCTCGTCCGCGGAGTGCCGCGGCGTCGATGGAGTAGCGGCCCGCCCCCGTGAGCGCGAGCGCCAGAGCCGCCGCACCGAGCACGGCGACGAACTCGTAGCCGCCGGCCGTCACCCACAGGCCCGCGGGCAGGTGCACGAGCACGAGGGCCACCAGCATGTCGACGGCGAGGAGGATGCCGACCGGACGCGTCAGCAGTCCGAGGATCAGCAGGATCCCGCCGATGAGCTCGAGGAAGGCGACGACGGGCGCGGCGATCTCGGCGAGCGGGACCCCCATGCCGGCGAAGCTGCCGATGGTCCCGGGGATCGTGAACTCGAAGATCTTCTGGGCGCCGTGGGCGGCGAAGATCGCGCCGACGACGATGCGCAGGACGAGGAGTCCGAGCGACGAGGCGGAGGAGGCGGAGGCTGTGGTGTTCGTCATGAGGAGGTTCTTCCTTCGCGGCAGGACACCCGCGCGGGCGCGGACCAGGGCTCTTGCCCTGGCCCCCACGGTAGGAACCGTTCTTTTCCGTCCGCTGAACGCATCGGGTTCGCGGACGGGGCGACCTCAGCGGGAGCCGACCTCGTGGAGCATCCGCTCCCGGGCGCCGTCGAGGTGAGCCGAGAGGACCGCGGCGGCGTCCTCCGGAGCTCCCGTGCGCATGACGTCGAGCAGCTTCACGTGATCGTCCGACGACTCGTGCAGGTCCTCGTCGTGGTTGATCGTGACCTCGAGCAGCGCCGTGAACGTGGGGAGGTACTGGTTCCAGGCGCCCTCCAGCCGCGGGTGATCGGCGAGGGCGTAGATCTGGGAGTGGAAGTCGAGGTCGGCCGTGACGAAGGCGGCATGGTCACCCGCGTCCGCGGCCTCGGCCATGCGCTGGACGGCATCGGCCATCGGCTGCCATCGGTCGTCGTCGTCGACCCGCATCGCGCGCGACAGGGCGAGCTGCTCCAATGCGCCTCGGAGGCTGTAGAGCTGGTCGACGTCGTCGCTCGTGAGGCCCACGATGTAGACGCCGCGCGGGCGCTGCACCTCGACGAGCTTCTCGAAGCTGAGCTGGGTGAGGGCGTCGCGCACGGGACCGCGGCTGACGGCGAACTCCTCCGCGAGGGCCTCTTCGGTGAGCCGGGCCCCCGGCGCGAGCTCCCCTCGGACGATGCGCTGGCGCAGCACGCGCGCGACCTGCGCTCCGAGCGACTCCCCGCGCGTGACGGTCTGCGTCATGGTGACCTCCTGTTAACAGTTGACAGGATACACACCGGGTGCGCGGTCAGGCTCCGGAGCGCGGACTCCAGAGCACGAGTTCGGTCGAGCGGCGGATGCGGCGGCCGGTCGGCATGGGCACGACCCCCGCGGATCCGGCGGCGAACACCCGCACGCCGGGACGGTTCTCGCGCTCGGCGCGGAGGGCGCTCTCCAGCGCGACGACACGGTCGCGCAGCATCCGGTTCTCGTCCTCCAGGTCGAGGAGCCGGGCGATCGCGGGGAGACTGACCCCTTCGGAGGAGAGCTGGGCGACCTCGCGCAGCTGCTCGATGTTGCGGTGAGAATACCGACGGGAGCCGCCGGGCGTCCGTCCCGGCACCACGAGGCCGATCCGGTCGTACTGACGGAGGGTCTGGGGGTGCAGGCCGGAGAGCTTGGCGGCTGCGGCGATCGCGAAGACCGGGGTGTCCGCGTCCATCACGCCTTCCTTCCTGATTTCACGTCAGGCCGTCGCGCCGGGTCAGGCAACTCCCTTCCGGAAGCGCCTGACCCGACGCGAAAGCCTGTGCTCGTCAACGGCGGGCTTTCGCCATGAGCTCGGCCCGCGGGTTCTCCTGCGGCTCCAGCTCCTGGAACCGCTCGAGAGCCTCGCGCGCGGCGTCGTCGAGGTGCGTGGGCACCGCGACCTGGAGCTCGGCGAGCAGGTCACCGGTCCCCTTCGCGGTCGCGACACCCCGACCCTTGACGCGGAGCACGCGGCCCGACGGAGTTCCGGGGGCCACACGCAGCTTCACCACGTCGCCGCCGAGCGTCGGGACCTCGATGGTCGCGCCCAGCGTCGCCTCGGTGAAGGTCACGGGGACCACCACGCGGAGGTTGAGGCCGTCCCGCGTGAAGACCGGGTGCGGACGCACCGTGATCTGCACCACGATATCTCCGCTCTCCCCGCCGTCCGGCGAGGGGCGACCACGGCCGCGCAGCCGGATCTTCTGCCCGTCGGCGACGCCCGCGGGGATCTTCACCTTGAACGGCTTGCCGTCCTCTCCCTGCAGGGTGATGGTCTCGCCCTGCACGGCGGTGCTGAAGTCCAGCGTGGTGCGGGCCGTGACGTCGGCGCCGCGCTGCGGACCGCCGAAGCCGCGGAAGCCGCCGCTCGGCTGCCCGAACCGGCCACCGCCGAACGAGCTGCCCTGGCCCTGGTTGAACATCGCGAAGATGTCCTCGAAGTCGGCGGTCTGGCCGCGCCCCTGCTGTCCGAACCGGCTGAAGACGTCTTCGAACCCGCCGGCGCCCGAGCCGCTCGCCGTGAAGCGAGCGCCCGAACCCATGGCGCGGATCTCGTCGTACTCCTTGCGCTGCTCGGCGTCGGAGAGCACCGAGTACGCCTCGCTGATCTCCTTGAACTTGGCCTCGGCCTTCGCATCGCCCTGATTGGAGTCGGGGTGATACTTGCGCGCGAGCTTGCGGTACGTCTTCTTCAGGTCAGCGTCGCTGACGTCCTTCGAGACCCCGAGGGTCTTGTAGAAGTCCTTGTCGAACCAATCCTGGCTGGCCATCGATCACCTACTCCGCAGGGACGGCGACGACGACCTTCGCAGGACGCAGCTCGACCTCGCCGAGGCGGTAGCCCACCTCGACGACCTCGAGCACCGTGGTCTTCGAGGTGCCGGGGGTCGGCTGCTGGAAGATCGCCTCGTGACGCTGGGGGTCGAACTCCTCACCCTTCTCGCCGTAGGCGACCACGCCGAGGCGCTCCACGACCGCGCGTACCTTCTCGGCGATCACGGCGAAGGGGCTGCCCTCGACCAGGTCGCCGTGCTGCTCGGCGCGGGCCAGGTCGTCGAGCACGGGGATGAGGCCCTTGGCGGCCTCGCCCTTCGCGCGCTCGATCTCGATCTGGCGCTGCTCCTCCGTACGGCGGCGGTAGTTCGCGTACTCGGCCTGCAGGCGCTTGAGGTCGGTCAGAAGGGCGTTCTCGGCGTCGGCGATCGCGGCGTCGCCCGCGGCGGCATCGGCCGTCTGCGCGGCACCGAGGATGTCCTCGACCGTCAGCCCTTCCTCCGCCTCGGCAGCCGCGTCGACCGGGGTCTCGTCAGAGCCCTCGGCGGCCTTCGCCTCGCGGGAGTCCTGGTTCTGCGGCACGGGGCCGGATGCCTGAGCATCCGACCCCTCCGGAACCTCGTTCTCGTCGAAGTTCTTGTCCGTCATGATTACTTCTTCTCGTCCTCGTCGTCGACGACCTCGGCGTCGATGACGTCCTCGTCGGAGGAGGGGGCGTCACCGGTCGGGGTCTCGCCCTCGGCCGAAGCGCCGGCGGCGTCCGCCTGCGAGGAGGCGTAGATCGCCTCGCCGAGCTTCGACTGGGACTGGTTGAGCTTCTCGAACGCGGTCTTCACGGCCTCGTCGTCGTCGCCGGCCAGTGCCGTCTTGAGCGCATCGACGTCGGCCTTGACCTCGGTCTTCACGTCCTCGGGGAGCTTGTCCTCGTTCTCGGAGATGAGCTTCTCGATGGAGTAGGCGAGGGTCTCGGCCTGGTTGCGGGTCTCCGCAGCCTCACGACGCGCCTTGTCCTCGGCGGCGTGCTCCTCGGCCTCGCGCACCATGCGCTCGATGTCCTCCTTCGACAGCGACGAGCCGCCGGAGATGACGATCGACTTCTCGGTGCCGGTGCCCTTGTCCTTCGCGGACACGTGCACGATGCCGTTGGCGTCGATGTCGAACGTGACCTCGATCTGCGGGATGCCACGAGGAGCCGGCGCGATGCCGGTGAGCTCGAACGTGCCGAGCGGCTTGTTGTCGCGCGTGAAGTCACGCTCGCCCTGGAAGACCTGGATCGCGACGGACGGCTGGTTGTCGTCGGCCGTGGTGAAGGTCTCGCTCCGCTTGGTCGGGATGGCCGTGTTGCGCTCGATGAGCTTGGTCATCATGCCGCCCTTGGTCTCGATGCCCAGGGAGAGCGGGGTGACGTCGATGAGCAGGACGTCCTTGCGCTCGCCCTTGAGGACACCGGCCTGCAGCGCGGCGCCGACGGCGACGACCTCGTCCGGGTTCACACCCTTGTTGGCTTCCTTGCCGGTCTCGCGCTTGACGAGCTCGGCGACGGCGGGCATACGGGTCGAACCACCCACGAGGACGATGTGGTCGATGTCGGACACCTTGATGCCGGCCTCGCGGATGACGTCCTCGAACGGCTTCTTGGTGCGGTCGAGCAGGTCCTTCGTGAGGTCCTCGAACTTCGCGCGGGTCACGGTCTCGGAGAGCGAGACGGGGCCCGAGTCGGTGAGCGACAGGTACGGGAGGTTGATGCTCGTGGACGTGGAGCTGGAGAGCTCCTTCTTCGCCTGCTCCGCGGCCTCCTTGAGGCGCTGCAGGGCGATCTTGTCACCCGAGACGTCGACGCCCGTGGTCTCCTTGAACTGCTTGATCAGGTAGTCGACGAGACGCTGGTCCCAGTCGTCTCCACCGAGACGGTTGTCACCGGCGGTGGCGCGCACCTGGATCGTGGAGAAGTCGTCGTCCTTGCCCACCTCGAGGAGGGAGACGTCGAACGTTCCGCCACCGAGGTCGAAGACGAGGATGAGCTCGTCCTCCTTGCCCTTGTCGAGGCCGTAGGCCAGGGCGGCCGCGGTCGGCTCGTTGATGATGCGGAGCACGTTGAGGCCCGCGATCTCACCGGCCTCCTTGGTGGCCTGACGCTCGGCGTCGTTGAAGTACGCCGGAACCGTGATGACGGCGTCGGTCACGGTGTCGCCGAGGTAGGACTCGGCGTCGCGCTTGAGCTTCTGGAGGATGCGCGCGGAGATCTCCTGCGGCGTCCACTTCTTGCCGTCGACGTCGAAGCTCCAGTCGGTGCCCATGTGGCGCTTGACCGAGGCGATCGTCCGGTCGACGTTGGTGACGGCCTGGCGCTTCGCGGTCTCGCCGACGAGCACCTCCCCGTCCTTGGTGAAGGCGACGACCGAAGGGGTCGTGCGGAAGCCCTCGGCGTTGGCGATGACCTTGGGCTCGCCACCCTCGAGGACGCTGACGACGGAGTTGGTGGTTCCGAGGTCGATACCGACAGCACGTGCCATGTGTTCTCTCCTTTGTTGGGAAGTCTGTAGTGGTCTGGAAACCTGCGGCGATCAGGGAAACCTGAGTCGCGATGGCTCAAGTGTACGCCGGGGCCGAAACGCTGTCAAATGAACTTGATATGAACAGGCTCAAGTTTTTCGCCGGGCCGTCAGGTGTCCGCGAGCCGCCATGCTTGACTCTCACACGGTGTCAGACGGGAGAACAGAGACATGTTGTCCATCGGAGCGTTCGCGCAGATCGGCCAGGTGACCCACCGGATGCTCCGGCACTGGGACACGGCCGGGCTGCTCGTACCCGCCCACGTGGACGAGTTCACCGGCTACCGGTCGTACGACCCGTCGCAGCTCGAGCGCCTGCACCGGATCGTCGCCCTGCGTCAGCTCGGCTTCGGCCTCGACGACATCTCGGCGATCCTCGCCCAGGGTGTCGACGCCGACCGGATCGCGGCCCTCCTGCGCATCCGGCGTGCCGAGGTGGAGCAGGAGCACCGGCTCGCCGCCGCGCGACTCGTCGATGTGGAGCGGCGCCTCCACCTCATCGAGAAGGAGAAGCACATGTCGCAGATCGAGATCGTCCAGAAACCCCTCCCCGCCGTGCGCCTGGCGGCCGTGCGCACCGTCGTCGCCGAGCAGCCGGCGGTCGCCGAGGTCGTCGGCCCCTCCTTCGACGCCGTGGCCGAGGTCATCGGAGACGAGTGCGGCGCCCTCACCACCCCGATCGCCCAGTACCGGACGCTGCCGGACGGGATGGAGATCGTCGCCGGATACTCCTACTCCGGCCCCGCCGCCGACGGGATCGAGATCATCGAACTCCCCGCCGAGGAGGACGCCGTCTGCGGGGTGCACCTCGGCTCGATGGAGCGGATCGCGGAGAGCTGGCACGCCATCCACACCGAGGTGGTCGCGCGCGGCCTCGTGCACGCCGGGCCGTGTCGGGAGCTCTACGTCCGCGCCGTCGG
This sequence comes from Microbacterium sp. ER1, assembly GCF_023383675.1. Taxonomy (NCBI): domain Bacteria; kingdom Bacillati; phylum Actinomycetota; class Actinomycetes; order Micrococcales; family Microbacteriaceae; genus Microbacterium; species Microbacterium sp. ER1. The sequence continues at coordinate 49,542 of NZ_QCXO01000121.1, forward strand.
GGAGGACCAGTCGGACTGGGTCACGGAACTCCAGCAGCCCGTCGCGCGCCGCTGACGCGGAGGCCGCACAGACGGGGCGACGCCGGGGTCACTTGCCCCCGGGCGGGCCGACCAGCAGCAGGATCACGTACAGCGCGACGATGCCCACGACCAGCAGCACCGCGAGCACCCAGGGGCGACGGAGGAACCAGCGCATTAGGCGGTCGTACCAGCGGCGGTCGCGCGGGTCGTCGGTGGCGTCGAGGCGCCAGTCGCCCCGAAGACGGCCGGTGCGGTGCAGCCAGATCTCCATCGGGATGGTGGCGTACGGCACGACGGCGCTGAGGACCGCCAGCACACCGACGCCCGGGTGCCACCGCTGGTTGAGCGCGACGAGGACGGCGGTCGCGGCGTAGGCGAGGAACACGAACCCGTGGATACCGCCGCCGACCGTCACGACGCCACCGGGGGCTCCGACGGCGCGGGCGATGATCGCGGCGATGAGGAGGGTCCAGGTGATCGCCTCCGCGATCGCGAGGACACGGTACAGGCGGCCAGGGGTGCGGAACACGGAACTCCTCGGGTGGGGTACCCCTCCAGCGTATCCCGCTTCGAATCGCCCACTTGGCCCCATCCGGCGCCGAAATGGAGCAAGGTGAGCGATTCGAAGGGGAATAGGGGGACGGCGGCCGACGTTGCCGAAGGCATGGTGACGGTGGACGCGGATGCGCTGTCCGCTGTGCTCGGCACGGTGGACCTGCGGGTGGGGATCGCCCGCCGCGTGCGGCTGACCACCGGAGGACTCCTCCCGCTGCCGCCTGGCCGGATCACCCTCGTCTACATCGCCGACGGCGCCGTGCACGGACACCCTCCCCTGGGCACGGGGTGCCGCCTCGACGTGGACCCCTCGTCGCAGCAGCTCACGGTCGAGGAGCCAGGGCACCGCGACCGACTCGTGTCCGGCGACGCCTTCCTGCTGCTCCGCGGCGACACCTTCGCACTGGAGGCCGATGCCGACACCACGCTCCTCGTCGTCGACATCGAGCTCGCGGACACCGCCTCTCCCCTCCCCGCGCTCCTGCCGCCCTTCCTCGCGGTGACCGGATTCGACGCGCTGGAGCCGGCCGCCGCCGCCCTCGCCGAGAACATGGGCGTGGTCGATGCGCCCGCGTGCCCGGTGCGCCAGGGAGACCCGTTGATCTGTCGGATGATGGCGACCACCGTGCTGCTCTCGGTCATCCGGGCCTGGGCGGCCAACGGCTGTGCGCCCGTGGGGTGGCCCTCGCTGTCGAAGGACCCCTTCCTCGACCGCGTGGTGGACGCCATCCACGAGCAGCCGGGACGGGACTGGACCGTCGAGCGCCTGGCCGCCGTCGGGGCCATGTCACGCTCGGCCTTTGCGGAGCGGTTCCGCCTGGCCGTGGGCCGCTCCCCCGCCGACTATGTGACGGAGGTGCGGATCGACGCCGCGAAGCGGATGCTCCAGGCCGGGCAGTCGGTCTCGAGCGTCTCGCGCGAGCTCGGCTATGCCTCGGACGAGGGGTTCAGTCGCGCCTTCCGCCGCCGGACGGGGATGACGCCCTCCTCCTGGCGCGCCTCGCACTCCCTCGTCCCCGCCTGATCCCACGACATCCTCCCCCGCCTGGGCGGGCATGGCTTCGGAGATCCGGGGCGACACGCCGGCCCCGAGCCCGAGGGGACGGCGTGTCGTCGGCCTGCTCCGAAGTCGAGCCCGGGCGGGCACGAGGTCAGGGGCGGGAGCTGCGGCGGTTCGAGAGGCCGAACAGCACGGCACCGGCGAGGAGGGAGACCGCACCGATGGTGTAGACGAGCTCGATGCTCAGGGTGTCGACGAGGAGTCCGCCCACACCGGCCGCGAGCGTGATCGCGCCCTGGAACCCGACGACCACGAGGCTCCCCCCGGCCTCCAGGCGGTCCGGCATGCGGTGGCCCACCCAGGTGTTCACGACGATCAGCCACGACGAGAAGAAGAAGCCCCAGAGGAGCACGACCGCGCCGATGCCGATGATCGATCCGGAGAAGAGCACCATCGACAGCACGGCGGCCGAGATCACCAGCGGCGCGAACACCGCGAAGAAGGCGAAGGAGCGGTCGATCACGAGGCCGATGGAGAGGTTGCCGAGGAGACCTCCCACACCGAACAGCGCCAGCAGCACGACGATCGTCGAGGCGTCCACGTCCGGGATGCGCTCCAGCGCGAGGCGGACGTAGGTGTAGGCGAGGAAGTGGCCGAGCACGACGAGCACGTGTCCGACCATCCCGAGGCCGATGCCCGGGCGCCGCACCGTGTCGACGAGCAGACGCAGGCTCGACGCGCGCTCGGCTGGGACGGTCGGCAGCGCCCACCGCAGGGCCACGGCCAGCACGACCATGAGCACTCCCGCGATCGCGAACACGGCACGCCAGTCGACGACCTCGCTCAGCATGACCCCGAGCGGGACGCCGGCGACCGTGGCGAGCGAGACGCCCGCGGAGGTGAACATCACCCCGCGACCGAGGTGCTCCGGCCCCGCGAGCCGCGCGGCGACCGTGATCGACATCGTCCAGTAGGCGCTGATCGCCGCTCCCAGCAGGAACCGCGCCAGCAGCACGACCACGAGGTTCGGCGCGATCGCGACCACGAGGTTCGACACGGCCGCGGCGAGCGCCATCCACACCAGCAGCGACCGACGGTCCAGACGGGGGAACACGAGGCCGACGGTCGGGGCGACGAAGAGCCCGACGAGCGCGGTGACGGTGACGGTCTGCCCGGCCTGGCCGGGGGTCACCCCGAGGCCGTCCGCCATCTCGGTGAGCACTCCGTTGGGGAGGAACTCGGCGGTCACCAGCAGGAAGCCCATCACCATGAGGGCGATGAGTCCGCCGTAGCGGATGCGGTCGACGCGGGTGGTCGGCAGGGTAGGGACGGGGGCGGTCGTGGTCATGCTTCCAGACTCGCAACGGGGGCGGGCGCGCGCCCGACCGGTCGTCCGCCGCATCCGACCGATCGTCCGGCCCTGGACAACCCCCGGGAGACCCCCTAGGCTCGACGACGCACCGGGATCCGCCCGGGAAGCCCGAGCGAAGGAGGCGATGAGATGAACGCTGTCGTCGTCGCGCCTATCGCCGACCACCTTCCCTTCGAGGCCACCCGCTCCTGATCGCCGCGTGGCCTCCCTTCCCGGAGCCACACCGTGAACGAATCCCCCGCTTCCTCGGACGCCGCGTCCTTCGACGCCACCTCCTTCGACTCCCTCGAGACCGCCCTCTCCTTCGCCGAGGTCGAGCCCGGCGCCAACCAGCGCTGGACGACCTGGACCTCGTCCACCCCCACCGAGCGAGGGCCGGACCCCCGCCCCGCCTGGGTGGTGACCTCCGCCGGCGCCCTGGACACCGAGCTCGGCATCCTGAAGACCGGCAAGGAGGCCGACGTGTTCCTGCTGGAGCGCGCCGTGCCCGACGACCCGACGCAGCGCACCCTCCTCGCCGCCAAGCGCTACCGCGGCATCGAGAACCGGAGCTTCCAGCGCTCCGCCGTCTACACCGAGGGGCGCAGCACGCGGAACACCCGCGACACGCGCGCCCTCGCCAAGAAGACCGCCCACGGACGGGAGGTCGCCGCAGCCCAGTGGTCGCTCGCGGAGTTCGAGGCCCTGTGCCGGATGTGGGAGCGCGGTGCCCCGGTCCCCTATCCCGTGCAGGTCAGCGGCACCGAGGTGCTCATGGAGTTCCTCGGCGACGACCGGGGCATCGCGGCACCCCGGCTCGCCCAGGTGCGCGGGTCGAACGCCGAGATGCAGGAGTACTTCACGCAGGTGGTCGAACTCATGCGGGTCTTCGCCGCCGCAGGCTTCGCGCACGGCGACCTCTCCGCCTACAACCTCCTCGTGCACGAGGGGCGGGTGCGGGTGATCGACCTGCCGCAGATCGTCGACGTGATCGCGAATCCGCAGGGCCTCGACCTCCTGCACCGCGACTGCGTCAACGTGTGCGACTGGTTCGCACGGCGACGGGTGGAGTGCGACGCCGAGGCCCTGTTCGCGGACCTCCTCGGGACGCTGTTCTGACCCCGGGTGTCAGGAGGCGAGTCGGGCGGCGAGAAGGGTCACCAGCTCGTACACGACGTGGCTCGCGGCGATCCCGGTCATCTGGGCGTGATCGTACGCGGGCGACACCTCCACGACGTCGGCGCCGACGATGTCGCGGTCGCGCAGCGCCCGGAGGATGCGCAGCAGCTCGCGACTCGTGAGCCCTCCCGCCTCGGGGGTCCCGGTGCCGGGCGCGTGCGCGGGGTCGAGCACGTCGATGTCGATCGAGACGTACAGCGGCTTGTCGCCGATGCGGGTGAGGATGCGGTCGATCGCGGCCTCCACCCCGTGCTCCTCGATGTATTCGCTGGAGACGATGGAGAAGCCGAGGCGCTCGTCGTCCTCGAGGTCCTGCTTCGAGTACAGGGGTCCGCGGGTGCCGACGTGGCAGCTCGCGGTGAGGTCGATCAGCCCCTCCTCGCTCGCGCGGCGGAAGGGGGTGCCGTGCGTGATGGGGGCCCCGAAGTAGGTGTCCCACGTGTCCAGGTGGGCGTCGAAGTGGAGGACCGCGACGGGTCCGTGCTTCGCGGCCACCGCCCGCAGCAGGGGAAGGGCCACGGTGTGGTCGCCGCCGATCGTGACGAGGCGCTGCACCTGCTCACCGAGCGCCAGCGCCGCGCGCTCGACCTCGGTCACGGCCTCGGTGAGGTCGAACGGGTTCACCGGGATGTCCCCCGCATCCACCACCTGGGCGAGCTGGAACGGCGACACGTCCTGTGCGGGGTTGTAAGGCCGGAGCAGCCGGGACGACTCCCGCACATGCGACGGGCCGAAACGGGTGCCGGGGCGGTAGCTCACGCCGGAGTCGAACGGGATGCCGACCACCGCGATGTCGGCGCGCGGCACGTCCTCGATGCGGGGCAGGCGGGCGAAGGTGGCGATGCCGGAGTACCGCGGGTTCACGGAGGCGTCGACGGGGCCGATGTTGTCGGTCATTTCTCGTTCCTGTTCGTCGGGAGGTGTGGGTCTCAGAGGGCGTGCTGCGGGATGTGCACGAGCTGCACCCCGCCGTCGGCGATGGCCGCGCGGATGCTGGGGGCGATGTCGGCGCGCGATGCCGCCCGTCGCCCGGTCGCCCCGAAGGCGGTGGCGAGCGCGGCCCAGTCCGGCTGCACGAGGTCGACGCCGACCGGGGTCATGCCCCGGTCGAGCTCGTTCTGGCGGATCTCCGCGTACCCGCCGTTGTCGACGCACACCACGGTGATATCGAGGCGCTGCTCGACAGCGGTGACGAGCTCGTTCACGCAGAACATCAGAGCGCCGTCGCCGATGACGGTGACGACCGGGCGTTCGGTCTGCGCGACGGCCGCGCCGATCGCGGCGGGGAGGCCATAGCCGAGCGTGGCGTAGGTCGGCGTGTAGAGGAGGGAGTGGGGCTGCTCCTGCCGCAGCACGCTGCCGAGCGCCATGTAGACGATCTGGGAGGAGTCGCCGGCGACGATCGCGTCGGCAGGGAGGGCGTCGGCGATGATCTCGGCCAGCGCGACGGTGTCCGGCGCGGTCTCCCGCGATTCCGCCTCGATCGCGGCTCGCTCGGCCGCGAGGTCCCGGGCGGGACGGGCGGGGTC
>NZ_QCXO01000122.1:0-59632 GCF_023383675.1 Microbacterium sp. ER1
CGAGGATAATTTGGCATTTGACAAGTGCACGCTGTTGAGTTCTCAAGGATCGGATGCTCCCACGACCCAGCCATCACGACCAGGCCCGCAGGGCAACTTCTCTATCTTAGCCATCCCGACCCGCTTGTCAAATCGGCGCGCCGCGCGGATCTTGGATCCGCTGCGCAGCCGGTGACAGCCGCAGAAGGGGTGGATCTCCCATCCTAGGCGCAAGCGCCGGATCTCTCAAGTGAGAGTGGATCGGGAGTGGTTCTCCGCTTGAGGGGGGTGAAGCTCTGGGCTTCTCCGCTTCCCTGTGGGGCGAACAAGTAATAAGTTACGTGGATTCCGGGGGTCTGGCAAATCGGGCGCACCACCCCGGGCGTGTCGCGGGCGCCCCGCGCCGGGATTCGGCCGGATCAGCGGCTGTTTCCGGCGGTATCCGGGGGCGGAGTAGCATCACGCCCATGCGCACTCCCTCCTCCGACACCACTGCCGATCTGCTCGTCCGTGTGTGGCGGGACACGGGCGTCGCGCCCCTCCCCGCGGACTCCCTCGCGTCACTCCGCACTCTCGATCCGGTGCCCCTCGCCTCGCGCACGGCGACCGCAGAGCTGGCTCTCGCCAGTGTGGCCGCGGTGACCGTGGCCGCCGGACTCGACCCCGGGTCCATCGATCCCCGACGCGTGGCCGTCGCCTACCGGAGCGACCGCTACCTGCTGGTCGACGGAACTCCCCCGCCGGTGTGGGCGCCGCTCTCCGGGTTCTGGGAGAGCGGCGACGGGTGGGTCCGCACACATGGCAACTACCCGCACCACGCTCGAGCGCTTCGCCGCGCACTCGGTCTGTCCGGCTCGGCGGGTGCGGAGGCCGTGACCCGCAGGATGTCGACCCTCTCGACCGACGAGGCCGTGGGCCTCATCTCCGCGGCGGGCGGACTCGCGGTGGCCGTGCGTCACGAGGACCCCGAGGCCGACCGGGCGCAGCGAGCTGCTCCGCTCCTCGATGTCGCGGTCGCCGACCCCGAGGGCGGACGAACGAAGGACCGACGGACCTCGTCTCCCGCCGTCTCGGCGCGCGCTCCGCTCGCCGGCCTCCGTGTCCTGGACCTCACCCGAGTGATCGCGGGGCCGGTGTGCACACGGACGCTCGCTCTCCTCGGCGCCGACGTGCTGCGTCTCGACCCGCCGCAGCTCCCCGAGCTCCCGTGGCAGCACCTCGACACCGGCCATGGCAAGCGCTCCGCACGCCTCGACGCCCGGTCCCCGGAGCTGCACGCCCTCCTGCAGTCGGCGGATGCGGTCGTGCTCGGATATCGGCCCGCCTCGCTGGACCGGCTCGGCCTCTCCCCCGACGCTCTGGTCGAGCAGCACCCGGGTCTCCTCGTCGCGGAGCTCAGCGCCTGGGGACCCGATCATCCCGAGCGCGCCGGTTTCGACAGTCTCGTCCAGGCGGAGAGCGGCATCGCGATGATCGAGGGCGACGACGGACGGCCGGGCGCCCTCCCCGCCCAGGCGCTGGATCACAGCAGCGGATATCTTCTCGCCGCCGCGCTCACCCGCCTGCTCCGTTCCCGCGACGGGCGCTCGCGCATCGTGCGCACCTCCCTGCGCCGGGTCGCCGCCGAACTGCTGGGGATGCCGCGCACGACCGCTGCCGTGCGCGCGCCGGAGATCGACGCCTCGGCGCATCTCGCGCGATTCGACGTGGACGGGACGGCGGTCGTGACGGCGGCACCCGCTCTCCCCGGGCTCAGGTTCGAGGCCCCGCACGCATGGGGTACGGACGCACCACGCTGGTGACCCGGCTTCCCGACGTGCCGGGTCCGCTGCGGGTCAGACCGCGGAGCGCGGCCGCCGCACGGCGAGGACCACGCAGAGGACCAGGGTGAACAGGCCCCACACCGCACAGGCCGGCGGCAGCACCCGATACGCGAGATGCTGCACCGTGAAATCGGCGGAGAGCGGGCCGAACGCGAGCAGTCCGCCGACCCAGGCGAGCACGAGGATCACCGGCAGCGAGAGCCACCACGCGATCCGCACGACCGTCGGAAGGATCCGGGGCGCATGCGTTCGCGGGGTCGCACGACGCAGCCACAGTGCCGCCCAGATCGCCAGACCCAGCAGGCCGAGCGCGCTCGAGACGTACTGGAGCCACTTGTAGCCGTCGAACGGACCCCACGAGTTCGCGAGCGCGGGCACCAGATCGACGCCCCACCGCGACTCATGCGTGAACGCGTCCCAGAGGATGTGCGAGAGCACCCCCAGCATCGCGGAGAGCACGAGCAGGACCGGATACAGCGACCGCGCACCCCGATACCGGGGACGATCGTCGCGGGTCAACGCCTCGACCCCGGCCCGGAATCCGCTCGCGCCCCACCCGGCGGGTAGCCGCGTGCTCACCCAGTCCGGCAGCAGCTCCAGGGTCGCGGGGCGCAGCAGCACACGCCACAGCAGGAAGAGCACGAGCGCGAGCAGAGCCGTCCACAGGACGTTGATCGGATCGTGCAGGAAGCCGTAGTTGAGCCCGATGTTCCGCAGGAACAGCGAGATGTCCGGCGTCATCGCTCCGATCGCGATCGCCGCGGGAACCAGGGGCGTGCGCACGAACGGCAACGCCACGATCGCGTGACTCGGGGTGAACGGCATGCCTGACCGGGATCAGCCGAGGAAGACGCCGGCGAGAGTCTTCTTCCCGCGACGCAGCACCGAGACACCACCGGGAAGCGTGCCCTGCACGGTCGCGGAGTCGTCCTCCACCCGCTCGCCGTCGAGGGACACCCCGCCCTGCGCGATGGCGCGACGGGCCTCCGACAGACTCGACACCAGCCCGGTCGCGACGAGTGCGTCGACGACCGGAGTACCGGCGGCGACCGTCGCGTGCGGGAGCTCGTCCAGAGCCGTGCGCAGCGTCGCCGCGTCGAGAGTGGTCAGGTCGCCCTGCCCGAACAGCGCCTCGGACGCCGCGATCACGGCCGCCGTCGCCTCCACGCCGTGCACCGTCGCGACGACCTCGAGCGCGAGGCGCTTCTGGGCGGCGCGGCGGAACGGCTCCGTCGCCACGAGTTCGGCGTACTCCTCGATCTCGGCCCTGGTCAGGAACGTGAAGACCTTGAGGCGTTCGATCACGTCGGCATCGGCCGTGCTGAGCCAGAACTGGTAGAACGCGTAGGGGCTCGTGAGCTCCGCGTCGATCCAGATCGCGTTGCCCTCGCTCTTGCCGAACTTCGTGCCGTCGCTGTTGGTGATCAGCGGCGTGCCGATCGCGTGGACCGAGGCCCCCTCGACCCGGTGGATGAGGTCGGTGCCGCTGGTGAGGTTGCCCCACTGATCCGAGCCGCCCGTCTGCAGCACGCAGTCGTACTGGCGGTAGAGCTCGAGGAAGTCGAGCCCCTGGAGGATCTGGTAGCTGAACTCGGTGTAGCTGATGCCGGCGTCGGAGTTCAGGCGCGCGGCCACCGCGTCCTTCTTCAGCATCGTGCCGACGCGGTAGTGCTTGCCGATCTCCCGCAGGAAGTCGATCGCGGAGAGCGGCGCCGTCCAGTCGAGGTTGTTCACCATGCGGGCGGCATTGTCGCCCTCGAAGCTGAGGTACCGCTCGACCTGGCCGCGCAGGCGGTCGACCCATTCCGCCACCGTCTCGCGGGTGTTGAGCGTGCGCTCCGCCGTCGGCCGGGGATCGCCGATCAGGCCGGTGGAGCCGCCGACGAGACCGAGCGGCTTGTGCCCGGCGAGCTGGAGGCGGCGGAGCAGGAGCAGCTGGACCAGGTGCCCGAGATGCAGACTCGGTGCCGTCGGGTCGAAGCCGCAGTAATACGTGACGGGGTCTCCCGCGAGCAGGGCGCGCAGCGCCTCCTGGTCGGTGGACACGTGGACGAGGCCACGCCACACGATCTCGTCCCACACGTTCTCGAACGTGGGGTCAATCGCCTGCGGCGCGGTCGTCAGAGCGGGAGTTGACACGCGCTCCAGGCTAGCAGCGCGCAACCGTCCCGCTGCGTCGCGGGCGGGGGTGTCAGCTGTGCGCCGCCCACCAGACGAGGAACGCGGCACCGAGGCCGATCACCCAGCTCACGAGGCTGCCGACGAGGAAGTACTCGGCACGCGCGCCGGTCTCCCCGTCGCGGGAGATCTCCGGGAAGCGGACGATGCCCTTGGCGGCGAGCATGGCTGCGAGCACCGGGTAGGCCGCGGCGAGCGTGAGGATCATCACGAGCACGCGTTCCAGGGGGCCGATGAGCCGCCCGCCCTTGAAGCCGTGGCGGGGATCGGCGGGGATCACGGCGGACACCGCAGGGGCGTCGGCCTCCGACCGGTCGGAGGGTACGGGCTCGGGCGCGACGGTCCCCGAGACCTCGGCCGGGCGCCAGGTGTGCTCGCCGTCGAGAGCCGCACGGACGACGAGGTTCGCGGATTCGAGGAGGAAGACGCCGGCACCGAGCGCGAGCACGGCGAGATCGAACGGCACCTCGCCGAAGGGCGAGCGGAGCGTCCAGAGCTCGCCGATGAGACCGGACGTGCTCCTCGACCCGCCCCAGACCACGGCGGCGATGCTGAGGGCGGCCAGCGCGACCGCCGGCCAGAACCCGGCCCGGGACGGCCCCTCGTCCGGCATGCTCCACGCCCACAGCGCCCCGGCACCGAGCCCCAGGAGCGCGGGCAGCAGCGCATCGCCGCCGATGCCGAGGAGGAGGACCACGGCCGCGGCCACGACGAAGCCGATCCACCGCCGCGGCACGAACTGCCGGACGAGGTCGGTCGCGCCGACGGCGAGGAGGACGAAGCCGGCGAGGATCATGCGGACTCCCCCCGGAGCGCGGCCACGCCTTCGATGAGAGCGGCGGCTCCCGCACTCCGCAGCGACTTGGAGACGCTCGGCTGCGAGATGCCCTCCTGGGCGGCGAGCTCCTGCTGGGACCGGCCGACCAGGCGTCCGTAGGTGAGGTGGCGTTCGCGCGTGCTCATCGCCCCCACCAGCTCGTCGCGCGCGAGGACGTAGGCGTTGGACGCGGCGATCACGGTCTCCATGACCTCATCCTGACCCGGGGCGCCGACAATCCAGGTGCGCGTGCGCGGCACGGCGCGCTGTTCGCGTGCGTGGACGGTCTCGATCGCGGCGCGTGCCGCGTACCACCCGGGTCCGTCGGCCAGCTCGCCGTGCACCGAGGTGACCGGCCTGACCTCGCCGACGCCGATGCCGAAGCGGAAGGCGAGACCCTCCGGGAGGCGGAGCTGGACCATGAGGAGGGAGAGGAGCGCGTCAGGCAGTGCGCGGTAGACGCCCTGCTGCTCGTCCCCTACCGTGGGCGTGAGCGGGTGGATGGCCAGCGGGCGATCCTGTTCCACCTGTGCGATGGTCTCGTCCAGCGCGCGCTGCGCAGCACCGCGGTCCCGGAGTTCCCGGGACCCGACGATGTCGGCGATCACAGCGACGACCATGACATAACCGTAGCACGAATATTCGCTGTTTATGCCGTTATCAGCTATAGATGGGAAATATGCCTGAATCACGCATCATCAACTGGACGGATGCCACCTGGACCCATGCCCCCGCCTGGACACACGTCGACGGTCACCTCGACGCCACCGCGGCCGAGGGCAGCGACGCCTGGCGCCACACCGCCTACGGTTTCGTGCACGACACGGAGCACGCGCTGCTCGCGCCGCTCGCGGTCGGCGAGGCGATCGAGGTCGCGTTCCGTGCGCCGTGGGAGGGGCAGTTCGACCAGGCGGGGCTCTTCGTGCGCGCCGATGAGGAGCACTGGATCAAAGCGGGCGTCGAGTTCGCCGATGGCCACCTCGGTCTCGGTGCCGTCGTGACCGCCGGCCGATCCGACTGGTCGGTCGGCTACGTCGACGACTGGCGCGAGAGCGAGATCACGGTCAGGGTCAGCCGCTGGGCGGACGCGATGATCGTGCGCGCCCGGGCGGACGACGGCCCCTGGCGCCTGGTCAGGGTGGCTCCCTTCTCCGGCGATGCGACCGTCTCCGCGGGACCGTTCCTCGCCGCGCCCACCCGCGCGGGTCTGACCGTCCGGTTCACCCGGTGGGAACGCTCGGCCGCCGACGGCGACCTGCACTGAGGCGAGGCCGCCGCCGGAGCGATTACAGGCCGAGCGCGTGCGCAGCGGCCTGCGCGCGGGCGACGAGCTCCGCGCGCTGCTCGGCCACGCGCTCCGGAGCGGTGCCGCCGACGCCCGTGCGCGACGCGACGGAGCCCTCGATCGTGAGCACCTCGCGGACCTCGGGGACGAGGTGCGGCGACACCGACAGCAGCAGCTCGTCGGAGGCGTCCTCCAGCCCGATCCCCTGCTCCTCGCAGGCACGGACGAGCGCGCCGGAGATCTCGTGGGCGTCGCGGAACGGCACGCGCCGCTTCACCAGCCACTCGGCGACATCCGTCGCCAGGGAGAACCCCTGGGGGGCGAGCGCGGCCATCCGCTCCGTGTGGAAACGCAGCGTCGCGATCATCCCGGCGAACGCCGGCAGCACGACCTCGAGCGTCCGCACCGAGTCGAACACCGGCTCCTTGTCCTCCTGCAGATCGCGGTTGTACGCGAGGGGCAGGCCCTTGAGGGTCGCCAGCAGGCCGGACAGGTTGCCGATGAGACGCCCGGACTTGCCGCGCGCGAGCTCGGCGATGTCCGGGTTCTTCTTCTGCGGCATGATGCTGGATCCCGTGGAGTAGCCGTCGTCGAGGGTGACGAAGCCGAACTCCCGCGTGTTCCAGAGGATGATCTCCTCGGACAGGCGGGAGAGGTCGACCCCCGTCATCGCCGCGATGAACGCGAACTCCGCCACGACGTCCCGCGCAGCGGTGCCGTCGAGGGAGTTCTCCGCCGGCCGGTCGAGGCCGAGCTCCGTCGCGACGAGCGCGGGATCCAGGCCCAGGGTCGACCCCGCGAGTGCTCCCCCGCCGTACGGCGAGACACCGGCGCGACGGCGCCAGTCGACGAGGCGCTCGAGCTCGCGCACCAGCGGCCAGGCGTGGGCCTGGAGGTGATGGGCGAGCAGCACCGGCTGTGCGTGCTGCAGGTGCGTGCGGCCGGGCAGGATCGCGTCGGGATGCGCCTCCGCCTGTGCCACGAGCGCATCGATCACGCGCAGCAGGTCGCGCGCGATCACCCGGGCGTGGTCGATCAGGTACATCCGCACGAGCGTGGCGATCTGGTCGTTCCGGCTGCGGCCGGCGCGGAGGCGTCCGCCCAGCTCCGGACCCAGCTCGGCGATCAGCGCCTGCTCGAGTGCGCCGTGCACGTCCTCGTCGGTGGGCAGCGGCTGCAGGGTGCCGTCGGCGACCTTGCGCGCGACGGCGTCGAGGCCCTCGTGCATCCGGGCGGCCTCATCCGGCTCCAGGTACCCCGCGGCGGCCAGCGCCGTGGCATGCGCGTGGGATCCCGCGATGTCGTACGGCGCCAGGATCCAGTCGAAGTGCGTCGACCGGCTCAGCTCGACGAGCTCCGGCGACGGACCGGTGGCGAACCGCGCGCCCCAGAGCGCGCCCTCGTTGGTGCCTTCGTGCGAACCGGCCATCACGCGTCCTTCTTCCCGAGAAGCCAGACCAGCAGGGCCTTCTGGGCGTGCAGGCGGTTCTCCGCCTCGTCCCACACCACGCTCTGCGGACCGTCGATGACCGCGGAGTCCACCTCGTAGCCGCGGTCAGCGGGCAGGCAGTGGATGAAGATCGCGTCGTCGTGCGCGAGCTCCATGGTCTCGGGCGTGACCTTGTAGCCCCCGAGATCGCGGATCCGCGCGAGCTTCTCCTCCTCCTTGCCCATCGACACCCAGGTGTCGGTGACGACGACGTCGGCGCCGGCGGCCGCCTCGACCGGGTCGGTGAAGAGCGTGATCGATCCGCCGGTCTCCCCGGCGCGGCGGTCGGCCGCTTCGATCACGTCGGCGCGCGGCGCGTAGTCCTCCGGCGAGGCGATGCGCACGTGCATGCCGGCCGTGACGCCCGCGAGCGCGTAGGAGTGCGCCATGTTGCTCTGGCCGTCGCCGAAGAACGTCAGCGTGAGGCCCTTGAGGTCGCCCTTGTGCTCACGGATCGTCAGCAGGTCGGCGAGGAGCTGGCAGGGGTGGAAGTCGTCGGACAGCGCATTGATCACGGGGACCCGGGTGCCGGCGGCCATCTCCTCCAGCCCCGACTGCGCGTAGGTCCGCCACACGATCGCGGCGACCTGGCGCTCGAGCACGCGGGCCGTATCGGACGGCGTCTCCTTCCCGCCGAGCTGGCTGCTCGCCGTGGAGATGATGAGCGGCGTGCCGCCGAGGTCGGCGATACCGACGGCGAACGAGACGCGCGTCCGGGTGGACGACTTGTCGAAGATCACGGCGACGGTCTGCGGGCCGGCGAGGCTCTTGTCCGCCCAGCGATCCTTCTTGAGCTCGAGCGCGAGATCGAGGATCTCCGCCTGCTCGGCGGGCGTCAGATCGTCGTCGCGCAGCAGGTGGCGGGTCATGCGGGGACCTTTCCGGTGGCGGAGGTGTGGACGTCGGAGAGAGCGGCGGCGAACAGCTCGCGGAACTCCGCCAGCTCCGTGTCGCCGATGGTGAGCGCCGGCGCGACGCGCACGGTCTCGGGGTTGGCGGCGTTGACGATGAGACCGCGGTCCTGCGCGGCGGCGACCACCGCACCCGCCACGGGCTGCGAGAGCGCGACGCCCACGAGGAGTCCGCGGCCGCGGACGCCGCCGACCAGCGGGGAGTCGATGCCGAGGATGATGTCCCGCAGCTCTGCGCCACGGCGCGCGGCGTTGTCGACGAGGTCGGCGCGCTCGATCTCGGCCAGCACCGCGTCCGCCACGGCCGTCGCGAGCGGGTTGCCGCCGAACGTGGAGCCGTGCGAACCGGGGGTGAACAGGGCGCTCGCGGCCCCGTAGGTGACGAGGGCGCCGATCGGGAATCCGCCGCCGATGCCCTTCGCGAGCGTGATGGCGTCGGGCGTGATGCCCTCGTGGCTGAATCCGAACCAGGCGCCGGTCCGGCCCGCGCCCGTCTGGATCTCGTCGACGATGAGCAGGGCGCCGTGCGCGAGGGTCAGCGAGCGTGCCGCGGCGAGGTAGCCCTCGGGCAGCTCGACGACACCGGCTTCACCCTGGATCGGCTCCACGATGACGGCGGCGACCCGGTCGTCCATCGCGGCCTCCAGCGCTTCGATCGTGGCCGGGATGTGCTCCACGCCTCCGGGCATCGGCGCGAACGGCGCACGCATCGACTCCTTGGCCGTGAGCGCGAGCGAACCCATCGTCCGGCCGTGGAAGCCGTTCTCCAGTGCGAGGATGCGCGGACGCTCCGCGCCGCCGTGCAGACGGGCGAGCTTGAACGCGGCCTCGTTGGCCTCGGCACCCGAGTTCGAGAAGAACACGCGACCATCGATCCCTGCGCCGGCAAGGCGCTTGAGTCGGGCGGCGAGCGCGAGCTGCGGCGGGGTCGCGAAGTAGTTGGAGACGTGCGCGAGGGTGGCGGCCTGCCGGGACACCGCATCGACGAACACCGGGTGCGCGTGGCCGAGGGAGGTCACCGCGATGCCGGCGAGGAAGTCGAGGTAGCGTCGGTCTTCGGCGTCCCACAGGTACGAGCCCTCACCGCGGGTCAGCAGCGCGAGGCGCTCCCCCGCGTTGAGCACGAGATCACGTGCCGCGTCGTCCTGCCAGACGGTCATGCCGTCGCCCCTTTCTCTCCCAGGACCACTTCGGTCCCGATTCCCTTGCTGGTGAACAGTTCGACGAGCACCGAGTGCGGCACCCGTCCGTCGATGATCGCCGCCGCGTCGACGCCGCCCTCGACCGCATCGAGGCACGCGCGCATCTTCGGAATCATCCCCGACTCGAGGCGCGGAAGCATCTCGATGAGCGCGTCCGACGTCAGGTGTGACACGAGCGAGTCGCGGTTGGGCCAGTCGGCGTACAGACCCGGCACGTCGGTGAGGATGACGAGCTTGCGCGCACCGAGGGCCACGGCCAGCGCGGCAGCCGCGGCATCCGCGTTGACGTTGAGCGACTGCCCCGGGTGGTCGAGGTCGGGCGCGATGCTCGACACGACCGGGATCCGCCCCGCGGCGAGATGGTCGAGCACCGGCGTCGGGTCGACCTGGACCACGTCGCCCACGCGGCCGAGGTCCACCTCCTCGCCGTCGATCATCACACCCCGACGGCGGCCGCCGAAGAGCCCGGCGTCCTCGCCGCTGAGTCCGGTGGCGATGGGGCCGTGCGAGTTGATCTTCGAGACGAGCTGCGGGTTCACCTGGCCGGTGAGGACCATCCGCACGACGCCGATGGCCTCGGTGTTGGTGACGCGGTACCCGCCCTTGAACTCGCTGGGGATCTCCAGCCGCTGCAGCATGTCGGAGATCTGCGGCCCGCCGCCGTGCACGACCACGGGCTGCACACCGACGTAGCGGAGGTACGCGATGTCCTGGGCGAAGGCCTCCTGCAGCTCGTCCGAGACCATGGCGTTCCCGCCGTACTTGACGACGACGATCTGGTCGCGGAACTTCTTCAGCCACGGCAGCGACTCGATGAGGGTGGTGGCCTTCTGCGCCGCGATGTCCGGCGTGGTGTCCTGGATGTCGGTCATGAGGCGTAGGCGCTGTTCTCGTGCACGTAGTCGTGGGTGAGGTCGTTCGTCAGCACCGTGGCGGTGGCCTCTCCGACCTTGAGGTCGATCATCAGGTGCGTGGCCCGCGGCGTCAGGTCGACCTCCTCGCGGGGGCGGTCCGGCCCGCCGGCGGTGCAGACTCGGACGCCGTTCATCCACACGTCGACGTCGTACGGGTCGAACTGCGCGGCCGTCGTGCCGATCGCCGCGAGGACGCGGCCCCAGTTCGGGTCGTTGCCGAAGATGGCGGCCTTGAACAGGTTGTTGCGGGCGACCGAGCGGCCGACCTCGACGGCGTCCTGCTCGGAGACGGCGTGCTGCACCTCGATCGTGATGTCGTGGCTCGCGCCCTCCGCGTCGCCCTGCAGCTTGACCGCGAGCTCCTGGCAGAGCGCGGTGAGCGCCTCGGCGAAGTCGTCGAGGTCGGGGACGACCTCGGAGGCGCCGTTGGCGAGTAGCGTCACCTGGTCGTTGGTCGACATGCAGCCGTCGGAGTCGAGGCGGTCGAACGTGCGTCCCGTCGCCCGACGCAGCGCCTCGTCCGCCTGGAGCGGTTCGAGCACGGCGTCGGTGGTGAGCACCACGAGCATCGTCGCCAGACCCGGGGCGAGCATGCCCGCGCCCTTCGCCATGCCGCCGATCGTCCAGCCGTCGCGGGTCACCACAGCGGTCTTCGCGACCGTGTCCGTGGTCATGATGGCGTGCGCGGCGCTCTCCCCACCGTCCGCGCTCAGCGCGGTGATCGCCTGCGCGGTACCCGCGAGGACCTTCTCGCGGAAGACCTCGTCCCCCGTCCCGATGAGCCCCGTGGAGCAGACGAGCACGTCGCCCGCGCTGATGCCGAGCAGCTCGGCCGCCTTCTCCGCGGTCTGGTGGGTCGTCTGGAACCCGAAGCTCCCGGTGAAGCAGTTCGCACCGCCGGAGTTGAGGACGACGGCCTCGACCACGCGGTCCGCGACGGCCTGCTGCGACCAGATGATGGGGTTGGCCTTGGCGCGGTTGCTCGTGAAGACGGCGGCGCCGACCTTGCGGGGGCCGCGGTTGACCACGACGGCGACATCGGGTTTGCCGGTCGACTTGAGTCCGGCGGCGACCCCGGCCGCCTCGAATCCTGCGGGGGCGGTGACGCTCACGGGGCGACTCCGTTCACTGAGAGGGCGCGGGTCTCGGGAAGCCCCAGCGCGATGTTCATGGACTGGACGGCAGCTCCGGCGGTGCCCTTGACGAGGTTGTCGACGGCGGTGACCACCGTCACGCGGTTCGCGGCGCGATCGATCGCGAGGCCGAGGAGGGCCGTGTTCGCCCCGAGCACGTCCGCCGTGCGCGGGAAGCTCCCCTCCGGCAGCAGCTGGACGAAGGTCTCGTCGCCGTAGGCGCTCTCCCATGCCTGACGGATCTCGGCGTCGCTCACACCCTCGACGATCGGCGCTGTGGACGTGGCGAGGATGCCGCGCGACATCGGCACGAGGACCGGAGTGAACGAGATCCGGATGTCTTGGGTCCCTGAGCCCGTCGAAGGGCCTGAGTCCGTCGAAGGGCCTGAGCCCGTCGAAGGGCGGGCGGCGGCGAGCGCCTGACGGATCTCCGGGATGTGGCGGTGCGTGCCGCCGACGGCATAGGGGTTCGCGGAGCCGAGGATTTCGCTGGCGAGGAGGTTCGTCTTCAGGCTCTTGCCCGCCCCGGACGGGCCGACGGCCAGGACGGAGACGATGTCGCCCGGGTCGATCACGCCGGCCGCGACACCGGGGGCGAGGCTCAGGCTCACCGTGGAGGCGTTGCAGCCGGGTGCGGCGATCCGGGTCGCGCTGCGGAGCGCGTCCCGCTGCTTGCCCCCTCCGACGAGGAGCTCGGGCACGCCGTACGTCCACGGCTCATGGAAGGACCCGCCGTAGAACGCGTCCCACTCCGCCGACGAGGTGAGCCGGTGGTCCGCTCCGGCGTCGATCACCAGCGGGGTGTCGCCGAGGGCGTCCGTGTACTGCCCGGACTGGCCGTGCGGGAGGGCCAGGAACACGATGTCGTGTCCGGCGAGGACCTCGGGTGTGGTGTCCTGCAGCGTCAGGTGGGCGAGTGAACGGAGGTGCGGCTGATGGGCGACGAGGGGCTGTCCGGCGTTCGAGTGCGCCGTGACGGTGCGGATCTCGACGTCGGGGTGAGCGGCCAGGAGGCGCAGGATCTCGCCGCCTGCGTAGCCGGAGGCGCCGGAGACGGCGACGGAATACGTCATGCTTCTACCTTAACGGTCGGGTCCTCGACGATCTCGGGACCGGGGGCGGGGCCGGAGGCGGCGACACCGGCACTCGACCGCCGCGCGGACGCAGGCAGAAGGGCGGGGTCGCCTAGAATCGGCGGCCGCGACGTCGGCGCACGGCGATGACGCTCGGGACGAGCGTCGAAGGAGCGGTGGCGACCGAAGGCATGCGGCGACGATAGCGCGGGCGTGTTCGGCACCGCAAATCCGGGGCGTCACACGACAGCGCGCGCGACCGGTGCGGCGAAGAAGGCCCGTTCGTGCGCGCTCGATGCGACGAAGGCTCGCCGCATCCGCTCTCGGCCGGTGTCGTCGGCCCTCGCGGCCGCGGCGGCGACATGCGCGACGGCCTGCCGGGTGGCCTCCGCGAAAGCCGGATCCGCGTAGGTCGCCAGCCACGATGCATAGGGATGCCGGGGGTCGCGGGGCGCCGCGCCGAACGCTCCGGCATGGAGCCGCTCCCCCAGGTCGGTGTAGAGCCAGAAGCACGGCAGCACGGCCGCGATCACCGTGGCGTAGTCCCCGCCGAAGGCGACGGCACGCAGGTGGTCGAGGTAGGCGACCGTGGCCGGGGCGGGCTCGGCGGCGAAGGTCGCGCCGTTCACCCCGGTCTCCGGCGTCAGCCACGACGCGTGCAGCTCCAGCTCGCCGCGGATCGCGCCGTGCGCGGCCTCGGCCCAGAACGCCTGCTCGTCGGGGGTCGGAGCGAGACGTGACGCCTCCGCGAGCACCCGGGCGTACTCGCGGAGGTAGAGGGCATCCTGCGCGAGGTAGAAGACGAAGGCGTCGCGGTCGAGGGTCCCCCCGGCGAGCGCGCGCACGAAGGGCAGCGCGTCGATGTCGCGGCGGATCGCGGCGGTCTCATCCCACCAGGCCGCGGCCACCTCCTCCGGTGTCGGCCGGGTCTCGACCCCGCCGCGCGCCCAGAGTCCCGAGAAGGGATGGATCGGGCCGTGTCCTCGCCCGATCTCCAGGTCGTCCGCCGCGCGGAGGGACTCCCGCAACCAGGCGCGCGCGGCGCGCACCGCAGTCGCGGGATCGTCGCCCGTCGCCAGTCGTGTGGCCAGAGCCGCGGACAGCGAGCAGCCGGTGCCGTGGGTGTTCGCCGTGCGGATGCGCGCGCCGGGGAACTCGGCGTGCGTACCGGCTGCCGTGTCGATCAGGGCGTCCGGTGCCTCGTCCCCGGGCAGATGCCCGCCCTTCACCAGCACCGCGGTCCCCATCGCGGCCGACAGCTCTCGCGCTGCGGCGAGCGCGTCCGCCCAGTCCGTCACCTCGTGACCGACGAGCACCGCGAGCTCGGCGAGGTTCGGGGTGACCACGGTCGCCAGGGACAGCAGGCTCCGCAGCTCGCGCTCCGCATCGGGGTGGAGCAGCCGATCCCCCGAGGTCGCGATCATGACCGGGTCGAGCACGACGATCGGGGGCTGTGTGTCTCGGAGCCACGCGGCGACCGTCCGGATCACCTCCACGTCCGCGAGCATGCCGACCTTCACGGCGTCGATGCGGATGTCGTCACCGACGGCGTCGAGCTGCGCCCGGAGGAAGTCCGCGGGAGGAACGTGCACGGCGCGGACGCCCTGCGTGTTCTGGGCGGTCAGGGCCGTCAGGGCCGCCATGCCGTAGCCCCCGTTCGCGGCGATCGCCTTGAGGTCGGCCTGGATGCCCGCGCCCCCGGACGGATCGCTGCCGGCGATGCTGAGCACGTGCGGCACCGCGCGCCCGAGCCAGCGCCGACGGAAGGCCGCGGCGGCTGTCCGGGGGTCGCCCGCCGCGCACAGCGCCGACACCACCGCGATCCCGGCCGCGCCGGCCGCGCGCAGCGCCGCCGTGTCGTCGAGCTCCACCCCGCCGATCGCGACGCACGGCAGCGCACTGCGCGCGGCGAACGCGGCGAAGCCGTCGATGCCGAGCGGGGCCGGGTGGTCGGGCTTGGTGCGCGTGGGGCGGATCACGCCGACCCCGAGGTAGTCGACCGTGCCGGGCGGCAGCGCGGCGACCTCCTCGAGGTGCGCGGAGGTGTTCGCGGTCAGCCCGATCAGGGCCTCCGGGCCGAGGAGCTCGCGCGCGCGGAGCACCGAGGCGTCCGCCTGACCGAGGTGCACCCCGTCCACCCTGGCGCCGCGACGACGGGCCTCGACAGCCGCATCGAGGCGATCGTTCACGACGAGCAGCGCACGACCGTCGATGGCCGCGGACAAAGCGAGGAGCTGCACGACGGTCTCCTCGTCCGTCGCCTCCTTGTCGCGCAGCTGCACGATGCGGACGCCGCCGGCCACCGCTTCGCGGACGGTCGCGACCACCCCGCGTGCGCCGCACAGCGACCGATCGGTGACGAGGTAGAGGGACAGGTCGACGGTCATCGGGTCTCCTCCTCGACGCGGGCGCGGTCCCGGAGATCCGCTGGGGTCACGGCGGACAGCGCATCGAGCAGTCCGACGGCGAAGCTGCCCGGTCCGCGGGAGGTCTCCGCCGCCTGCTCGGCCGCGACCGTGTAGACGAGGGTCGCCGCGGCCACCGCCGTCAGCGCATCGGTCCCGGTACCGCGGGACGCCCCGAGGAAGGCCGCCATCACGGCCCCCAGCGCGCAGCCGCCGCCCGTCACCCGCGTGAGCAGCTCGTGCCCGTTGGCGATGCGGATCACCCGTTCCCCGTCGGTGAGGAGGTCGACCGGGCCGGAGACGGCGACCACGGAGCCGTACCGGTCGGCGAGCTCGCGCGCAGACGAGGCCGCCGCCTCGGTGCCGTCCGTCGCGTCGACGCCGCGGCCGCCGCTGCTGTGCCCGGCGAGCGCGAGGATCTCCGACGCGTTGCCGCGGATGGCGGTCGGGCGCCGCGCGGCCAGCTCGTGGGCCAGTGCCGTCCGCACCGGGAGCGTGCCGATCGCGACGGGATCGAGCACCCACGGCGTGGCGGCGGCGAGCGCTCCGGCCACGGCTTCCCTGCTCGCCTCCCGCTGCTCCGGGGTCGGCGTCCCGAGATTGACGAGGAGCCCCGAGGCGGCACCCGCGAACGGTCCGGCCTCGCCGACGATGTCGACCATCGCCGGCGCCGCGCCGAGCGCGAGCAGCACGTTGGCGGTGAACCCCGTCACGACGGCGTTCGTGAGGCAGTGCGTCAACGGCGGCGCAGCCCGGACCTCCTCCCGCAGCCTTCCCGCCGTGACGGCGAGGTCGAGGACGGATTCCGGACGCACAGGATCGCTCATTGCGACATCCCTTCGCTAGTACGAACTAGATCAGGTTCGACGGGTGTGATCTCAGCCGCGGATGCGGCACCCCGTGTCACTGCCTCGCAGTCTAGCGAGCGAAGGCGTCGAGCAGCGCCCGCTCCTCCGTCCGCGTGAGTCCGGCACGGCGCTCCCGGTCCACGCCCCGTTCGCGCTCGTCCGCCACGACGCGTTCCACCGTCTCTTCGAGGGGCCGGAGCCTGCCTCCGCCGCGCCGGTACCGCGCGTTCGAGCGGGTCATGAATCCGCTCATCTCGGGCGGCAGCCACAGCGGGAGCGAGCGCGGCCCCGCCCAGTACGCGACACCCTCCGCGACGAGACGCTCCTCCGTGCCGACGACGACCGGACCGGTGTGCCCGGTGGAAGCGCGCACCGTACGCAGCACGTCCTCCAGGTCGCGCACGTCGCCGATCGCGTTGACGGCACCGGTGACGGTGGCGGACACGACGAAGGCGGCGACGTCCTCGACGTCGATGACCTGCGCCGTGCGCCCGTCGAGCGGCGGGAGCAGCACGGGCTCGTCCAGGGCCCGGAGGAACGCCGCCGCCCAGTAGCCGAAGCGATCGCTCGGGTCGCCGTCGCCGACGATGAGGCCGGGACGGACGAGGAGCGCGCGGTCGCCGAGGCTCTCCTGCACGGCGTCCTCCGCCGCGACCTTCTGCCGCGCGTAGTCGTCGTCCTCACCGGCCTGCGCCGCCGGGTGCCGCGGGGCCGACTCGTCCGTCCCGACCGTCTCGTCGTCGCGGTACACCGACATCGACGAGACGCAGGTCCACCGGGCGGCACGCTCGCCGAGCGCGCGGACGGCCCCGGAGACATGAGCGGCGCGGGAGGAGACGTCGACGACGTGGTCCCAGTCGGTGCGCGAGACGACGTCATAGGCGTCCTCGTCGTCGCGGTCGGCGAGCACGAGGGTCGCTCCCGGTGGCGCCGGCCGCCCGCCGCGGGCGAGGCAGGTCACCGACGCGCCCGCCCCCAACGCGTGCGCGGCGATGCGCTCCGACAGCCATCCGGTTCCCCCCAGGATCAGCACATCCGTCATGTGCCCATGTCATCAGGATCGACGACTCGGGGGAAGGGCCTCCGCTCAGAGCGGAGCGACACAGGCCACCACGCGAACACAGGCCCTCACGCGAACACCGCCCACCACGCGAGCTCAGGCCCTCACCGCGAGCACAGGCCATGGGCGCTGCTGTCGCCTGATGCCGCGCGAACGCCTGATGCCGCGCGGGCTCGGCGCCGTCGCGGAGGCCGGCCCCGAAGCGGTCAGGGGACGACGATCTCGTCGAGGCCGTCCAACACCGGGATCGTCCACGACAGGTCCGGTCGCCAGTCGATCCACTCCCGATCGAACGGCCAGTCGCCGGCATGGAACGACGCGATGGCCGCGACCGCGTGCCGCTCGATCTGCGCGGCCTGCGCGACGGTCAGCCGTCCCTGGTCGACGGCGGCGACCAGCTCGTCCTCGTCCTTCATCGCCACGCGCCCGTCCTGTGCGATCTCGACGTCGAGGACGTGATCGGAGGTGTAGGTGGCACTGTCGGTGCGCAGGTGCGCGTTCTCGAGGTTGACGTACCAGCCGGCGAAGTCCCACGTCGTCCCGGTGACCGAGCTCCAGAACAGCCAGACCGACCACGGCACTCCCGCGGGCGCGATGCGCAGGATGCCGTTGCCCCACCACTCCTCGACGATCCGGCGCCGGGGCTCCCGCCACCGCCGATCGAGCGGGACGGCCCGGATGCGCTCCCCGTCCCGCGTGCCCTGACCTTCCTGCTGCGTCCCGGCGGCGAGCCACGCGACGAGACCGCGCTCATCGTCACGGACGACGCGCATGGGGGTGACGGTCGCCGCCTCCCCCGTGGTCCACCCCGGCTTGCGGTAGTGCCAGTCGAGCTGCGCACCCGGCGAGAGGAACGGTCCCTCCCCGAGCGATCGCGCTCCGGCGGGGACCGAGGGTGGCGTGGGCTGCAGGAGGAGGCTCGTCATCCGGCCACGCTATCGCGAGAGCGCACGGCTCCCCGGAAAGGGGCCGTGCGCTCTCCCGATCAGTCGCGGAGGGCGGCGCCGAAGCGCTCCGCGGCGACGGCGACGCCCGCCATCTTCGCCTCGGAGGCCTCCGCGGCGGTCAGCGTGCGGTCGTCGGCCCGGAAGCGCAGGGCGAACGTCAGCGACTTCGATCCCTCGGGCACGCCCTCGCCGCGGTAGTCGTCCACGAGCCGGACCGACTCCAGCAGCGCGCCGGCGCCCTCGATGAGAGCCGCGCGGACCTCGCCCGCCGGCACCTCGGCCGGCAGCGTGAGCGAGACGTCCTGCGTCGCGGCCGGGAACGTGGACAGCGACGCCGCAACAATGCGTCCTCCGGCGAGCGTGAGCAGCCGGTCGAGGTCGAGTTCCAGTACGGTGGCGCGGCCGGGCAGGTCGGCCTCCTCCGCGACGGCGGGATGCAGCTCGCCGACATAGCCGATCTCCTCGCCGGCGGCGACCAGCGCACCGGTGCGTCCGGGATGGAGCGCGGCGCGCTGCGTCTGCACGACGTCGATCTCGATGCCCGCGGCGGCCCCGATCACGCGGACCGCGTCGAGCGCCTCGACGAGCCCGGCGGCCTCGGCGGCACGCCCCGGCTGACGCGGCGACACATTGCCGGTCAGCAGCACCGCGACGTGGCGCTCCTGCGGGGGGATGGAGGCGTCGAGCTCGGCGAGCACCTCATCCGACGGCCGGACACCCAGCGGCGGGACCTCGGCGGTGCCGTACTCCACGCCGGGCTCCGGGACGAACACGGCCCCGGTCTCGAACAGCGCGAGATCCGTGAGCCCGCGCGAGATGTTGCGGTGCGCGGTCTGCAGCAGACCCGGGATGAGCGAGCGCCGCAGGAACGGCACCTGCCCGTCGAGCGGGTTCGCGAGGCGGATGCTGGGCAGGTGCTCACCGGACGCGGAGCCGTGCAGATCGTTCTGCGCCTCGGTCGTGAACGGGAACGCCGGAGTCTCCACGAACCCGGCGGCTGCGAGAGCGTTCGCCACGCGGCGACGCCCCTGCTGGTGGGCCGTGAGGCCGCGGCCGGACGGCGGCGTCGGCAGCACCGCGGGGATGCGGTCGAGCCCGTGGATGCGGGCGACCTCCTCGGCGAGCGTCCACTTGTCGGTGAGGTCCGGGCGCCAGGTCGGCGGGATGACTGTCCACCCGCCCGGGGTCCCTTCGCCGTCCTGGGTCCCTGAGCCGTCCGCCTGGGTCCCTGAGCCTGTCGAAGGGCTGACCTCCGCCCCGATCGTCGTGAGCGCCCCGGTGATCTCGTCGTCGGTGTAGTCGACGCCGATCAGTCCCTGCACGAAACCGCGCGGGAGCTCGATCTCGGCGACGAAGACCTCGGCGAAGAGCGCGCCACCTTCCTCCGTGAGCGTGCCACCGGCGAGCTCGACCATGAGGTCGGCCGCGCGTCGGGCTGCGACGAACGGGATCAGCGGGTCGACGCCGCGCTCGAAGCGCTTGGACGCCTCGCTCGGGAGCTTGTGCCGGCGGGCCGTGCGGGCGATGGTCGTCGCGTCGAAGGTCGCCGCCTCGATGAGCACGTTCCGCGTGGTGTCGCTCATCTCGGTGGTGCCGCCGCCCATGACACCGGCGAGGCCGATGGGGCCGGAGTCGTCGGTGATGAGGAGGTCTTCGACGTGCAGCTTCCGCTCTACGCCGTCGAGCGTGGTCATCTTCTCCCCCGGCGTCGCGCGCCGGACGGTGATGCCGCCCGTGAGCTTGTCGAGGTCGTAGCCGTGCAGCGGCTGCCCGAGCTCGAGCATGACGTAGTTCGTGATGTCGATGAGCACACCCAGCGACCGCATGCCCGCGAGGCTCAGGCGCGCGATCATCCACGGCGGGGTGGGTCGCGACGGATCGACGTCGCGCACGACCCGGGTGACGAACTCGCTCGCGCCGACCTTGCCGCGCACCGGCGCCTGGTCGTCGACCACGGCCGTGTGTCCGGAACCGGGCTGCAGCTCGGCGAAGTCGCGCTCGGCGGGGTCGCGGAAGGCCGCCCCCGTGGCGTGGGAGTACTCACGGGCGACGCCGCGCACCGAGAACGCGTAGCCGCGGTCCGGCGTGACGTTGATCTCCACCGCGACGTCGTCGAGGCCCAGCAGCGCGATCGCGTCCGTGCCCACGGGCGCATCGATGCCGAGGTCGCTCAGCACGACGATGCCGTTGTGCTCGTCGCCGAGACCCAGCTCGCGCGCGGAGGCGATCATGCCGTCGGAGACGTGACCGTAGGTCTTGCGGGCGGCGATCGGGAACGGACCGGGAAGCACGGCGCCGGGCAGGGTCACGACGACCTTGTCCCCGACGACGAAGTTGTGCGCGCCGCAGACGATCCCGCGGACGCCGCCATGCTCGGGGCCGACATCGACCTGGCACCAGTTGATCGTCTTGCCGTTCGACTGGGGCTCCGGCTCGAGCGAGACGACCTGGCCGACCACCACGGGACCCGTGATGTCGAAGCGGTGCACGTCCTCCTCTTCGAAGCCGACGGTCACCAGCGCCGCGAGGACGTCCTCGGGCGTGGCATCCGCTGCCAGATCGACGTACTCACGCAGCCACGAAAGCGGGACGCGCATCACACCACCATCCCGTACTGCTCGCTGAAACGGACATCGCCCTCGGCCATGTCGCGCATGTCCTGCACATCGCTGCGGAACATCAGGCCCCGCTCGATGCCCATGCCGAACGCGAAGCCGCTGTACACCTCGGGGTCGATCCCGGCCGCGCGCAGCACGTTCGGGTTGACCATGCCGCAGCCGCCCCACTCGATCCAGCGCGCGCCGCCCTTGAAGGTCGGGTGCCACAGGTCGAGCTCGGCGGAGGGCTCGGTGAAGGGGAAGTAGTTCGTGCGGAAGCGGGTCTTGGCCTCCGGGCCGAAGAGCTGCTTCGCGAAGTGGTCGAGCGTGCCCTTGAGGTGCGCCATCGTGATGCCCTTGTCGACGACCAGGCCCTCGAACTGCGTGAAGACGGGGAGGTGCGTGGCGTCGAACTCGTCGGTGCGGTACACGCGGCCCGGACACAGCACGTAGATGGGAACCTCGCGGTTCAGCATCGACCGCACCTGCACCGGGCTCGTGTGCGTGCGCATGACGAGGTGGCGCGAGGTCGGGTCGACGTAGAAGGTGTCCTGCTCCTGGCGGGCGGGGTGGTCGACGTCGAAGTTCAGCGCGTCGAAGTTGAACCACTCGTGCTCGAGCTCCGGCCCCTCCGCGATCTCCCACCCCATGCCGACGAAGATGTCCTCGACGTGGTCCTGCAGGAGAGCGAGCGGGTGCCGGGCGCCCACACGCGTCCGCGACGGGACGGCGGTGATGTCGACGCGCTCGGCCTCCAGGCGCGCAGCGACCTCGGCGGCGGCCAGCTCGGCCTCCTTCGCCGCGAGCGCCTGGTTCACACGACCGCGGCCCTGGCCGACGAGCTTGCCGAACGCGGCCTTGTTCTCGGGGGCGACCTGGCGCATCGAGGCGTTCAGGACCGCGAGCGGCGATCCCTCCGCGACGTGCGCCGCACGGGCGGCTTTCAGCGCGGCGGTGTCGGCGGCCGCGTCGATCGCCGCGAGGGCGTCGGCGACAGCGGCTTCGACCGCTTCGGGGGTGATTTCCGGAGACTCTGACACGGGAGTCGAGTCTACCGGCGCGGGACGGGCGCCCCGCGCCGGTAGCGGCTCAGAGGCCGGAAGCGCCGGAGCTGTTGGCGTCGAACTTGCCCAGCCCGCGCTGCGCCACGATGAGCGACGTGTTTGTCTCGCCGTCGTGCTGGCGAGGGTCCGCCTCGTCCGGTCCGGCCTTGGCCGAGCGCTTCGCCCGACGCTGCAGGCGGTAGGCGATGTAGGAAAGCACCAGACAGACCGCGACGTACATCGAGCCGCCGACGATCGCGGCGGGGATCAGCGGCGACCCGTAGGGCGCCTGGTTGCCGATCTGGTTGATGACGTACAGCAGCTCCTGGTACGTGATGATGAAGCCGAGCGCGGTGTCCTTCAGGGCCACCACGAGCTGCGCGATGATCACGGGCATCATCGCCCGGACGGCCTGCGGGATGAGGATGAAGTACATGACCCCGGTCTTGCGCAGGCCGATCGCGTAGCCGGCCTCCTTCTGTCCGCGCGGCAGCGACTCGATCCCGGCACGGAGCACCTCCGCGAGCACGGAGCCGTTGTAGACGATGAGCGCGATGACCACCGCGTAGTACGGGGGCATCCGGATGCCGATGACCGGGAGGCCGTAGTACAGCAGCATCATGAGGATCAGGACAGGGATCGCCCGCATGATCTCGATGATCCACCGCACCGGCTCCCGCACCCAGGCGTGCTCGGAGAGACGGCCGATGCCGAGGACGAAACCGAGGACCAACGAGCCGACACCGGCGACGGCGAAGGCGGAGAGCGTGCTGAGCAGCCCCTCCCCGAATCGCACCCACACCGCCGAGTACGTGAAGATGTTCCACTTCTCCGCGGAGAACTGGCCGGTGGCGTACAGGCGCCAGACCACCCAGCCGAGCACGGCGAGGACGACGAGGATCGTGACGGCACCGATGATCCGGTTGCGGGCGACCGCGCGGGGGCCCGGGACGTCGAACAGGACGGAACTCATCGCGCGATCCTCCACTTGTTCTCGAGCACGCGCTGCACCCAGCTCAGGAGCAGCACGAGCACGACGAAGATGACCATCACCCAGAGCAGCACGACGAGGGCGTTCTCGCCCCGCTCGCTGAGTGCCGCCCGGATCGTGCCGAGGTTGACCACCGAGAAGCCGGCGGCCACCGTGGTGTTCTTCATGAGGGCGATCAGCACGCTCATGAGCGGCGGGACCACGGACCGCGTGGCCTGGGGCAGAACGACGAAGCGCATGACCTGGCCGAAGTTGAGGCCGATGGCGCGTGCCGCCTCCGCCTGTCCGACCGGCACCGTGTTGATGCCGGCGCGGATCGCCTCCGCGACGTACGTGGCGGTGTAGATGCCGAGGGCGATCGTGGCCAGCAGCAGGGAGTTGACCCGCTCCCCCAGCAGGATCGGAAGGCAGAACGCGAAGAAGAACATCACCAGCGTGAGCGGGGTGTTCCGGATCCAGTTCACGTACACGGCGCCCACGCCGCGCGCGATCGGGACCGGGGACACGCGGGCCGCTCCGACGATGAGTCCGAGCACCACGGCGATGAGGCCACCGCCGAGGAACAGCGCGATGGTTCCCCACAGCGCTTCACCCCAGAGGTCGAGGTGGTCCGAGATCACTCCCACTGCTGTGCCTTTCGGTTCGTTTCCGCGTCAGGTCGACGCCGAGGAGGACGGGGGCGGCCGGCCGGACCGACCGCCCCCGGAGAGATCAACCGACCGGGTCGACCTCGGGCTGCTCGGCCTTCACACCGGAGGCGCCGAGGTTGTTGTCGAAGATCTGCTGCCAGATGTCGCCACCGTCGGTGAGCTGCGTGTTGAAGTACTCGACGAGCGCGTCGTCGCCCTTCGCCACACCGATGCCGTAGCGCTCCTCGCTGAACGGCTCGCCGACGACCTTGAGGTTGTCGGGGTCCTGCGCCGCGTAGCCGATGAGGATGGCCTCGTCGGTGGTGACCGCGTCGACCTGACCGTTCTTGAGGTCCTCGACGCACTTGGAGTACGTGTCGTACTCCTTCGTCTTCACCTCGGGGTAGTTCTCCTTGATGTTCTGGATCGGCGTCGAACCCGTCGCCGAGCAGACCGTAGTCGAGGAGTCCAGGTCGTCGACGCTCGCGATGTCGCTGTCGGCGGCGACGAGGAGACCCTGACCGGTGACGAAGTAGGGACCGGCGAAGGCGATCTGCTCCTTGCGCTTGTCCGTGATGGAGTAGGTGCCGACGTAGTAGTCGATGTCACCGTTGACGATGGCCTGCTCGCGGTTCGCCGAGGCGATCGCCTGGAACTCGATGTTGTCGGGGTCGACACCGAGGGACGCCGCCATCCAGCGGGCGATGTCGACGTCGAAGCCGGTGCGCTCGTTCGTCACGGGGTCGAGATAACCGAGACCGGGCTGGTCCTCCTTGACGCCCACCTTGACGGTGCCCGACGAGGAGATGCGGTCGAACGTGGGGCTCCCCTCGATCGTGACGTCCTCCTCGACGGTCCAGGGCGTGCTGCTCGAGGCGTCGCCCTCGTCGCTGCCCGACGTGCCGGTGCTCGACGGCGTGCCGCTGTTGCAGGCCGTGAGCGCGAGCAGCGCCACCGTGGCGATCCCGAATCCGGCCAGTGTCCGTGTGCGTCGCATGTGCGTCTCCTTCGTGTGCTGTGCTGTGGGTGCTGGGTCTGGGAAGTCAGTGCGTGAGGAGCTTCGAGAGGAAGTCCTTGGCGCGGTCGCTCTTCGGGTTCGTGAAGAACTCCTCGGGCTTGGCCTCCTCGACGATCCGGCCGTCCGCCATGAAGACGACGCGATCGGCCGCCTTGCGGGCGAAGCCCATCTCGTGGGTGACGACGATCATCGTCATGCCCTCCTGGGCGAGCTCGACCATGACGTCGAGGACCTCGTTGATCATCTCCGGGTCGAGCGCGCTGGTCGGCTCGTCGAAGAGCATGACCTTCGGCTGCATGGCGAGGGCCCGTGCGATCGCGACGCGCTGCTGCTGGCCGCCGGAGAGCTGCGCGGGGAGCTTGTTCGCCTGCTGCGCGACGCCGACGCGCTTGAGGAGCATCATGGCTTCCGCCTCGGCGTCGGACTTCTTCAGGCCGCGGACCTTGATCGGGCCGAGCGTCACGTTCTCGAGGATCGTGAGGTGCGCGAAGAGATTGAAGGACTGGAAGACCATGCCGACGTCGGCCCGCAGGTGCGCGAGCGCCTTGCCCTCCGCGGGCAGCTCCTTGCCGTCGATGCGGATCGAGCCGCTGGTGATGGTCTCCAGACGGTTGATCGTACGGCAGAGCGTCGACTTGCCCGAGCCGGAGGGGCCGATCACGACGACGACCTCCCCCGCGTTGACGGTGAGGTCGATGTCGCTGAGCGCCTGGAACTCGCCGTAGTGCTTCTGGACGTTCTCGACGACGACGAGCGGGGTTTCAGAGGTCATCATTTCTCCAAACTAGCCACGCGATGCGCGCGGTTCCAGGCACCACGGTGAGGTTTACACGTTCGTAATCACCTGATCGCGGCGCCAATGCATCCTCGCAGGGGCACCCCACGGCCCGCCCCCTCGGGCCGCGGGATCGCCCTGCTGCCACGCTCCCAGCGACAGCAGGCAGCAGGTGTCCGACCGTGTGCGATCGACCTCACCCTGGCAGAGCCGGCGCACGGCTGTCAGGGATCTTGAGGATTTCTTGAGGGGGCGCCGGTCACCGGCGCAGATCGCGGTAGTACTGCTCCGCGCCGGGGTGCAGGGGCACCGGTCCGGTGAAGATCGCCGACCGGCGGTCCAGCAGCGCCGCCGCCGGCACATCGGCCGCGAGCGCGGTACGCGCCGCGAACAGGCCCGCGACGAGATCGTGGACGACGCCGGGCGGGGTGCTGCCGGCGGTGACGAGGTAGTTCGGCACCGCCATCGTCGTCACGGAGACGTCGAGTCCGTAGGTGCCCGCAGGCACGTCGGCGGGCCGGTACGCGTGGGAGTACCGCTCGTTGACCGCGTTCACCCAGTCCTGCTCGACCGGGAGCAGGCGCACGTCCACGGTCTCCGCGAGGTCCGCGATTCCGGGCGTCGGCAGCCCGCCCACCCAGAAGAAGCCGTCGATCTCGCCGCGCTCCATGGCGGCGATGGATCCGCCGAGGTCGAGCTGCGGATCGTCGATCGCGTCGGCGGCGACGCCGGCAGCGTGGAGCACCCGGGTGGCGATGACGTTCACCCCCGAGTTCTCGGCTCCGAGGGAGATCCTCCGCCCGGAGAGGTCGGCCAGGTCGTCCAGGGCCGAGTCGTCGCGCACGACGATCTGCAGGTACTCGTCGTAGAGACGGGCGATCGCCTGCACGTCCAAGGCCTCGGTGAAGGTGCCCGTCCCCGCCACCGCATCCGCCGCCGCATCACCCTGCGCGAAGCCGAGGAGGGCGTCCCCCGCGCTCACGCGCAACAGGTTGTCCACCGATCCCGCCGTCACCTCCGCCGTGAGGTCGACGTCGAGCTCACGCGACAGCTCGGCCGCGAGGTGGCTGCCGTAGTCGTGGTAGACACCGGTGGGGCTGCCGGCGGCGAGCACGGCGACGGTGTCCGTCCAGTCCGCGGAGCGCGGGCTGCACGCGCTCAGCCCGACGGCGGTGACCAGCGCGAGCATGCCGGCGACGACACGCCGCCCGCACGCGCTCATCCCGCCGCCTCCGTCGGGAGGACGAGGGCCACGAGGAGCCCGCCGCCGTCGGCCCCCTGCACCCGCAGCTCGCCCCCGACCGTCGCGAGGAGGTCGGTCGCGATCGCCAGCCCGAGCCCGGTCCCCGGCATGTCGCCGCTGTCCGCGCTCCGCCAGAAGCGATCGGCCGCCGCCGACGCATCCTCCGGCGACAGTCCGGGGCCGTGGTCGCGCACGGTGAGACGGCATTCGTCACCCGCGCGCTGCGCGCCGACCTCGATGGATGAGCCCTCCGGCGAGTACTTCACCGCGTTGTCGATCGCGGCGTCGAGCGCACTCTCCACGATGGTGCGGTCGGTGATCGTCATGACCGACGACTCCCCCGTCCGGCGCAGCACGATGGCCCGCTGCGCCGCCACCTCCTGCCAGGCCTCGACCCGGCGGCCGGCGACGGCGGCGAGATCGACCGCCGACATGGTGGAGTCGGTGCGACCGCCGCGGGCGAGCCCGAGGAGGGTCTCCAGGATGCGGGTCATCCGCCGGCCCTCCTCCCTGGTCTCCTCCACGTCGTGGTCCCACCCGCGTCCCAGACCCGTCGCGAGGTGCTCGACGCGCAGCAGCAGCGCGTTGAGCGGATTCCGCAACTCGTGCGAGGCGTTCAGCGCGAACTCCTGCTGGCGGGTCATGACGCGCTCGATCTCGTCGGCCATGCCGTTGAACACCCGCGTCATGCGCCGCAGCTCGGGCGGCCCGGTGCCCTCGGCCACCCTCGCGTCCATCTCCCCCCGCTCGATCGCCGCCATCGTCTCGTCGAGGCGGCGCACCGGGGAGAGCACCCAACGGGCCAGCCCGGCGACCAGGAGGATGCCGAGCGCGCACAGCAGCACGACGATGAGGCCGAGCACGAGCGTCTGCCGGAGGATGACGGTCTGCGGCGTCTGGGTGCCTCCGGTCACGAGCACGGCGCCGATCACGTCGCCGTCGTCGAACACCGGCTCCACGAGCGCCGCATCGGACACGATCCAGGCGGAAGAGGTCGGCTGCTCGGCGCGGCGTCCGGAGAGCGCCAGCCGCACCCGCTGCGCATCCCCCTCCGACAGGACCGTGTCGCCGTGATCCCCCGCCGCCCACGGGCTGCCGGTGAGATCGAACACGGTCACCTCGATCCCGTAGACCTCCTGGAAGCGGCGGACCTCGGCGTCCATCACCGCCGGACTCCCGGAGCGCAGCGCCTGTCGGGCGCTCGTCGCGAAGTACCCGAGGTCGCCGAGCTGCTCGGCGTAGAACGACTGCTGGACGCTGCGAGCCGCGCTCCACCCGGTCACGCCGCCGAGAGCGACGAGCACCACGATCAGCGGCACGAGGAAGACGACGGTCAGGCGGCGGCGCACGTGTCAGGACCCCGCGAGCCGGTAGCCGACGCCGCGCACGGTCTCGATGAACGCGCGGTCGCCGCTCTTCTTCCGGATGGCCGCCACATGCACTTCCAGCGAGTGGGCGAAGCCGCGCCAGTCGGTGTTCCAGACCTCGCGGATGAGGCGCTCCTTCGGCACCGCGACACCCGGATACCGCGCGAGCACGCCCACGATGTCGAACTCCTTGCGGGTGAGCGCCAGCGGCACCCCGCCGACCTGCACCTCCCGCGCGACGAGGTCGATCTGCACCGCGCCGCCATGCAGCAGCACGCGGGTGTCCGGCTCCGTCCGCAGCGGCCGCGATCGCCGGGTGACCGCCTCGATCCGCGCCAGGAGCTCGTGCACGTCGTAGGGCTTCACCACGAAGTCGTCGGCGCCGGCGCGCAGTCCCTTGATGCGCTCGGCGACCTGGTTGCGCGCGGTGACGATGACGATAGGCACGTCGGAGCGCCCGCGGATGCGGCGGCAGAGGTCGATGCCGTCGACATCCGGCAGCCCGAGATCGAGCAGCACGACCTCGGTGTCGGCATCGAGGTGTTCCAGCGCCGCGTTCCCATCGGCCGCGTGCACGGTGGCATAGCCCGAGCGCGCGAGGAAGGCCTGCAAGGCCCCCGCCACCCGCTCGTCGTCCTCGACGATCAGAATCCTCATCTCCCCGCGCCCCGCCTCACGCTCAGCCGGCCGGAGCCGCACGTTGGGCGAACGCGCTCTCGTACAGGCACACGCTCGCCGCGGTGGCCAGGTTCAGCGACTCCGCACGCCCGAAGATCGGCAGCCGGAGCACCCGGTCGGCCCTGGTCAGAGCCTCGTCCTCGAGTCCGCGCGCCTCGTTGCCGAACAGCCACGCGGTCGGCTCGCCGAGGACGCCGTCGGCGCGTGCGGCGAGGAGGTCGTCCCCCTTCACGTCCGCCGCGAGGATCTGCATTCCCGCCTCGTGCGCCCGCCGGACGACCTCGTCGAGCTCGCCGCCCACCGAGACCGGGAGGTGGAAGAGCGAGCCGGTCGTCGCCCGAACCACCTTGGGGTTGTACGGGTCGACGGTGCGGCCGGTCAGCACCACCGCGTCGGCGCCCGCCGCGTCCGCCGCGCGGATGATCGTGCCCAGGTTGCCGGGGTCGCGCACCTCCTCGCAGATCGCGATGAGGCGCGGCGTGCCGTCGAAGATCTCGCGGACCGAGGTCGGCGTCTGGCGGACCACCGCGACGAGTCCCTGGGGCGTCACCGTGTCGGCCATCGCGTTGAGCACGTCCTCGCTCACGTACTCCACCTCGACGTCGGCGTCCGCCGCCTTCGCGCGGATGTCCGCGTGCTTCTCCCAGCCGTGCGGGGTCGCGAAGAGCTCGACGATCGCCTCCGGGCGGTACGTCAGCGCCTCGCGGACGGACTGCGGACCTTCCAGCAGGAAAAGACCGGTCTCGGTGCGGGCGCTGCGCTTGGTCAGCTTGGCGACGGCACGGACTCGGGGGGAACGGGGGTTCTCCAGCACGAACTCAGTCTACGGTCAGCCCGACACCGTCCGGATACGCGGAACGGGCGCCTTCCCGGAGGAAGACGCCCGTTCGGAAGCGAGATGCTTACGCCGCGGACTTGGGCGCGTTGACGTCGGAAGGCAGAGCCTTCTTCGCCGTCTCGACCAGCGTCGCGAACGTCGCGGCGTCGTTCACCGCGAGATCGGCGAGCATGCGACGGTCGACCGTGACACCCGCGAGGCCCAGCCCCTGGATGAAGCGGTTGTACGTCATGCCGTTCTGGCGGGCCGCAGCGTTGATGCGCTGGATCCACAGACGACGGAAGTCGCCCTTGCGCTTGCGGCGGTCCCGGTACGAGTAGACCAGGGAGTGGATGACCTGCTCCTTGGCCTTCCGGTAGAGGCGCGAACGCTGACCGCGGTAGCCGGAGGCGCGCTCGAGGATGACCCGACGCTTCTTGTGGGCGTTGACCGCCCGCTTGACTCTTGCCATTTTCCTGTGTTCCTATCCTGCGATCGGGCGCGTCAGCGACCGAGAAGCTTCTTCGCGACCTTGAAGTCCGCCTTCGCGAGCACCTGGTCCTGGTTCAGACGACGGGTGCGACGGCTCGACTTGTGCTCGAGGTTGTGGCGCATCCCGGCCTGCTGCTTCTTCAGCTTGCCGCTGCCGGTGATCTTGAAGCGCTTCTTAGCACCCGAGTGGGTCTTCTGCTTCGGCATCTTCTCTTCCTTCGTATGGCGCCTTCTCAGGCGACGGTGTCAACCCGCGGTGCGGGAGTTCTGGGGGCGGACCTACTCCGCCTTGGCGTCCGCGGAGGCGTCCGCGTCGTTCTTCGCGTCGCGCGCGGCCTGCTTGTTCGCGGCGCGCACGGCGTTCTGCTCCTGCTTCGCCTCGGACTTGCTCTTGTGCGGCGCGACGACCATCACCATGTTGCGGCCGTCGATGGTCGGGTTCGACTCGACCGTGCCGAACTCGGCGACGTCCTCGGCGAACTTGCGCAGCAGACGGACACCCTGCTCCGGGCGCGACTGCTCGCGACCGCGGAAGAGGATCATGGCCTTGACCTTGTCGCCGGCCTTGAGGAAGCCCTCGGCGCGCTTGAGCTTCGTCGTGTAGTCGTGCGCCTCGATCTTCAGACGGAAGCGGACTTCCTTGAGGATCGTGTTCGCCTGGTTGCGACGCGCTTCCTTTTCCTTCTGCGCGGCCTCGTACTTGAACTTGCCGTAGTCCATGATCTTGACGACGGGCGGCTTCGAGTTCGGGGCGACCTCGACGAGGTCGAGATCGGCTTCCTGTGCGAGACGCAGCGCTGCCTCGATGCGGACAACGCCGATCTGCTCACCCGCGGGGCCGACGAGGCGGACCTCGGGGACGCGAATGCGCTCATTGGTACGGGGATCGCTGATGCGGAGCTCCTTAGACGATGTGATTCGGCCACCGCGATGCTGTCTGCATCCCGGGCGAAATCGGAGTCGTCCCCCACCCGCCGGCTCTCAGACGCCGGCTCCGCACCCTGTCTACCGGTCCTCTCGTGACGAGCGGAGCCGGCGGAGTGCAAGACCCGGTAGCCTGGAACGGCAAGCGCGGGTGGGAAGTGAATCCTCTTTCGTTCCGGAGCACGACGCTCCGGAGCCCGCCAAAGTCTAACAGAAAGCAAGGCGAAGTGACGAACCAGGCATCGGACGAGGCGGCCCGCGAGCGCGAGGAGCGATGGGCTCGGCAGGAAGAGGCAGCCTCCTCGGCCGTCCGTGACATCGCCGACGTCCCGGCCGTCGAGGTGATCACCACCGCCGCCGTGCACCTCATGAGCGCGGCGGCCGTGAAGCTCGGCCTCGCGGACGACCCGGACGCCGCGGCCCAGCTCGACCTGGACGAGGCGCGCAAGCTCATCAATGCCCTCGCGGGGCTCATCACCGCCGGCGCCCCGGAGATCAGCGATATGCACGCCCGGTCGCTGCGGGACGGCCTCCGGTCGCTGCAGCTCGCCTTCCGCGAGGCCTCGACGATCCCCGACCCGATCGGCAAGGGGCCGGGCGAGAAGTGGACCGGTCCCGTCACCTGATCCGGCCGACGCTCCGCCTCAGATGCTGCGGCGGAGCTTGACCGTCAGCGAGTCGGCGAGGACGGCGATCCGGTCGTCCGCCGCCCAGCGCTGAGCGAGCCGCGCGAGCACGGCATCCAGGACCTCTCGCTCCAGGCCGTCGACGAGCTCCAGGACCACGATGAGCTCCGGTCCGCGGAGGCGCGCGTCCGGGTCACCCGGCGCCACGGAGACGTCGATCACGGCGAGCTCGTGGGCGATGCTCTCCCGGAGGGCGGTGACGACCTCGGGAGAGAGGAAGCTCGGCTCCCAGGCGTGCCCCTGCGCCACGGCCCAGACGGCGGGGCGGCGGATCAGGAACTCGGTGTCGGACGTGGGGTCCAGCACGATGAGATCGGTGTCCTCCGACGACGCGGCCAGGGCCGCGCGAACGGCCTCGACCGGGATGGGGCGGGCCGACGGGTCCCAGCGCTGCATCGTCTCGACCGACGAGAACACCGGCTGGACGCGGCGCCCGTCCGGCGCGGCCACGGTGACGATCGAGAGCTCCTGCGTCTTGTCCACCGCGAGACCGCTGGGCGCCACGCCCTCCTCGCCCTTCTCCGCGATCAGGGGCACGAGCACCCGGGCGGAGCGGAACGCGTCGACGACCTCGGCCTGACTCCCCTCGCCCGCACGGAAGCGATGCAGCGCGGCGAGCAGAGCGGGGTCCGCCGAGCCGTCGTCGGCCGCGTGCGGATTCGACTCGAAGCTGCGCCCCTCCCAGGGGACGCCGGCGGAATCGGCCCGGTTGTGCGACTCCGGACCGCCGGCGTGCGGATCAGTCTCCGGCGACATCCAGGGCCTCCGCGAGCGTGAAGGCGCCCGCGTACAGAGCCTTCCCGACGATGGCGCCCTCGACGCCCAGGGGCACGAGGTCGCGCAGCGCGGCGATGTCGTCGAGGTTCGAGATGCCGCCGGACGCGACGACCGGCTTCGGCGTGCGCGAGGTCACCTCGCGCAGGAGTTCCAGGTTCGGGCCGCGCAGCGTGCCGTCCTTGGTCACGTCGGTGACGACGTAACGGCTGCAGCCGGCGTCCTCGAGGCGCTCGAGCACCTCCCACAGGTCGCCGCCCTCCTTCGTCCAGCCGCGCGCCGCGAGGGTCGTGCCGCGGACGTCGAGGCCGACGGCGATCGCCTCGCCGAAGCGGCTGATCACGTCGGCCGCCCACTCGGGGTTCTCCAGAGCGGCCGTGCCGAGGTTGATGCGGGCGGCGCCGCTCTCCAGAGCGGCCTCCAGGCTCGCGTCGTCCCGGATGCCGCCGGAGAGCTCGACGTTGACGTTCTTGAACTGCTTGATGACCTTGCGCAGGATCGGCGCGTTGCTGCCGCGTCCGAACGCCGCGTCGAGGTCGACGAGGTGGATCCAGGAGGCCCCCTGCGACACCCACTCCCCTGCCGCGTCGAGCGGGTCGCCGTAGCTCGTCTCGGTCCCGGCCTCCCCCTGCGTGAGACGGACCGCCTTGCCGCCGGCGACATCGACCGCGGGAAGGAGCGTGAGCGAGGGGGACTGCGCGAAGTCGTTCATGGGGTCCTTGGTTCGGGTGGGTCTGCGGCCCGAGCGGGCACGAGAGACGAGGGTAGTCCGCCGGGGGGCGCGGGACAAACCGCGTGACGCCGGGCGCCGACGCGGCTGGGGGTCAGAGGCTCTGCACCCAGTTCCGGAGCAGCTGGATGCCGGCGTCCCCGGACTTCTCCGGGTGGAACTGCGTCGCCGAGAGCGGGCCGTTCTCGACGGCCGCGAGGAAGGGGCCGCCGTAGGTCGCCCACGTGAGCACGGGCTGCGGGAACGGCGGGATCACGTCGAGCTCCCAGGACTGCGCGGCATAGGAGTGCACGAAGTAGAAGCGCTCCTGCTCGATGCCGCGGAACAGGACGGTGTCCTCCCCCGGCTCCACCGTGTTCCAGCCCATGTGCGGCAGGACCGGGGCGTCGAGCTCCGTCACAGCACCCGGCCACTCGCCGAGGCCCGCGGTGTCGTGCCCCCGCTCGACGCCGTGCTCGAACAGCACCTGCATGCCGACGCAGATGCCGAGTACCGGTCGGCCCCCCGCGAGACGACGGCCGATGATCTCGTCGCCGCCGTGGGCGTGCAGGGCGTCCCGCACAGCCTGGAAGGCGCCGACACCGGGCACGACGAACCCGTCGGCCTCCAGCGCCTCGGTGCGGTCGCGGGTCAGCACGGCATCGGCTCCCGCGGCGACGAGCGCCTTCACAGCGGAGTGGACGTTCCCGGACTCGTAGTCGAAGACGGCGACCCGCGGCGCGGCGCTCACAGCGCCCCCTTGGTCGACGGGATGCCGTCGACGAGAGGATCCAGGGCCTTCGCCTGGCGGAACGCTCGCGCGAACGCCTTGAACTCGGCCTCGGCGATGTGGTGCGGGTCGCGCCCGCTCAGCACCCGCACGTGCACGGTCAGCGCGGCGTTGAAGGTGATGGCCTCGAAGACGTGCCGCACGAGGGATCCCGTGAAGTGCCCGCCGATCAGGTGGTGCTCGAAGCCCGCGGGCTCCCCCTCGTGCACGAGGTAGGGGCGGCCGGAGATGTCGACGACCGCCTGCGCGAGCGCCTCGTCCAGGGGGACGAGGGCGTCGCCGTACCGGGAGATGCCGGACTTGTCTCCGAGGGCGGCCAGGATCGCCTGGCCGAGCACGATCGAGACGTCCTCCACGGTGTGGTGCGCGTCGATGTGGGTGTCCCCGGAGGCCCGCACGGTGAGATCCGTCAGCGAGTGCTTGGCGAACGCCGTGAGCATGTGGTCGAAGAACGGCACCGAGGTGTCGATGCGGCTCGCACCGGTGCCGTCGAGGTTCAGCTCGACCTCGACGGTGGACTCCGACGTGCTGCGCACGCGGCTCGCGGTGCGTGCGGTGGGCGCGGGGATGGTCATGATGCCGATCCTATCGAGGCCAGGGCGTCCAGGAACGCCGTCGTCTCCGCCTCCGTGCCGGCGCTCACCCGCAGGTGGCCGGGGATGCCGACGTCGCGGACGAGCACACCGCGGTCGTACAGCTGCTGCCACGTCGCCTGCGGATCCGCGACGCCGCCGAACAGCACGAAGTTGGACCACGAGAGGTGCGGGGTGTACCCGAGGGCTTCGAGCGTCGCCGTGATGCGGTCCCGCTGCTCCACGATCTCCTGCACCATGCCGAGCATGACGTCGGCGTTGCGGAGGGCGGCGACCGCGGCGGCCTGCGTCAGAGCGCTGAGGTGGTACGGCAGTCGCACGAGCCGGAGCGCGTCGATGAACGCCGGGTCGGCCGCGAGGTAGCCGACGCGGGCGCCGGCGAAGGCGAAGGCCTTGCTCATCGTTCGGGAGACGGCGAGGCGCGGCCGTCCTTCCAGGAGGGTGAGGGCCGACGCCGCATCCCGTGGCGCGAACTCCTGGTAGGCCTCGTCGACGATCACGACGCCGCGGGCCGCCTCGTAGACGGCCTCCACGACGTCGAGCCCCAGCGGGGTGCCGGTCGGGTTGTTCGGCGAGCAGAGGATCACGATGTCGGGGTCGGCCGCGCGCACCTGCTGCGCCGCCTCCTCCGGGGTGACCGTGTAGTCGGGCTGACGGGTGCCCGCGATCCAGGACGCGCCCGTCCCCTTCGCGATGAGCGGGTACATGGAGTACGTGGGCGCGAATCCGAAGGCCGTGCGTCCCGGCCCGCCGAACGCCTGGAAGATGTGCTGCAGCACCTCGTTGGACCCGTTGCCCGCCCAGATCTGCTCCGGCGTGAGGCCGTGACCCAGGTAGTCGGCGAACGCCTCCCGCAGCGTCGTGAACTCGCGGTCCGGGTACCGGTTCACGTCTCGGATCGCCACGGCGATGTCATCGAGGATGTCGCTCGCGACCTCGTCGGGAACCGGATGCGTGTTCTCGTTGACGTTCAGCGCCACCGGCAGCGGGGCCTGCGGCGCTCCGTACGGGGTGAGTCCGCGCAGATCGTCGCGGAGCGGGAGATCGTTGAGGGAGAAGGTCACCCTTCCCATCTTAAGAGGAGCAGGGAGAGCCGAGCTCATCGTGACGATTCGGCCGGGAGGACTCGGCGTCAGTCGGTGTACCGCGCCGGCAGTGCGAGCTCCTGGCCGACCTGGAGCTCCCCGCCGCGCAGCAGGTTCATGCGGGTGATCTCACCGATGACATCCCGCGGGTCGGCCTCGGGAGCGATGCTGCTCGCGATCGACCAGAGGGTGTCGCCGGGCATGACCGTGACGGTCTCGACGGAGACGGCCGGCGCATCCGCGCCGGAGGCGGTCGCGCTGCCTCCGCTGAGGGCGGCGACGGCGATGCCCGCCGCGAGCGGGACCGACGCGAGCGCGAGCAGAGTGCGACGGCCGCGTGCCGTGATCCGCAGCCGGGTGGCCGGACGGGCCGATGCCGGGAGGGCGGTCGCGGTGCTGAGGCTGATGCTGCTCATGTCTGCTCCTTACTGTCCCGGCGCCGGAGCCCGGGGAGGTTGGCGTAGCTTTCGCATCCGCGCCTCGGCCGGGAGCCGTGGATGCGAAGCTACGTTCCGAAGATATCTTCGAGTTCGAACATCTGTCAAGCTGTCTTCGAAACCACGCTCCGCGAATCAGCCGACACGCTCGAACAGATCTTCCAGATCGGCGCTTTTCTCGGATACGGTTTCGATAAGGACACCCCACCACGGGCCACCGACATTCGAAGCGGCACGTCGGATCACGCAGTGAAGGAGCACCATGAGCGACACCTCAGCCCTCGAGTCCGAGGCGCCGCGCACCCGCCGTCGCAAGAGCCTCAGCCCGAAGCAGATGGCGATCCTCGAGGTCATCCAGGCCTCGATCGCGCAGAACGGCTATCCGCCGAGCATGCGCGAGATCGGCGACGCCGTCGGGCTCAAGTCGCTGTCCAGCGTCACCCACCAGCTCGGTCAGCTCGAGCTCAGCGGCTACCTGCGTCGCGACCCGGGCAAGACACGTGCCATGGAGGTCCTCATCGACCTTCCCGGCACGGGCGCGGAGAACCCGGCGGACGTGGCGACCCCCGTGGGCGATGCCGCCCTGGTCCCGCTGGTGGGGCGTATCGCGGCGGGCGTGCCGATCACGGCGGACCAGCAGGTCGAGGAGATCTTCCCGCTCCCCCGGCAGCTCGTCGGCAAGGGCGACCTGTTCATGCTCAAGGTCTCCGGGGAGTCGATGATCGACGCCGCCATCTGCGACGGCGACTGGGTCGTCGTGCGCTCGCAGAACACGGCGGAGAACGGCGAGATCGTGGCTGCCATGCTCGACGGCGAGGCCACCGTCAAGGTGCTCCGTCGTCGCGACGGCCACACGTGGCTGCTTCCCCGCAACTCTGCCTTCGAGCCGATCCTGGGCGACGAGGCGGTCGTGCTCGGCAAGGTCGTCGCGGTCATGCGCGCCGTCTGAGTCCCCGCATCGTCGGTGAGACGAGAACGAAGGCCCTCCCGGGCGCACCGGGAGGGCCTTCGTGTGTCCGGGGACGACCGCGTCAGGCGGTGACCACCACGTCCTCGCGCACGCGCCGCGTGGCCTCGACGATGTTCCGCAGCGACGCCGTGGTCTCGGCGTATCCGCGGGTCTTCAGACCGCAGTCCGGGTTCACCCAGAGCTGACGGAGGGGGATCTCCTCCACCGCACGCCGCAGCAGGGACTCGACCTCCTCCACGGTGGGCACGCGCGGCGAGTGGATGTCGTACACGCCGGGGCCGATGCCGTGGTCGAAGCCCACCTCGGCGATGTCCGCGACGACCTCCATGCGGCTCCGGGCCGCCTCGATGGACGTGACGTCCGCGTCGAGCGCACGGATCGCGTCGATCACGACGCCGAACTCCGAG
The DNA here is from genome assembly GCF_023383675.1 of Microbacterium sp. ER1. Lineage (NCBI taxonomy): Bacteria > Bacillati > Actinomycetota > Actinomycetes > Micrococcales > Microbacteriaceae > Microbacterium > Microbacterium sp. ER1. The sequence goes on from NZ_QCXO01000122.1 coordinate 37,090, forward strand.
TAACAGAGGTGGGTGTGCACCTGGGTCGCCGCCGCAGCGCCGCCCGTGGCCAGACGGAACGAGGCGACGGACCAGTCGAGGTACGCCGGCTGGTCGGCCTGCTTCAGCGGGAGCAGCTCCCGGAGCGCCGGCTCGTCGACCTGGATCACCTGGATGCCCGCGGCCTCCAGATCGGCGATCTCGTCGCGGAGCGCGAGCGCCACCTGGTTCGCCGTCTCCCCCAGCGGCTGGTCGTCGCGGACGAAGGACCACGCGAGGATCGTGACGGGGCCCGTGAGCATCCCCTTCATGTGCTTCGCCGTGAGCGACTGCGCGTACGCCGACCAGCCGACCGTGATGGGCGCAGGACGCGAGACGTCTCCCCAGAGGATCGATGGGCGCGTGGCTCGCGAGCCGTACGACTGCACCCATCCGTGCTGCGTGACCGCGAAGCCGTCGAGGTTCTCCGCGAAATACTGCACCATGTCGTTGCGCTCCGGCTCACCGTGCACGAGGACGTCGAGACCGAGGTCCTCCTGCAGGGAGACGACTGCGGCGACCTCACGGCGCAGGAACTCCTCGTAGTCGTCCTCGGGGATCTCGCCGCGGAGGAACTGGGCCCGGGCGCGGCGGATGTCGCCGGTCTGCGGGAAGGAGCCGATCGTCGTCAGGGGCAGCGCCGGCAGGCCGAGGGCGTTCTGCGCCTCCTCCCGCTCCTGGTACGGGGCACGGGCGAAGTCGGCGTCGCTCAGCGCACGGGAACGCACCGCACCGTCGCGCACACCGGGAGCGGTCAGGCGGTCCTGCAGCGCAGCGGTCGCGGCGTCCAGCTCGGCCCCGATCGCCGTGCGGCCTTCGGACAGGCCGCGGGCGAGGGTCACGACCTGCTGCACCTTCTGATCCGCGAACGCGAGCCAGGAGACGAGGCGCTCGTCGAGCGCCGTCTCGTCCTCCACGTCGTGCGGCACGTGCAGCAGCGAGGTCGAGGTCGATGCCGCCACCGGGGCCCCGAGCGCACGGAGCGCCTCCAGAGAGTCGAACGCCGCGGAGAGGTCGCCACGCCAGATGTTGTGACCGTCGATCACACCGCCGACGAGGGTCTTGCCCTCGAGACCCGGCACCGCGTCGGGCACGGTGCCGCGCACGAGATCCACGGCGATGGCCTCGACGGGGGCGGCGGCCACGGTCGCGAACGTCGCGCCGAGGCTCGCGTACGGGGCCGCGACGAGGATCGAGGGCCGCTCTTCGGCGTTCCCGAGCACCGCGAGCGCGCGCTCCGCGGCGGACGCGAGCTGCGCGGTCGTCGCCGGCAGCGACTCGCTCACGAGGGCGGGCTCGTCGAGCTGCACCCACTCGGCGCCCGCGGCGCGCAGACGGGCGAGCAGATCGACGTAGACCGGCAGGACGTCCTCCAGCCGCGAGAGCGGCTCGAAGCCCTCCGGCGCGTCGTCCGACGCCTTCGCGAGCGCCAGCAGCGTGACCGGTCCGACGACCACGGGACGCGTGACGAAGCCGGCGGCGACGGCCTCGGCGACCTCGCGCACCAGGCGGTCGCTGGCGAGGGAGAACACCGTCTCCGGACCGATCTCCGGCACGAGGTAGTGGTAGTTCGAGTCGAACCACTTCGTCATCTCCAGCGGCGCCCGCTCGCCCTCGCCCCGGGCGACGGTGAACAGGGCGGAGAGGCCGATCGACCCGTCGGCCTCGCGGAGGTCGTCGAAGCGGGCAGGGATCGCGCCGACCGTGACGGCGGCGTCGAGGACCTGGTCGTAGAAGGAGAAGGACTCCGGGATGGACGAGTCCGTGCGGCCGAGGCCGAGCCCCGCCAGGCGCTCGCGGGTCGCCGCGCGCAGTTCCGCGGCCGTCCGCTCCAGCTCCTGCTCGTCGATGCGGCCGGCCCAGAACGCCTCGACGGCCTTCTTGAGCTCGCGGCGACGGCCGATGCGGGGGTAGCCGAGGATAGTGCCCTCGGGGAATGCGGTCATGGTGTTTCCTTTCGGCGGGGACTAGTGCCGGAGCGCCGGGACGATGCCGGCTTCGGCGAGGACGGTCAAGACGGTCTCGTGCTGGTTGAAGGCGTACAGATGCACGCCGGGGGCCCCGCCGGCGACGACGTCGGCGGCGAGGCGCGCGGCCCAGGAGATCCCGATCTCCCGGCGCCCTTCGGCGGTCGGCTCGACATCGAGGGCGATCGCGAGCTCGCTGGGCAGGTCCTCCCCGGTCAGCTCCAGCACCCGGGCGAGCCGGGCCGGCGATGTGATCGGCATGATGCCGGGGAGGATCGGGATGGTGACGCCTCCGGCGCGGGCGCGCTCCACGAAGGCGAGGTAGTCGTCGGGGTGGAAGAAGAGCTGCGTGATGGCGAAGGTCGCCCCCGCGGCCTGCTTGGCGAGCAGCGCCTCGACATCCTGCGTGCGGTGCGTGGCCCGGGGGTGCCCCTTCGGGAACGCGGCGACCGCGATGTCGACCTTCTGCCGCGGGGCCACGAGTGCGGCCCCGGGGAGACCGGGGACCGGAGACTCCTGGTACGGCGCGCGCTCGGCCTGGACGCGATCGATGAGCTGCACGAGCTGGGCGGCGCTCTCCAGGTCCCCCAGGAAGGGCTCGCTCTGTCCCGCGGGCGGGTCTCCGCGCAGGGCGAGGAAGCGGAGGATCCCGGCGTCGAGGAACTCCCGGATGAGCGCGGTGGCTCCGGCGTAGGTGTTGCCGACGCAGGTGAGATGAGCGAGGGGTTCGACGTCGGTGTGCTCCCGGATGAAGCGCAGCACATCGAGCGAGCGGCCGCCGGTCGAGCCGCCGGCACCGTAGGTCACCGACAGGAACTCCGGGCCGGCCGCGGCGAGACGACGGACGGTCTCGTGCAGGGCCTCCTGGCTCGACTCCGAGCGCGGCGGGTAGAGCTCGAAGGAGAACGGCACGCGGGAGGCGCGGGAGGCGCGGGAGGCGTCGAACGTGGAAGACATCTTCTCTCCAGGGGACAGGGGCCGGGGTCCGCGCACGACGAAGAGCACGTCGTTCGCGGGCGGGTGCCGGGCTCGGCTGTCGCTCCACGCCCGGGATGAACCGGGCGTTTCCAGAAACTTAGAACACGCCCTCGGCCCGCCGCACGAGTGTGACGTCGTGTGTCACCGCCCGTAGGCTCGAGGCATGTCCTCACCGTTCGGCTCCTGGTCCTCCCCCTTCACCGCGAAAGCCGTCGCAGGAGCGGCGCCGCGCATCGACGGGGCCCGCTTCGTGGGTGACGAGGTGTGGTGGGCCGAGTCCGTGCCCGCCGAGGGCGGACGCGTCACGGTGCGCAGCTCGACGGGCGCGGAGATCCTCCCGGCGCCCTGGAACGCCCGCTCCCGTGTGCACGAGTACGGGGGCGGCGCCTGGACCGTCGACGGCGACACCCTGTACTTCGTCTCCGGCACCGACCAGCGCGTGCACCGGATGGATCGGGGTGCCGAGCCGAGCCCCCTCACCGGCGCCGGCCCCGCGTACGGCGGGCTGCGCGTGCAGAGCGGCCGTCTGCTGGCCGTGCGGGAAGACCTCTCGACCGACCCGCACCGCCGCGCGATCGTGGAGATCCCCGTGGACGGTTCGGCCGCCGAGGACGCCTCCGCGATCCGGGTGATCGTCGAGGGTCCCGGCTTCTTCGCCCATCCCGCGCTCTCGCCCGACGGCAGCCGCGTCGCCTGGGTCGAATGGCAGGCGGACAGCATGCCCTGGGAGAGCGCCGCGCTCGCGATCGGATCGGCGGCCGGCGGGACGATCACCCGGGTCCCCACCTCCGCCGCCCTGCAGCCGGAATGGATCGGCGACGACGCGCTCGTGTTCGCCGACGACGGCTCGGGACGCTGGCAGCTCCATCACCTCGCGCTCGACGGCCTCCAGGCCGGTGCCTCCCGCCCGCTCACCTCATCCGACGCGGACACCGGCTACGGCCTGTGGGTGCTCGGCAACCGCTGGTTCCAGCCGCTGGCGGACGGCCGCCTCGTGGCCGTCCGCACCGACGGCCGCGACGAGGTGCAGCTCGTGTCCCCGGACGGCGAGACGCGCGCCATTGCGGTCCCGGGCGACGGGCATCTCAGCGTTGACGACGTCTCCGGCTCCCGCGTGCTGCTCAGCGGAGACGGCTCGCGCGTGACCTCCGGCATCTGGTGCGTCGACGTGGACAGCGGGGCCGTCGAGACCGTCACCGGCGGCGCTCCGGTCGACGAGGACTGGATGCCGGCGGCCCAGCAGCTCGTCGTGGAGGGGGCGCACGGCCCCGTGCACGCCTTCGCTTATCCGCCCGCCGCGCCCGGAGAGCCCCGCGGCGCCGACGGCGAGCTCCCGCCCTACATCGTGCTCGTGCACGGCGGGCCCACCGCCCATGTCACGGGAGCGGCCTCCGCCTCGATCGCCTTCTTCACGAGCCGGGGAATCGGGGTCCTCGACGTGAACTACGGCGGGTCCACCGGTTACGGTCGGGCGTACCGCGACCGCCTGCAGGGACAGTGGGGCGTCGTGGACGTGGACGACGTTATCGCGGCCGCTCGCGGGCTCGCCGACGCCGGTCTCGCCGATCCCGCGCGCATCGCCATCCGCGGCGGCTCGGCGGGCGGCTGGACGGTGCTCTCGGCGCTCGTGCGGGGTGGCACGTTCGCCGCGGGCATCAGCCGCTACGGCGTCGCGGATCTGCGGATGCTCGCCGCCGAGACCCACGACTTCGAGGCGTCGTACCTCGACGGCCTCGTCGGTCCGCTCCCCGCCGCCGAGGACGTGTACATCGAGCGCTCGCCTCTGACCCACGCCGACCGCATCGACGTGCCGGTGCTGCTGCTGCAGGGCGGGGAGGACCGTGTCGTGCCGCCGCCCCAGTCGGAGGCCATCCGCGACGCGCTGGCGGCGAACGGCATCGACCACGAGTACGTGCTGTACCCGGGCGAGGGTCACGGGTTCCGCAGCGCGGAGACCATCGTCGACGCGCTGGAACGCGAGCTCGCGTTCCTCGGCCGGGTGTTCGGCTTCACGCCGAGCCTCTGAGCGCGGGCGGCTACTCGCCCACCCGGTTGCGCAGCCGCATCGCCCGCTCGGCCTCACGGGTGTCCTGGCGTTCGCGGAGGGTCTGACGCTTGTCGTACTCGCGCTTGCCCTTCGCGAGAGCGATCTCGACCTTGGCGCGACCGTCCGAGAAATACAGCTTGAGCGGGATGAGCGTGTATCCGCCCGCGGAGACGGCGTGGGCGAGCTTCGCGATCTCCTCCCGGTGCAGGAGGAGCTTGCGGATGCGCTTGGCCGAGTGGTTCGTCCAGTGCCCCTGCGAGTACTCCGGGATGTGCACGGCGTCGAGGAAGACCTCGTTGCCCTTCACGAACGCGTACCCGTCGCTGAGGTTCGCGCGCCCCTGGCGGAGCGACTTCACCTCGGTGCCGGTGAGCACCATCCCCGCCTCGTACGACTTCTCGATGTTGTAGTCGTGACGCGCGCGACGATTGGTCGCGATGACCTTCTCCCCGCGTTCCCTGGGCATGATGATCTCCTGTGCTGTGGTGCCGTGGACGGCTCGGCAGCGGATCGGCCGAGCAGCCTTTCAGGGTATCAGGTGCGCAGCCACCGTCGGATCGCGAAGCCCGCCGACAGGGCCGCGAGGACCACGCCGATCCCGACGAGGACCGGGACGACGAGCGCCGCATCCTGCATGGTCACCCAGGTGGTGATGAAGGGCACGCGGCCGCGCAGGTAGCCGTTCACGCCGAAGTGCATGCCCGCGACGACGGCGGCACTGGCCAGGGCGGAGCCCAGCAGCGCGGCGAACACGCCCTCCAGCACGAACGGGGTCTGGATGAAACGGTTCGACGCGCCCACGAGGCGCATGATGCCGATCTCCTTGCGCCGCGCGTAGGCCGACAACCGGATCGTCGTGCCGATCAGCAGCGTCGCGGCGATGAGCATGAGCACGGCGATGCCGACGGCGATGTAGGTGGCCACCGTCAGCGCGGAGAACAGCGGTTCGAGGTATTGGAGCTGGTCCTGGACCTGCTCCACTCCGGCCTGGTCGCTGAACGCCTCGGCGAGCACCTGCGACTGGCCCGGGTCCTTCATGGTCACGAAGAAGACCTCGAACGCCTGGTCGGGCGAGAGCACGCTGGCCTGCTCCTCCCCCACCTGCTCGACGAGCTTGGCGTACGTCTCCTCCTTCGTGTCGAAGGTCATGGAGCTGATGAGCGGCGACAGCGCGTCGCCCTCGAGCTGGGCGCGCACGGCGGCCACCTGCTCCTCGCTCGCCGCGCCGTCCACGCAGGTGTCCGACTCCGACACCGCGGAGCACATGTAGACGGCCACCTGGGCGCGCTCGGACCAGTACCCGCGCATCACGCCGATCTGGGACTGCATGAGGATCGCGGCACCGACGAACGTCAGCGACACGAACGTGACGAGCACGACGGAGATCACCATCGAGATGTTGCGCCGCAGGCCGACGAGGGCCTCAGTCAGGATCAGGCCGATTCTCATGAGGTCGGGCCCACTTCCTCGTCGTCCTGGTCCGACAGGCCGAGGCGGTCCGCCACGCCGAGCTCGGCGACGTCCACCTCCGGGATCACGATCGGACGCGTCCCCGGCGCCCCGGGGGCGGGGCGCGCGGCGGCGGACGGCGGCGCGGCCGGGGGATGCACCACGTCCGGCGGTTCGACCACGCCCGGCTCCCGCGCGGGCTCCGGCGGCTCGACCACCTGCGGGGCCGGGTCGGCGGCGGGCTTGGTGACCGCGGGAGATGCGGCCGCAGCCCGGCGCTGGGCGTCCAGCTCCTCGGCCAGTGCGGCGCGCACCACGGAGAGGTCGGCGGTCTGGCGCTGCACCTCCTGCACGGCGGTGAGGGCGGCGGCGGCCGCGGCACCGCGGACCTCCTCCGGCACCAGGCGCGGGATGTTCGAGGTGTCGCCGTATCCGCCGTGCACCTCGTCGCGGACCATCTCGCCGTCGCGGAGCTCGATCACGCGGCGGCGCATCTGGTCGACGAAGCCGGCCTCGTGCGTGGCCATGAGCACCGTCGTGCCGCCCGCGTTGATCCGGGCGAGCAGCTGCATGATGTCGACGGAGGTCGCGGGGTCGAGGTTTCCGGTGGGCTCGTCGGCCAGCAGCACCTGCGGACGGTTGACGAGCGCCCTGGCGATCGCGACGCGCTGCTGCTCCCCGCCGGAGAGCTCGTGCGGCATGCGCTTCTCCTTGCCGTCGAGTCCGACGAGAGCGAGCGCCTCGGGAACGGCCTGCTGGATGAAGCCGCGGGACGAGCCGGTGACCTGCAGCGTGAAGGCGACGTTCTGATAGACCGTCTTGGACGGCAGCAGCCGGAAGTCCTGGAACACCGAGCCGATGTGCCGACGGAAGTACGGCACCTTCCGGTTCGCGAGCGCCCGCAGGTCGCGGCCGAGGACGGCCACCCGACCGCTCGTCGGCACGTCCTCGCGGAGGATGAGGCGCAGACAGGAGGACTTGCCGGACCCGGAGGCACCGACGAGGAAGACGAACTCCCCGCGCTGCACCTCGAAGTCGACACCGGACAGGGCGGGCTTCGACGTCCCGCGGTAGCGTTTCGTGACGTTCTCGAACCGAATCATGGCGAATCGAGCCTAAGCGCGCCACCGCCTCCGGCTCGGCACGACACCCCGCCGCGCAGCACGCCGCCCTGCGATTCCTCCGCCCCCCGGCCCCACCGGCGTCGTCGCCCGCTGCTATACATGGAGTGTCGATTCGCGTGCCCCACGCGAGCGCACACACGGAGGGGATCCCCATGACGACACCTGCTGGTTGGTACGACGACGGCTCCGGGCGCCTGCGCTGGTGGGACGGCCAGCAGTGGACCGAGCACTTCGCGCCGGAGACGACGGCGACAGGCGACACCACCGCGACGGCGACCGAGGACACCACCGCGACGGCGACCGAAGACGCGGGCGCGGAGGGCACCCCGGCGGAGAGCCCCGCCGCGGCGACCGACGATAGCGCTCCCCTCGGACAGGAGCCGACGGCGTCGGCGGAGACCGTCGCTCCGGAACCCGTCGCCGCCGAGCGCGAGATCGCTCCGGACGAGCCCGCGACCGAGTTCATCGTCGCGCCTGAGCCGGCACAGGACTGGAGCGCACCGACCAGCGGCGCGCACGACCTCCCCGGCGCGGCGCCGATCGTCCCGCCGGCCGGTGCCGGTCAGAACGCGTACCAGGGCCAGGGCGGCTACCCGGCACCGGGCGCGTACCCGGGCGCGCAGAGCGCCGGCGGATACCCGGGCCAGGCACCGGGCACTCAGGGAACGTATCCGGGGCAGGGAACGTATCCGGGGCAGGGGGCGTATCCCGGCCAGGGCGCGTACCCCGGTCAGGCGCCGGCTCCCGCGGCGGCGAAGAAGGTCTCGGTGCTCGGACTCGTCGGCCTCGGGCTCGCCGCGCTCGGCCTCCTCCTCGCGTTCATCCCCGTGACGCTGCCGTTCGCCTGGTTCCTCCTGGCGGCCGGGTTCATCGTCTCGCTCATCTCCCTGTTCCTGAAGGGCACCAAGTGGCCGGGGATCACCGGGCTCGGGGTGTCGGTGCTCGGTGGCATCGTCGCGATCGTCGTGAGCATCTTCTTCGTGCTGGCTGTCGCGAACACCGTGCGTCCGGTCACGCTTCCCGACTACGACGAGGGCACGACTCAGAGCCCGGCGCCGGAGACCGACGACACCGGCGACGCGGGTACGGGTGAGGTCGCCGAGGGCACGCTGGGAGAGCCGGTCACCGTGCCGCAGCTCGAGGGCACGGCCGAGGTCACCATCCGTTCCGCCACGTTCGGCCCGACCAACGGCACGGATTTCGAGCCCGCGAACGGCGGATATCTGGTGATCGACGTGGCCTGGGAGACGCTCGACGGGACGACCTACGTCAACCCGCTCTACTTCTCCGTCGAGACCGCAGACGGCACCGAGGGCGACTACGACATCTTCGGCGAGGCGACGCTGGAGTCCAGCGAGCAGGACGCCGGGTCCACGGCGGAGGGCACCGTCTCGTTCGACGTCGCCGAGAGCCCGTCGTACGTGGTCGTCATCACGGACGAGATGCTGCAGGAGGTCGCGCGCGTGACCGTCGAGGCGTCGGCTCGCTGACCCGTCCGCACCGCACGACGAAGGCCCCGGGAGCTCCCGGGGCCTTCGTCGTAAGGATCAGTCCTCGTCTTTGCGCTTGCGCCAGCGGATGCCCGCCGAGATGAAGTCGTCAAGATCGCCGTCGAACACGGCGGCGGGGTTGCCGGACTCCTGGCCCGTACGGAGGTCTTTCACGAGCTGCTGTCCGTAGAGGAAGTAGGAGCGCATCTGATCGCCCCAGCTCGCGGTGATGTTGCCCGCGAGTTCCTTCTTCTTGGCGGCCTCCTGCTCCTTCTGCAGCAGGAGGAGGCGGTTCTGCAGCACGCGCATGGCCGCGGCGCGGTTCTGGATCTGCGACTTCTCGTTCTGCATCGACACGACGATTCCGGTCGGGAGGTGCGTGATGCGCACGGCGGAGTCGGTCGTGTTGACGGACTGGCCGCCGGGGCCGGAAGAGCGGAAGACGTCGACCCGGATGTCGCTCTCGGGGATGTCGACCTCGGTCGCCTCCTCCATGAGCGGGATGACCTCGACGGCGGCGAACGACGTCTGGCGCTTGTCCGCGGAGCCGAACGGGCTGATGCGGGCGAGGCGGTGCGTACCGGCCTCGACCGAGATCGTGCCGAAGGCGTAGGGCGCGTCGATCTCGAAGGTCGCCGACTTGATGCCCGCGCCCTCCGCGTACGAGGTGTCCATGACCTTCACGGGGTACTTGTGACGCTCCGCCCAGCGCAGGTACATGCGCATGAGCATCTCGGCGAAGTCGGTCGCGTCGTCGCCGCCGGCGCCGGAGCGGATGGTCACGATGGCGCTGCGCTCGTCGTACTCGCCGTCGAGCAGCGTCTGCACCTCGAGCTGGTTGATGAGGTCGGTGAGCGTCTGCAGCTCCTTGCGGGCCTCGATCGCCGACTCCTCGTCACCCATCTCGTTCGCCAGATCGACGAGCACCTCGAGGTCGTCGAGGCGCTGGGCGATGCCGGTGATGCGGGCGAGCTCCGACTGACGGTGGCTCAGCGCGCTGGTGACCTTCTGGGCGTTCTCGGTGTCGTCCCAGAGGTCGGGCGCGCCGGCCTCCTCGCTGAGACGCGCGATGTCCTCGCGGAGACGGTTGACATCGACGACCTCGCTGATGTCGCCGAAGGTGTGCCTGAGCGCCTGGATTTCGGCGGAGAGATCTAGTTCGAGCATGACACCTCAGCCTAACGTGCCGCCCGCGCGCGCGGGGACGGTGGTGTCCGGTCGTCCGCGCCGACCGGAGTAGCGTGAAGGGCGTGAGCAGTGCATCCACGGTCCTCCGCCAGTTCGGGCCGATGGTGTACCTGCCGACCGTCCTCTTCTCCCTCGGCGAAGGTGCGGTCATCCCGCTCATCCCGGTCATCGCCGCGTCCATGGGGGCCGACGTCGCCTTCGCCGCCCTCGTCGCCTCGGCGCTCGTGGTCGGTCAGCTGTGCGGCAATCTCCCGGCCGGCTGGGCCGTGGGGCGCATCGGCGAGCGCTTCACGATGGTGATCGCAGGCGTCATCGCCATCCTCGCCGCCGTCGGCATGGTGTTCGCGCCGTCGCTCGGGGTCCTCGCGGCGTCCGTGTTCCTCCTGGGCCTGTGCGCCGCGGCGTTCGGGCTCGCCCGGCACGCGTTCATGACCACGCGGGTGCCGCTGGCGTTCCGCGCCCGCTCGCTCTCCCTGCTCGGCGGCAGCTTCCGTCTGGGCATCTTCATCGGCCCGTTCGTCTCCGCGGGTCTCCTGCAGCTCTTCGGCACCGAGGCCGCGGCGATCTGGTTCTTCCTCGCCTGCCTCGTGGTCATGGTCGTGCTCGTGCTCTTCGGACCGGATCCGGAGAAGACGGTCGCACCGCTGCGGACGACGATCCGGTTCGCGGAGGACAGCGGAGAGGCCGTGACCGGGTCGATCCCCACCGTCGAGCGGGCCGGGATCTTCCAGACCATGTGGCGGCAGCGCGGAGTGCTCGGTCGGCTCGGACTCGCCGCGGCCTCGCTGTCCGCGGTGCGATCGGCACGGCAGGTCGTCCTGCCGCTGTGGGGGCTCTCCCTGGGCCTCGACGCGTCGACCATCGCTCTCGTCGTCGGGGTGTCCGGCGCCATCGACTTCGCCCTCTTCTACGCCAGCGGCCAGGTGATGGACCGCTTCGGCCGGCTCTGGGCGGCGATGCCCGCGATGGTGCTGATGGGCGCCGGGTTCCTCGCCCTGTCGGTCACGCACGACCTCGACTCCGCGGTGCTCTGGTTCGGCATGTTCGCCGCGGTCCTCGGCGTCGGCAACGGACTGTCGAGCGGCATCCTCCTCACTCTCGGCGCGGACGTCGCGCCGAAGCACGACCCCGCCGCGTTCCTCGGGTCGTGGCGCACGCTGACCGATGCCGGCGGCGCCGTCGCTCCGCTCCTCGTCTCGGGCATCACCGCGGTCGCGTCCCTGTCGTTCGCGGCGGGGGCCATGGGCCTGATCGGACTCGTCGGCGCCGCCGGGTTCCTCCGCTGGATCCCCCGGTTCGTGCCCCGCACGCCGCCGCGCACGCCGGACCCGGCCGACGACTGAGTACCCGGTCGCTCAGCGCAGTGCCGTCCGGCTCGTCGCCGTCGCCTGCAGGGGCACCCCGTCCGGCACGAACGGCGAGAGCAGCGGCGGGTGCCAGGTCGCCGCGACGGTGACGCGCGCGCTCACGCCGTCCGGGGTGCCCGCGTCGACGACGGTCGCCTCGAACCCCGCTCCGAGGACGAGCGGCACCGCCTGCTCGGCCACCCCCGCGTCGGTGAGCGTCGCGCGCGGCACCTCCCCCTCCACCTGCAGCGTGAAGCCGTCCGCTCCGGCGAGCGCCGCCGCATCCGCAAGACCGTCCAGCCGCTTCTGGGCGATGTAGAGGTCGGTGGCGCAGATGCACACGAACAGCACCGCGAGCGCGAGGAGGAGGTAGCCGAGCACGAGCAGCAGCACGCTCCCGTCGTCGCCGCCCTCACGGTGCTGCTTCCGGGCCGGTACGCGTCCCCTCATCCCCCGCCCCATCGCCGCGACACCTTCTGCACCGACACCGCTTCGACGGGGACGGAGGTCGCCTGGTCGAGTCCGAGCACGCCCGGCACGAGCGGCAGCGGTACGCGCGTCGAGACCGTGACGACCACCGTCGCTCCCGCCGCCGGACAGGCCGAGGTCCGGGGACGGCACGACACGGAGACGTCGACCGCTCCGCTATCGATGCCGTACTCCGCGACGATCCCGTCCAGCACCTCCTCCCCGCGGTCGGCCGCCGCCGCGATGTCGGGTGCCGAGGCGATGGCACGTGCGGCCTGGCGCGCCGCAGCCTCGACGCCCAGCGACTGCTCCTGCACCGAGCCCACGGCGATCACGAGGTACAGCAGCGGCACGAGCATGATCACCCCGACGGCGATGAACTCCAGCGAGCTCGACCCCGCGTCATCGCGCATCGAACGACTCCGCCGGTGCGTGAGCCTCCACCTGCAAGGCCGCAGGGACACCGACGAGCCCGAACACCGGGAGCGTCGTCCGGATCCGGACTGCGACGGTCTCCTGTCCGCCTCGCCGTGCCGAGGCCACCGTGATGTCGTCGGCATAGGAGGGGCCGACCGCGCGACGGATGACCTCGCGCGCCCGCTCCTCCCCCTCCGCGGCCGTCGTGTCCGCGAGAGCCGCGTAGTACGCCCCCTCCACGGCGGCGTCATGGACGACGTTGCGCACGTAGATCGCGAACGCCAGTTGCAGCACCGCGAGGGTGAGCGCGGTGAGCAGGGTGCCGACGAGGAGGAACTCCACCGGGTTCGATCCGCGGTCGTCGGTCACCCCCGCAGGCGCACGCATGTCAGAGCCCCGACACCCGCTGGATGGCCTGCTCGAAGAGGGAGGTGAGCGCGGGTCCGGCGACCGCCCAGATGAGCACGACGAGGCCCGCGGTCATCAGGGTCACGAGCACCCAGCCGGGCACGTCTCCCCGTTCGTCATCGTGGAAGGCACGGAGTATCGAGCGCGCACGAGAGATCATGCCGCCAGTGTGCATCGGAGACCCGCCGCGGCGCGGACGTTATCCACAGGGGCGGCCTTCATGGTCGTCTACCGGAAGCCGCGGGAGCGCAATAGGCTCCTGCCCCATGGAACCCAACCCCCTGCTGCCGTCGATTCCGGTGCTGATCGCGATCGTCGTCGGCGTGGTGATCCTCGTCGCCGTCATCATCATCGTCGTCGCTGCGCGAAGGGCGAAGCGGCGGGGTTCTGTACTCCCGTCGCACGATTCGCACAACCCCGGGTCCGGACACCACGACGAGGGATAGCCTGTCACGCATGCGCCCCGGACCTGACGATGAGATGCGGGCGCGGGTCGAGATCGACGGGCTCACCTATCCTCTGCCTCGCGGCACCGATGTCGTCGCCCTCCGAGAACGGATCGAAGCCGCCGCACGTACCGAGCCGACATTCGTCTCGTTCGCCACGTCGGACGGCCTCGCGAGTGTCCTCGTCCACCCGACGTCGCGAGTGTTCCTCTTCCGGGTCAAGGTAGCCGGCGAGGGAAGCCTCGCCGAAGACCTCGGGGGACTACCGGACTGGGACGTCTGAGCGCCGCGGGAAGCCGCGGCAGCGTCAGGAGGTGAACTCGTCGATGAGGAGCTCGCCGCGCGCGTTCAAGCGCTCCATCATGTGACTGACCCGGGCCGGGTCGATCGCGGGGACCGGGTCGGCGTCGAACTCGAGCACCAGCGGGATGGCCGGGTGCATCCACGCGGAGAGCCGGCCGGGGCTCTTCGTCCCCGAGGGCCACGTCATCATGAAGCTCTCCTGACGCCGCAGCTTCGTGGAGATCACGATCTTCAGATGCGCCAGCAGGGTGTCCTCGACGTCGATCGGCGGACGAGAGCTGTTGTACTCGAGACTTCCCATAGTCAAAAGGTAAGCCCTCGCGACCTCACCCGCCGACCACTCACCCGATGCCGAGGCGCAGGATGAACAGGCCCGGGTAGATCGCGAACACGACGGACAGCGGCAGGATCAGGAAGACCAGCGGCAGCAGCATGAAGATCTCCTTCCGTCCGGCCTGCTCGATGAGCGTGCGCTTGGCCTCCTCCCGCGTATCGTCGGCCTGAGCGCGCAGGACGGCGGCGAGCGGCGCTCCGTGCTCGAGCGCCGCGACGATCTGGTCCACGGCCCGCGTCAGCCCGGAAAGCTCCAACCGAGCCGCCATGGCCGTCAGCGCGTCCGCCAGCGGCGACCCCGTCCCGACTTCCAGTACCACGCGGCGCAGCTCGCCCGTGAGCTCCCCCGACCCCACACCGGCCACGCGCTTCACGGCATCGAGGAACCCCTCGCCCGCCGAGAGACAGAGCGCCAGGAACTCCAGCGTCGTCGGCAGCTCCTCGGTCAAGCGCACCTTCCGCGCGCGCACCCGCGTCGACAGTCGCAGGTCGTACGCCACACCGGCCGCCGCTCCCGCGAGGAGCGGGATCGACCCGACCGGAGGCGACCACCGACCGATCACGACGAGAACGATGACGGCGAGCGCTCCGGCAGCGATTCCGCCCACGATCACCGCGAGCTGACGACCGCGGAAGGCGACGGGATCGAGTGCGGAGCCCGCTTGCGCGAGCCGCCGTCGGAGAGCATCCGTCCCGCCGAGCAGACGGTCGAGCGCCCGCGCCCCGCGCGCGCCGAGGCGGAACCCTCCGGCGGGCAGGGTGCCGGGCCGGGCGAAGGCATCGCGCGGCAACACCTCGTCGTCGACGACGTCCCGCACGTACGGCGCGATCCGCGACGCGAGCGACGCCGCCCGCCACCGCGGGAGGCCCGCCAGAAGCGAGAGGACACCCCCGGCGAATCCCCCGCCGAGCAGCACGGCCACGGCGAGCGCGGAGAGCCCGCTCACCCGAACCACCGACGCGGCTCGGGCAGCCGACCGATCCGGATCATGAGGCGGAACGCGACGACGGACACGACCGCGCCCACGACGATCACGGCGATCCCTTCCGGCGTGCCATAGGCCTTGGCCCCCTCCGGCCGCAGGATCAGGAGGGTGAGGATGACCCACGGCGCCACGGCTCCGAGGACGGCCGCCCCGCGGATCCACGACTGCCGCGCCTCGACCTCGCCGCGGAGCGCCGCATCGGCACGGACCGACGAGGAGAGCGCCCGCAGCACGCCGATGAGCTCGGTCCCGCCGACCTGCCGTGCCATCCGCAGGGTCTCGATGATCCGGTCCCCGAGAGGGTCAGCGAGGACGGCCTTCAGCCGGTCGAGACTGGCGTCGAACCGTCCGCTGCTCCGCAGGTCTCGGGCGAACCCATCGAACGCGGGGCGGAGCGGCGGTGGAGCCGATTCCGCGAGGGTGGCCACCGCATCGGGGAGCGACAGACCGACCCGGATCGCGGCGATCAGCAGGTCGCAGACGTCGGGCCAGAGCTGGCGCCGCAGACGCCGCAGCCGCAGACGGCGGCCACGCAGGTAGGCGATCGGCGCCGTGCCTCCGGCCAGCCCGGCCAGAATCGCGAGCGCGGCGATCCCCGTGACGAGCCAGGCGAGGGAGGCGGCGCCGAGCGCGGCACCGGCGATGCCGATCAGGAGAGAGCGGGTCTGCACCGCCGGGAACCCCGCCTCGCCCGCGAGACGAGCCAGGCGACCGCGATGCGGAGAGGACGCGGAGCGTTCCCCTGCCGGCCACAGCCACGGTGACAGGATCAGGAGCACGCCGGCCGCGAGCGTCGCGCCGAGGAGGAACGTCATGCGAGAACCTCCGAGCCGGCCGGGGCCGATCGGCCGCGGGGGCGCCCGGCTCCGAAAATCGGCCTGCTGAGCACCCGCCCCTCGATCACCTCACCCGTCGGGGCGACGATCTCCTCGACGTATCGGCGCCCCGCCGCATCGCGCGTGCAGTGGACGACGAGGTCGACGGACGACGCGATCGCCGGGGCGACGAAGCCGCGGTCGATGTTCCGGCCGGCGAGGAGGGGCAGCAAGCACAGCTTGTCGAGCGCCTCCGCGGCGGAGTTGGCGTGGACCGTGCAGGCGCCGGGCACTCCGGTGTTGAGCGCCAGCACGAGGTCGAGTGCTTCCGCATCGCGCACCTCCCCCACCACGAGCCGGTCCGGTCGCATCCGCAGGGCCTCCTTCACCAACCGCCTCAGCGTGATCTCGCCGGTCCCCTCGAGGCTCGGCTGACGTCCCTGCAGCGCGACGACGTCAGGGCCGTCCACCGCGAGCTCGAACGTCTCCTCCACCGTGATGATGCGCTGTTCGGCCGCGCAGGCGGCGAGCAGCGCTCCGAGCATCGTCGTCTTGCCCGCATGGGTCGCTCCCGACACGATCACGGATGCGCCCGTCCGCATCGCCTCACCGAGGGCCCGCGCGGCATCGGGAGTCAGTGCGCCCTGCGCCGTGAGAGCGTCGAGTGAGCGGTGCCCGGGAAGGAACTTGCGGATGTTGACCGCCCACGCCCCGCGCACGACATCGGCGATCGCCACGTGCAGCCGCGAGCCGTCCGGCAGCGAGGCATCGACGAACGGCTGCCCGATGTCCACCCGCCGCCCCGTCGCCTGCAGCATCCTCTCCACCAGATCCCGAACCGTCGCCCCGTCCCACCGCAGCGCCGTCCGCTCCGCGACCCCACCCCGCGCCGTGTGCACGACCCCGTCGCCGTTGACCCACACCTCCTCGATGCCCGGGTCGTCGAGCAGCGGCTGCAGAGCACCGAAGCCACTCACCGCCGCCAGCACGTCCCGCACGCACGCCGCCTCGTCCTCGACCAGCACGCCGCCCCGCGCGAGCGCCCGATCATCGTGACGCCGCACCTCGGCCCGGGCGACCTTCCGCGCCCGCTCCGGGTCCGTCGCCGGATCCACCCCCTCGGTCCGCAGCCGACGCCGCACGAGGTCGGCGATGATCGACGCGGGCTGCTCCATCCCTGCATCCTCGCAACGATCCGCTCCCGGCCCCTTGAGTTATCCACACCCCATCCGCCGCCTCCGAACGGAGGCCGTCCGGCACCCGGTACCGTGCAGGCATGAAGCGGTTCACTGTCTCGTGCGGGCTCCTCGCCGTTCTCGTCCTGTCAGGCTGCACCGGGGGTGCCGATCTCCTGCAGTGCCAGAGCGTGGCCGCCGTCGATACGGAGCTCGAGGCCTTCTTCGCCCAGGACACGGTCGGCGGCATGCCGAGCCCGGAGCAGACCGAGCGCCTGAAGGAGCTCGCGGACGAGTACGCCGAGCTGGACGTCGACGGCGAGGTGCAGGAGGCAGCGACGGCGGTGAGCGACGACCTGCGCGCGCTCTACGACTACCGCGTCGGCGTCCAGAACGGCGACGACGCGGACCCCGACCGCGAACAGGAACTCCGCCGGACCGCGATCGATACGTTCGTCGAGGGACAAGCGGTCTGCATCGAGAGCTCCTCCTGACGCCGCCGTATCGAGCCGCCCGCCCCGGTGTCAACCGGTACGTCCCCCGTCGTCGCGCTCCTTAGGCTGAGGAGCAGACCTGCGAGGAGACGACGTGCACCGCGCCACACCAGCCGCCCCCGAACCAACCCTGAGCGTGGTCATCCCGGTCAAGGACGACGCGGCGGAACTGCGGCGGTGTCTCCGCGCCCTCGCCCGGCAGACGCTCCCGCCCGACGAGATCATCGTCGTGGACAACGCCTCGACCGATGAGTCGGCCGCCGTGGCCGCCCAGCACGGTGCACGGGTCGTGCGGTGCGACACCCCGGGCATCCCCGCGGCGAGCGCGACCGGGTACGACGCGGCGACGGGCGACGTGATCCTGCGGCTCGACGCGGACGGCGTCCCGGGGCCGCGATGGATCGAGACGATGGCGACCGCGTGCACACGCGACCCGCGGGTCGGCGCCTGGACAGGCGGGGCACATTTCGTGGACGGCCCTCGGTTCCTGCGCCGCCCCCTCGCGGCGGCCTACCTCTTCTCCTACGTCGTCGTCTGCGGCTCTGCCCTCGGCCACGCACCGCTGTTCGGGTCGAACCTCGCACTCCGCCGCACGGCCTGGCTCGCCGTCCGGGCCCGCGTGCACCGCGCCGACGCCGAACTCCACGACGACCTCGACCTCGCCTTCCACGTCGGCGAGCGCCACCGCATCCGCTGGCTCCTGCACACCGACATGGGCATCTCCATGCGCCCGTTCGGCAGCGCCCGCTCTTTCGCCCGCCGGGCCTGGGTCGGTGCCAGGACCGTCCTCGTGCACTGGCCGGAGGACTTCCCTCCCGTGCGCTGGGTGCGGCTCGTGCTGCGCCGGGTACTGCACCGCCTCGGCGTCCCCGCGCCCGGAGCCCGCCGATGACCGCCCCGCTCCTCGGAACACCATCCGCCACCGAGCTGCACGTCATGACCCTCAACATCCGCCGCGACCTCGGTGCACTCGCCTGGCCGCGCGCCGACCGCTGGGAGATCCGACGCCCCCGGCTCACCGCGCTCCTGCGCACCGAGCGGCCGGACCTCCTCGGTGTGCAGGAGGCCCTCCCCGCGCAGGCTGCCGCCGTCTCCGCCGCGCTCGGCCCGTCGTTCCGCCGCGTCGGCCACGGCCGCCTCCCCGGACCCCGCGGCGAGGGCTGTCCCCTCTTCTACGACGCCGACCGGCTGGAGCTGCGCACCTGGCGACAGGTCGCGCTCTCCCGCACCCCTGATCGCCCCGGTTCGCGCTCCTGGCTGAGCGTCGCGCCGCGGGTGGCGGTGGAGGCGTCCTTCCGCGACCGCCGCACGGACGCTCCCGTCACCGTGCTCAACACCCACCTCGACGCGTTCTCGCCGTGGGCGCGGCTCCGTCAGGCGCAGGCGGTGCACGACCTCGCCGTCGCCTCTGCGACACCCATCATCCTCCTCGCGGACGTCAACGCCGCCGCGGGCTCGGCACCGTGGCGCGCCCTGGAAGCCGACGGCGTCCTCCGCGATTCGTGGACGGCCGCCGTGTCCCGCCGCACACCCGCCTGGAGCACGTTCGCCGGCTATCGGACGCCCCGCCGCGGACGCCGCATCGACGGCATCCTCGTCTCCCCCGCGCTTCCCGTGCGCCGGGCCGGCATCGATGCGCGGCAGTATGGAGGGGGCTGGCCGTCGGATCACCTCCCCGTGCACGCCCTGATCGATCTCGCCCCCGCTGCCGCACCCGAGGAGCCCGCATGAAGGAGGACTTCCTCCGCCCGCCGCAGTCCGTGGCGGAGTACGGCGCCGACGCCGTCCGGGTGATCGGCATCCTCAGCGTCCTCGTCGCGGCGATCTGGTCGACCCCGACCGACGCCGGCATCCTCGCGCTCGCCCTTCCCGCCCTCATGCTCCCCCGCGTCCTCGGGATGCGCGGCGGCATCGACCTCGCGATCGGCCTGATCGTGCTCATCGCGGCGGCGAGCAACGTGTTCGACCTGTACCGCACGCTCACCGGGTGGGACCTCGTCGTGCACTTCGTCTGCACAGGCGCCCTCGCCGCCAGCGCCTACCTCGTGCTCTCCCGCTTCGGCATCGTCACCGCGCAGGAGTCACCCGCGTTCCGCCCCCGCATCCCGATCGTCCTCTGCACCGTCATCGGGCTCGCGGCCAGCGCCGTGTGGGAGATGATCGAGTGGGCGGGGCGCACCTTCGTCACCGACGAGATCTTCGTCACCTACGAGGACACCATCGGCGACATGGCGATGGGCGGACTCGGTGCGCTCGCGGCGGGAGTCCTCGTCGCCGTCGTCCGACTGGAGCGTCATCGCCCTGCGTGACGGCGCGGAACTGCGGGACGATCCCCAGGGTCGAACAGCGCGGGGGTCAGTAGACTGAAGCCACCGCGCGGGAGTGGTGGAATTGGCAGACACGCAGGATTTAGGTTCCTGTGCCCCAGGGCGTGTGGGTTCAAGTCCCACCTTCCGCACGACGGGTGCTTCGGCGCCCGCATCGCTCCACCGCCGACACCTCACGACCGACGGGAATCCCGCCAGTGCTCGAAAGCATGCTGCACGCCCCCACCGCGCTCATCCCGTGGCTCGATCCGCAGACGATCATCGGGGCGGCGGGTCCGTGGGCGCTCCTCGTGGTCTGCTTCATCATCTTCGCCGAGACCGGTCTGCTGGTCGGCTTCCTCCTGCCCGGTGACACGCTGCTCATCATCGCGGGCCTGTTGACCCACACGAGCAACGTCTTCGGCGTGAACATCTGGGTCGTCTCGCTGCTCATCGCCCTCTCGGCGTTCATCGGCGGCGAGGTCGGCTACGTCATCGGCCACAAGGGCGGCCCGGCGGTGTTCGAACGCAAGGAATCCGGCCTGTTCAGCAGGAAGAACGTCGAGCGCACCAACGCGTTCTTCGAGCGCTTCGGCGGACTCACCGTGATCCTGGCCCGCTTCGTGCCGATCGTGCGCACGTTCGCCCCGGTCGCGGCCGGCGTGGGCCACATGCCCTGGCGGCGCTACTCGCTCTACAACTTCATCGGAGCGATGATCTGGGGCTTCGGCCTCACGATGGTCGGCTACCTCATCGCCTACATCCCGTGGATCCGGCACCTCGTCGTCGAGTACATCGACATCATCCTGCTCATCGCCGTCGGCGGCACGGCGATCGTCACCCTGTGGCACTACCTCACCGAGCGCCACAAGGCGAAGAAGGCCGCGGCCGCGGGCGAAGACGTCGTGACCGACCACGAGGAGGCGGAGGAGCTCGTCCTCGACGCCGACGTGTTCGACCGGGCCCCCGACCTCGACGGCGACGGCAAGCACTGACCCCGTCGCGGATCAGCCCGCGTTCTTCGAGCGCTTCTCCTTGGAGCGGGCCACGCTCGCGCGCAGCGCCTCCATCAGGTCGATGACCTCGCCGCCGTCCGCCGCCTTCTCGCCGTCGCCGCCGAACGTCTCGGCCACGTCGAACGTCTCCCCGGCCTCGATCTTCGCGTCGATGAGGGTGCGGAGCTCTTTCTGGTACTCGTCGACGAACTCCTCGGGGTCGAAGTCGGCCGAGTAGCTGTCCACGAGCGAAGACGACAGCTCCAGCTCCTTCTTCGAGATCCGCACGTCCTCGTCGAGGGACGGGAACTCCGCCTCCCGGACCTCGTCCGACCACAGGAGCGTCTGGAGCACGAGCACCTTGCCCCGCACGCGCAGGGCGGCGAGCCGCGTCTTCTGGCGCAGCGTGAACCGCACGATCGCGGTGCGGTCGGTCTGCTCCAGGGTCTTGCGCAGCAGCACGTACGCCTTCGGCGACTTCGAGTCGGGCTCCAGGTAGTACGGCTTGTCGAGGGTGAGCGGATCGACCTGTTCGGAGGGCACGAACTCCACCACGTCGATCTCGCGGCTCTTCTCCGCCGGCAGCGCGGCGAGGTCGTCCTTGGTGAGCACGACCGTCTGCCCGTCGTCGACGTAGGCGCGGTCGATGTCGGAGTAGGCGACCGTCTCGCCGCACACCTCGCACGTCCGCTGGTAGCGGATGCGGCCGCCGTCCTTGTCGTGCACCTGATGCAGCGGCACGTCGTGGTCCTCGGTCGCGGAGTACACCTTGACCGGCACGTTCACCAGCCCGAACGTCAGGGCGCCCTTCCAGATCGTCCTCATCACACCAGTAGACACCAGCCCCACCCGTCACGACCACCCCTTGACTACGCTGGCTCCATGGTGGGAGAGGCGCAGGTCGTACAGGTCGACGGCCGACGACTGCGCGTGACCAACCTCGACAAGGTCGTCTATCCGGAGACGGGCACGACCAAGGGCGAGGTCATCGCCTACTACACCGCCATCGCGCCCCTGCTCCTGCCCCTCCTCGACGGCCGCCCGGTCACCCGCAAGCGCTGGGTCGAGGGGGTCGGCACCGCCGCCGCCCCGGAAGACTCCTTCTTCACGAAGCAGCTCGAGCCCGGGGCTCCGGACTGGATCCCGCGGCAGGACATCCAGCACTCCGACGGCCCCAAGGCGTATCCGCTGGTGGAGGACGTTCCCACGCTCGTGTGGCTCGCGCAGGTCGCCGCGATCGAGCTGCACGTGCCGCAATGGCGGTTCACCCCGGAGGGCCTGCCCGGTCGCCCGGACCGTCTTGTGCTCGACCTCGACCCCGGACCCGGCGCCGACCTCGCGCAGTGCGCCGAGGTCGCCCGGATCGCCAGGACGCTCCTCACCGGTATGGGCCTCGACCCCCTGCCCGTGACGAGCGGCAGCAAGGGCATCCACCTCTACGCGTCCCTGCCCGGCGAGCAGACCAGCGCCGAGGTCTCCGCCGTGGTCAAAGAACTGGCCCGCATCATCGAGAACGACCACCCGGACCTCGCGACGAGCGTCATGTCCAAGGCCGTGCGCGGGGGCAAGGTGTTCCTCGACTGGAGCCAGAACAACGGCAAGAAGACGACGATCTCCCCGTACTCCCTGCGCGGGCGCGCCCGCCCCGGCGTCGCGGCGCCGCGTACGTGGGAGGAGCTTGACGACCCGGGGCTCGCCCACCTCGAACTGGACGACGTGCTCGCACGCGCGGCTGCGGGATTCGACCCCCTCTCGTCGCTCCGCCCCGACGCTCCGGCACTGCCCGCGAA